>JAZDLH010000223.1:0-2976 GCA_043802275.1 Planctomycetota bacterium
GTGCGCGAGCTCGTCTTCGCTCAACTCCTCGATGTCATCCAACTCGATCGATCCATCGCCTGCCAATGCCGCCAGGCGCTCCATCGCCTTCTGCAACACAAGGATGCGGCCCCCCTCTTCCGGCGCCTGGCTCGACCGGCCGGCGAAGGGTTCCGCGCCCCGCACCTCAGGTGTATCCCCAGCTTCCGAGACCCCCGCCACAACAGCGTCCTGTGTAGGGGCTTTTGCGTTGGGCGCGCCTATTTGTCCTCGCGCGCCCTGGGTAAGAGCGGAACGAATCCAGGAAAGAAACCCTTTCCCGTCGTCCGCCCCGTTCCCGCCCGAAGCGGGCACGAGGGACAAAAGCATGGCGCCCGAGTCCTGGACCTGGGATACCGAGGTACATTCCATCCGTTGCATCACCTCCTTTCCAAGCCTGTAAATACGGATCGCCCCGGGCCGACGCAACGCGGCTTTAGGGACCATCCAGTTCCCGGTTGTAACGGGGCGGAGGCATCGATTCCCGCCCCCAGTCCTCGGTGCTGAAAGCGCACCGTTTTTGCGTCTCCTGCAGGGCCGCTTCGAGCGCTTCGTCCTCCGCGGCCAGAGGCCGCGGATCGGGCAGGCGCGGCGCCTTTTGCATGGGGATCGTCAGCGCCTCGCCCCGCCGCAGCGTCAAGGTCTCGGTCTGCGGTCGCCCGGCCGCCCGGGGCCGCGTCACGAGGATCGACCCGTTCAACACCGTCGCCACGGACGGAGGCTCTTCGTCGCCGCCCGTCGTACGGCCTTCCTCCCCGCGGGGGGAAGCGACTCCCTTTACTGTATCGGCCGAAACGGCCTCCTCTCTTGCATGACTTTCGAGGAGGATCTCCACGCCCCCCGGAACGGCCATCTCCGGACAACCCACGTCCAGCTCTACCGAGCGGTGGAATAGGAGCACGGGCTCGGGGCGGACCGTGTTCTCGCGCACGCGCAGGCGCAGCACTCCGTTATGGAAGAGGATTCTCCGGCGCAGCAGGGTCTTGGCCGCCTCCGTTTCCTCCCGCTGATCGAGAAGCTCGATCGTCGAATCCGGACCGAGCCAAAGCCTCGCATACGTTCCGAGAAAGATCTCAAGCGTGGCGCCTCCCGTCCGGACGGTCTCTCCGCTGAACAGGGCGTCTCCGACATGCAGCCCTTCCGTCTCCCCAGGATTGGAACCCTGGCGCGAGGCCCCCTTGCCGGCGAGGGTTGCGACCTCGCCCATTTGAAATCCGCCGCTCATCAGGCGGCCGGAGCCGGACCCCGGAGAGGATGCCTCGGCCGCGAGAGCGGTCCCCAGGCCCCATCCGGCCAGGGCGACGGCCGCAAGCGCCTTTCGGACCGTCAAGCGCCGGTACCCTCCCATGGTCAGCCCCCCGCCGCTTGCAAGGTCTCGGACGGATTCAGGGGCGCAAGGAGGTTCTCCACCTCTTCGCGCGTGGCCCGGTCGAGCCTCCGCAGGACGCCGAGCCCCTGGGCGGGCGGCATGCTCCGCAAGTATTCCTTCATCTGGAGCGGATTTATGCCGCGTTCCTTCCACTCCGCCGCCACCTTCTCCGGCGGAAGGTTCGCGTATTCGTTCTGAAGGAGCGGCCAGATCCGCTGCCGCAGTTCGGGCGTCATCTCGGTCAGGATCTCGCTCGCCTGGGTGGGCTTGAGGAGCTTCAAGAGCTCGGCCACGTAGGCCAGGCCCTCCTCCCGACCCGCGGCGAGGACATTGAAGTCCGTGGCGATGTCGCCGGCATCCATGTTGGCAAAGGTCTTTTGCAGGCGCGCGGTCTCCTCGGCCAACGCCACGGTCGTGGCCTTTTCCTTCTCCACGGCCAGGGCCGAGATCGCGTCTTCGGCCGTCTGCTTGACGGTCTCGATCTCCCGGCGCAGGGCCGCGATCTTCTCCTCCTCCAGCTTCAGGCGCTCGCCGAGGAGGCGCGCCTCTTCCCCGCGCATCGCCGCTTCCTCCTCGGCGCGCTTGCGCGCGTACTCGGGGACGGGGCCGGCACCCCTCTCGAAACGCTCGGCCTCGGCTTCTGTGGCCTCCTTTTCCCGGAAACGCCGGAGATCCTCGATGTCGCTCCGGGGTAGGGCCACGCGCGCCTGGGTCAGGACCTGGAAGACCTCATACCACCGCTCGCGGGGGATCATCCCGCGCGCGGAGGTGATCCCGATCGCGAGGAGAAGGAGCATAAAATTGACGGCCATCGCCACGGCGAGGATCCAGAAGACGTGGGTGATGAAGGTCGGTTTCGTGGCCATGGGTCGGCTCCTCCCGCTTCGTTCAGGCGCCTTCGGCCGCCTCGGGATCCGCGGCACCCCGCCGCGTTCGTCGGGCGATTTGGAGGGCGAGTTCATTCAGGAACCGCACCTCCACGGAGTCCTCGGCGCGCCGGTGCTCCTGGGCCCGGCGCTCCTTCAAAAGGTCGAGCACGCGCCGCCGCTGCCGCGCCTCGATGAAGCGCTCCCTCCGGCGGCTCATCTCCGCGGTGCGGGCCGTGAGCTCCCGCTCGCCGAAGACGTTGCGGAGATTCACGGTGTTGATGTACCGGTGGACGAGGAGGATATGGCTGAAGTCCTCCCGCGCCTCGTACATGCGGACGACCTCTTCCTGCCCGGTCCGCTTCTCCCGATCCAGCCCCTGGAGATAGTTCCTTTGCTCCACGACCCCCCGCTGGGTCTCGGCCAGCTCCTGGAGGCGCGCCTCCTCGAGGCGGGCGCGGTAACGCCGCACCGGTTCCAGTCGAAAGCGAAAACGCTTGGCCATGTTTTTACGTCCTTCTCACGCCGGTCCCCCTTTTGCGGGGCCCGGGGGCCGGTCGTTTTTTAAAAGCGGTTGCAAAACCGACGCAAGTCCTTGCTCCAGCGCGCCGGGGTGTATTTCGGGCCGGCTTTAAAACAGCCCTTAAACAATCACCGCAGCCGGGCCGCCGGGCGCCGCGCCGGGGCGCGCGCGGCAGCCGTTGGCGCCGCCGGCGTCTCCGC
>JAZDLH010000224.1:0-2246 GCA_043802275.1 Planctomycetota bacterium
CGGGGCACCATGCCGCCTTCGGGGTGAGCGTCATCCAGGCGATCATGAACACGCCCGCAAGGACGCCGCCCGCCGCAGCGCGGCTCCCGACGCGCGTCCCCGTGTAGCCGAGGAGGAAGAGGCCGAGCATCCCTCCCCCGAAAATCCCCGAAAGGGTCCACCATGCGTCGAGGGCGCTTTTGATATGGATCATTCCCAGCGCGAAGCCGACCCCCACGCACCCCCAGACGAGCGTCCCCGCGTAGAGGACCGCCATCGATTCGCGCTCGCCCGCCCCCGGACGCAGGAAGCGGCGGTAGAGGTCGCAGAGGGTGAGTGTCGCGCAGCAGTTGAGGCTCGACGAGATGGTGCTCATCGCCGCCGCGAAGATCGCCGCGATGAGAAGCCCGGACATCCCCCGCGGCAACGCGTGCACGATATAGTACGGAAATACGTTGTCCCCGCCGCCCGCCGCGACCTCCGCCCTGATCTCCGGGGAGAATGCCTCCGGGCGGGCAGTGAAGTATGCGAAGAGCGCCGTGCCGATGAAGAAGAAGAACGCCGAGACAGGGATGTACAGGAGCGCGCTCATCCATACGGACCTCTTCGCCCCCCCCTCCGATCTCGCCGCGAGATACTTCTGGACATAGCTCTGGTCGATCCCGAAGTTCTGGAGGTTCATGAAAAGGCCGTAGAGGAGCACGACCCAGAACGTCCTCGCCGCGAGGGACGGACCGAAACTCCCGAGACTGAACTTCCCGTGAGCCGCGGCGATCCGGAACATCTGGCCCGGCCCCTCCGGCATCCCGAGCGGGATGCTCACCACGCATGCGAGCGCCCCGGCGATCAGAACGATGCTCTGAACGACGTCCGTGTAGATGACCCCCTCGATCCCGCCGAGGATCGTGTAGAGCGTCACGAGGCCGCCAGTCGCGAGGATGGTCAGCCGCGTGTCCCAGCCGAGGAGGTGGTTCAGCGGCAGGGCGAGGAGATACATGATCGATCCCGTACGCGCCATCTGCGTCAGCAGGTAGCACGCGACCGCGTACAGGCGGGCCCAGATCCCGAAGCGACGTTCGAGGTGGGAATAGGCGGAGATGTCGCCGCAGCGGCGGAAGAACGGGACAAAAAAGCGGGAGCCGGCCCACGCGGCGAGCGGGAGTGCGAGGCTGAAGACGAACGGGTTCCAGTTCCCGGAGAACGCCTTCCCGGGGAGGGCGAGAAACGAGATGCTGCTCACGTAGGTGCCGAAGATGGAAAGGCCGACGGCCCATCCCGGGATCGACCCGCCCGCCTTCATGAATGCGTCGGAGACGCGGCTCTTCCTGAGGAACCAGCAGCCAAAGGCGACCGTGCCGACCATGTAGACGGCCAGGACAACAAGATCCAGCGCCGGAAGTCGGGTCATTAATTCTCAGTGTTCAGGGTTCAGAGTTCAGGGTTCAGGATTACGGCGATTCCCACGACCAGCCCATCTCGGGGGTGGGCCCGCCTTTCGGGCACTCCCGCGAGGTGGGGCCTCCATCGAGTCTCCAGGGTTCAGAGTTCAGGGTTCAGGATTACGGCGCTTCCCACGACCATCCCACCTCGGGGATGGGCCCGCCTTTCGGGCACTCCCGCGAGGTGGGGCCCTGACCCACGACCCTCACGCCCCTGTTGCGCATCTTGAACCCGCCCCCCACACGTCGCTCCCGAGCACCGTCATCACCGGCCATCCCGTGAGGCGCATCCCCTGATACGGCGAAAAATCGCATCGCATGTGCAGCGCAACATGGTCGATCGTTCGCTCCCTTCCGGGATCGTAAACGAAGAAATCCGCCTTCTTTCCGGTCTCGATTCCCGCACGGGCGGGCAGGCCGAATATTTTTGCCGCGTTCCCCGCAGAGAGCGCGGAGAGCTTCTCGTACGAAAGCCCGTGTTCCCTTCCCTCGCTGAAGAGGAGAGGCACCATCGTCTCGACGCCGGGGATGCCGAAGGGGAGGCGGGTGAAATCGCCGCCCCACGTCTCCTTCTGTTCCCGCATGAACGGGCAGTGGTCGGTCGCGATCGTGTCGATCGACCCCTCCGCGAGCCCGCCCCAGAGCGCTTCTCGGTCCTCATCCTTCCTGAAGGGGGGGCAGCAGGTCGAGCAGAAGCCGTCCGGTTCGGCGTACTTCGCCTCCGTGAGGAACAGGTACTGCGGGCACGTCTCGGCGAAAATGCGCGCGCCCGCCGCCCGGTGCGCCCGCACCGCATCGAGCCCCGCAGCGCTGGAGAGGTGGACGATG
>JAZDLH010000225.1:0-8393 GCA_043802275.1 Planctomycetota bacterium
CCGGAGAAAAGGAGATACAAAACACTCGTTCACGTTGCGAGATTGACAAAGCCATTTTATCGCGCTTTACCGTCAAAATTTGCAGCATTCCTTGCGGAAACGGGCGACCTCGGCCGCATGCTCCACGCTCGAGCGAATGAGACGTTTCACGAGGTTTTTGGGAACACCCGGGACTTCGCTTGGGAAGCGCGTGTAAAACCCTTCGGCCACGCTTCCCTCGAGGTGCAGGGTGATCTCCATGAGCTCCGGAAGGGACAGGTCTTCATGCTCCACCTCGTCGTGGAAATCCTCGATCGAGGAGAGCGTGATCGTAAAATCCTCTCTCGAGAGATCGGGGAAAAGGAAATGCGGGTCGACCAGGCCTTCCATCTCGTCCACCCAGGCTGCGTGGATGTGCTCCTGGGCGGCCATCTTGGTATAAAAAAGGGCCTCGCGGCTGCCCGGCGGAAGACGAATCGCCATGGATTCATAAATCGAGGCGACCTTGAGCTCCATCTGTCGCGCGAGATCGAAGAGGTCTTTCGCCTGCAGCGCCATTAGGTCGTCAGCCTTGAAAGGTAATGCTCGGCCGCCATGGCGGCGGTGGCGCCTTCGCCGACCGCCGTGGCCACTTGCCTGTAGGAGTGCTCGCGCACGTCGCCCACGGCAAAGAGGCCGGGGATCGAGGTCATCATGTCGAGATCGGTCCGGACGTGATTGCAGCAGAAATCCGGCATGAGACGGCAAAGGAGCTGCGTGTTGGGGATGCTGCCCACGAAGATGAAGATGCCGTCCATCTCCACGTCCTCCCGGGAGCCGGTCTTCACGTCCTCCAGGGTGACGGATTGGACCTTGTTTTCTCCCCGGATGCTCCGGACAACGGTGTTCCATCGGATGGCGATCCGATCGTGCGCCAGGACCTGTTTCCGGTAGAACTTTTCCGCGCGGAACGCGTCGCGGCGGTGGACAAGGGTGACGGCGCTTGCGAACTTGGCGATGTAGAGCGCTTCTTTGAGAGCGGAATCGCCGCCGCCCACCACCATGACGCGCTTGTTCCGGAAGAAGGGCGCGTCGCAGGTTCCGCAGTAGCTCACCCCCTTGCCGCGAAGCTCCGACTCGCCCGGGACGCCGAGCTTCTGCGGGTCCGACCCCGTGGCGACGATCACGGTCTTGGCGCGGATCGTATCCTTCTTCAAGGTCACGAGAAAGGTGCTTCCGTCCTGGGAGAGGCCGACCGCTTCACGGTCGAGGAATACCACGCCGTATCGCTCGGCCTGGGCACGCATCTTCTCAGCGAGGGCCGGGCCGTCGATCCCCTCGGGGAAACCGGGATAATTGGCGATGTCCATGGTGAGCGCCACCTGCCCGCCCATGAGCATGCGCTCGAGCAGGATGGTCTTGAGGTCCGACCGGCCGGCGTAGAGGGCGGCGGAAAGGCCCGCCGGGCCGCCTCCGATAATCGCCAGGTCGCAATCCATCATAATGATGTCCTTGCCCGTCGTCCGGCTCAAAACGTCGCGGCCGTTCTCATGCGGGCACGTACCAACCTGCAACGGACGCGTCTTGCGGCATGCCGCAGGTTTCAATCGACCGGCTCAAATTCCTCCTTGCCCGCGCCGCACTCGGGGCAGACAAAGTCGTCCGGGAGGTCCTCGAAGGGCGTTCCGGGGGCGATGCCGTCGCTGGGGAGCCCCTCCTCCGGGTTGTACGTCCAGCCGCAAACGACGCACACGTATCGTTTCATAAGCCCCTCCTTCTTGTCCTGTGACATGACCCGAACGACAAAGCCCCGATGCCTTTCGATTGCCGGTCGAGATCTCCTGTCCGAGCGAGAAAAAACCATCCCACTCATTATTCATTTTTCGGCTCTTTTTGCAACGTTGTTATGTACAGGATATGGGACATCTCTTCCCGGATGATCGCTTCCACCTTGGCCCGGCCAAGCTCCGGCGGGACGATCTCCTTCAAGGCGTGGTAAAAAACCACGGAATCCTTTTCCCTCTCCAAGGCCTGCCGGAGGATTTCCTCCACATCGTCGCTTATGGAAAGGATCTCCTCGGCAAGGCTCTTGAGGTTGAAGACCTGCCCATCGGCGATGGCCTGCAGATACAGGAGGGAGGTATTCTCGGGGTCCATGGCGGAAAGATCGACCGGTTTGGATTTCAAGCGGGTTCGAAGCTCGGCAAAGAGCTGCCGGTGGTTTTTCTCCCACTCCGCCAGGCGCAAGAGGGTGGCGCAGGCCTTTGCGTTGGAGACGAACTCGGCGGCCTTTCGGTAGAACTCTTCCCCGTTCTGCTCGATCTTTTCCGCGATGTGAAAGATTTCTTCCGCGTGGAACTGGATGGCCATGGCGATCTCCTTTTCGGATCCAAGGAAGGAAGTCCCGTTACGGATCCACACAGACTCTTTCGGCTGGATTGCGCTTTCCACCGGATTCCGCTGCATCCGCAAGCCTTGACCCGGCCCTGCGGCAAATGTCCAGCACCTCGGGCGTGGGGGCGTATTGTGCCTTGATGGGTTCCTGGAGGGTGTCCCAGCCCATGGACTTCAACGCCTCGTTCACGGCCTCGGGCCCGCCACGTCCCCATCCGTAGGAGCCAAAGGCGAGGCCGAGCTTGCCGGCGGGTTTCAAGCCCTTGAGGTAGGTCAAAACCGCCCCGGCCATGGGCATCATGCCCTGGTTGAGCGTGGCCGAGCCGAAGGCAACGGCGGCCGCGTCCATCACCGCGGTGGCGATCCGGGTGAGGTCGGAATGGCGCAGGTGGATGAGCTGGGCTTCCACGCCCGGCCGAGCGGCGCCCTCCAGGATCGCCTCGGCCATGCGGCCGGTCGCTCCCCACATGGTGTCATAAATCACGAGCACCTTCCGCTTCGGCCGGCCGGCGGCCCAGTTTTCATACGCTCGGAGAATGTCCGGAACGTGGCTGCGCCAGATAACGCCGTGCGCGGGCGCGATCATCTCGAGTTCGAGCCGGGCCGCCTCCTTCAACACCGCGGCCACCTGTTTGCCGTAGGGCATGACGATGGTGGCGTAATAGCTCTTGGCCTCCTCCATGAGGGTGCAGAGGGGGACCTCGTCGTCGAAACGCTCGGCGGTGGCATAATGCTGGCCAAAGGCGTCCATGGAGAAAAGGAGACGCTCCTCCGGCACATAGGTGAACATGGATTCCGGCCAGTGCACCATGGGCGTCTCGAGGAAGCGGAGCTTGTGCCTCCCGAGGGACAGGGTCTCGCCGGTCGAGACGGTCCGGATCTTCCAACCCGACGTGTCGTACTCCTTAGCAAGCGTCTCTCTGCACCGCTTGTCGCAGATGAGTTCAGCCTTGGGCAGGGCCTTCATGACGCGCGGCAACCCGCCGGCATGATCGGGCTCCGCATGGTTGCAGACGACGTACGAGACGCGTTCCGCCTCGATGAGTTCCGTTAGGTCCTCCAGGAGGCTTCCGACGAAGGGGGCCTTGACCGTGTCGATGAGGGCCGTCTTTTCGTCCCGCACGAGGTACGAATTGTATGTGCTTCCCCGCAAGGTGTTGTAGCTGTGAAAATCCCGCACGTTCCAATCAACAAAACCGATCCATTCGATCCCTTCGCGAACCTCGATGTGCATGACGCTCTCCTTCCCGTTCCCATGGAGTCAAACGCGCCGGGTTACCGTATACGGCTTTCGCTTGCGGCGCAAGAAAGATTCGGCCGCGTCTTATGCGGCCGGTTCGAACTCGATGACTGCCTTGATCTCGTCCTTCGACTTGGGAGCGAAGGCGTCGCGCCAATTCGACAGGGTGTAGCGGCCGGTAAGGATGCGCGAGGCGATACGCGGGTCCTGATTCTTGAAGGCTTCGAGATAGCGGAGGGCCATCTCGAAGTTGTCGCGCGAGGCGTTCACCGTGCCGGTGATGGTCTGGTTGTAGCGAACGAGGCTCGCCATGAGCCGGTTCCCGTCGAGGCGGATCTCCTGCGGCCCCCGGGGGACGCCCGTGAGGACGAGGATCCCGTTCCGGCCCAAAAGGGCCGGCAGGCGAAAGGTGAGCTCGGCCAGGCCCGTGGCCTCGATAATCAGGAAAACCCCCCCCTCCTTCTCCACAACCGTGCGGTCCTCGTCCCGGGCCGCGTTGAGATAGCGAATTCCGAAGGATTCCAGAAAGGCGCGCTGGGGATCGCCCGTCTCGCGGCGGCCGAGCACGCTCACGTCGAATCCCTCCACGAGCAAAAGAAGCGCGGCCAACACCCCGATGGGCCCATGCCCCGCCACGAGCGCCTTCTCCCGCCGGCCGCGGAAGGAACAGGCCCCGTCGAAGCAGACCCTTCCCATGAGGCTCGCCGCCACCTGGTAGGCCTTGGCGGACACGCTCATGGGCTCGGCGAGCACGCCGATATCCTCGAGGCCGGGAGGCACGGGCACAAGATAGCCCGGCTCCTCCACGATGTATTCCGTGAAGAATCCGTGCGCCTTGTGGATGCCGCGCTCGGTGTATTGGCCCGTGTAGCAGTAGTCCACGTGGCCTGTTTGGCAGGCGTTGCACAGCCCGCAGCCCCGGCGGACCATGATGGTCACGAGGTCCCCGGGCCGGAGGGATGTCTTTGTCTTCGTCCCGAGTTCCACCACGCGCCCCAGGCCTTCGTGCCCGAGCACGAGGAAGGCCTCGCCCGGGGGAACGTCGGGGATGCCGCGCCGGATGATCTCTCGGTCCGTGCCGCATAGTCCGCAGCGGATGATCTTGACCAGGACCTCGCCCGCCCCTGGCACGGGTTTCGGCAGGTCCACCAACTCCACGTCCTGGGCGCCCTTGCGCAAGGCGATCGCTTTCACGGCATCTTCCCCCTCGCAATAAGACGCCTTTCCTCCCCCTTGGAGTCATCCCATCATCACAGCCAGGTCCTTCCTGGGATACTGCCCGGTCAACTTCAGCGCAAAGGCGTCCTGCAGCACCTTGAAGACACTGGGCGTGATCCAGGCCGGCGGCTTGGGTCCGAGATAGATGCCCTTGAGACCCAGGCTCAAAAGAGACATCAGGACCGCCACGGCCTTCTGCTCCATCCAGGAGAGCACGATGCTTATGGGCAATTCGCCGATGGAGCAATGGAAGGCCTGGGCCAACCCCTGGGCGATATGGACCGCCTCGATCGCGTCGTTGCACTGGCCGATGTCCAATAGCCGCGGGATCCCGTCGATCGACCCGAGGTCAAGATCGTTGAAACGGTATTTCCCGCACGCCAGGGTCAGGATCACGGTGTCGGGCGGGGTTGCCTTGACGAGCTCGCGGTAGTATTCGCCGCCCTTGCCCGGCGCGTCGCAACCGCCGATCACGAAGAACCGTCGTATCCGGCCGGAGGTGACCGCCGCCTTGATCTCCTTGGCGAGGCTCAAGACCGCCTCGGCGGAAAAGCCCGTTGTCAAGGTCGTCTTGCCGGGCGCATCTTTGAGAGGCGGGAGCGCGCGCGCCTGTTTGATGGCATCGCTAAAGTCGAAGTCGCGGATTCGCTTCGCGCCGGGCACGCCCGCCACGCCGAGGCAGTAGATCCGGTCCTGGTAGGACTCCTTGGGGATGAGCACGCAGTTGCCGAACGCGATGATGACGAGGCTGTGCTCCGAGAAAAGCTTCTTCTGATCGAACCACGCCGCGCCCAGGTTGCCGGCCAAATGCTCGTACTTCTTCAAGCCCGGATAGGCGTGGGCCGGAAGCATCTCGGAATGGGTGTACACATTCACCCCTTGACCCGCGATCTGCTTCAAAAGCTCTTCAAGGGCCTTGAGGCTGTGGCCGGTGACAAGAATGCCGGGTCCGGCCACGGTGCCGGTCCGGACTTTCGTGGGCACGGGCACCCCGTACGTTTCGAGGTGGACCTTCTTCAGCATCTCCATGGCCTTGAGCGCGACACCTCCTGCGCGAAGATTCAGGTCGATAAAGTAATCCGTGTCAAAGTTGGAATTCGTAAGGGTCGCATAGAGCGCCTCGGCGAAAAAGGAGTCCACCTCCTCGTCATGCGCGCCCAATTCACGGGCATGATAGGCATAGGCGGCAACGCCCTTCATGGTGTAAAGAAGGTTCTCCTGGAGGCTCTCGATGTCCTCGCTCTTGCCGCAGACGCCAATCTTCGTGCAACCGGTCCCCCCCGCTGTTTGAACACACTGGTTACAAAACATGACGGTTCCTTTCGATAGACGCGAATGACAGAAAAAATACTTTTCAGTTTGAAGAGCAAAAGCGCAAAACTTATTGGAAAGATCCGGATGACAATACAGGTCGATCTTCGGGTTGCATCCTAAACGTAGCAGCCTCCCACATGGCCTCGGCCTTGGGGAACAGAACGTCCCGTTCCAGGGCGATATGGATAGCGAGGTCGTCCATGAAGCGTTTCAGGCGCCGATGGAGCTCACTCAGCCGGAGCGAACGGTCCAGAGGCAAAAGCTCCTGGAATAGGGGAAGTTGTTTTAGGGCGAGCGATTCGCCGACTTGGGTATGCTCGGCTTCAAGCTCGCGAAGGAGCTTACGCATATCCTCGGCCACATGCCCCTGTTCCAGGGCAAGGATGGCGGGAAAGAAGCGCTTCTCCTCTTTGGAGAGATGAGCGAAAATATCCTTTGAAACCTCGCCGATAAATCTTCGCAACGCGTCAAAGGAATCTTGCGAGTCAATGGCAAGCTCCGAACAAGCCCCCACGATCTCGTGGATCAGGGCAAGCTCCCGGCGGACAAAGGCATGATGGTATTCCACGATATGGCGGATGAGCGCAGCCAGGTCTTGGGCTCGCCAATAAGAAAGATCCGTCTTTGGGCCGGATACGGAGGAGACAGGCATGGCTTTCTGCGGAAGAGGATCTCCCATGTTCCTTTCACCTCGGTGCGTTGGATCCCTTTACGGGATATAGTTCGATTTTGAGACCATCTCGAAACATGCAACGCGTAAGAACCCTGTGTCTTAAACGTGGTTACCAATTTTCCGCAAGTATCTCGTAATAGGCTCTTGGATGGGCGCAGGCCGGGCAGCTTTCGGGAGCTTCCAGGCCCTCATGCACGTATCCGCAATTGAGACAGCGCCAGACCGTTCGTTGCTTTCGCCGAAAAACCTTACCCTGGGCGATGTTTGCGGCCAGCTCGCGGAAGCGCTTCTCGTGCTGGCGCTCGGCTACGGCGATGGCGAGAAACACGTCGGCAATCTCTTCGAATCCTTCCTTCCGGGCAGTGGCGGCGTATCCCGGATACATGCTGGTATGCTCATGCCGCTCGCCGCCGGCGCTTGCCTTCAAATTCTCCAGGGTGCTCCCGATGGAGCCGAAGGGAAAGGAGGCGGTGAGTTCAACTTCGCCGCCCGGCATAAATTTAAACAGGCGCTTGGCATGCTCGCCCTCCTGGGCGGCCGTTTCCTCAAAGATGATGGCGATTTGGATATATCCCTCCTTTCTGGCCTTTCCGGCGAAGAACAAGTAGCGGTTTCGCGCCTGGGATTCGCCCGCAAAGGCCATCATCAAATTTGTGGCGGTGAGGCTGTCGTTTAGAACCATAGCTATCACTCCTTATTTATCGCTTGGAAAAAGATGGAAAAAAGGGCACAAAATGCCCTTCCATTTAATAAGAAAATTCTCAGGCATGCAAAAGAATATCACGGGTTTTCTTTCAATATGCCATAGTCTTTAAAAAAAATGCTCTTGAATCAATATAATCACAGGGCAAAACTACAGGTTAGAAATACAATCCTTGGGCGAACGACTCATTTCCATTTCCGCCAAAAGCCTGATTTTATAGGCAAAGTCTCGGAGCATACTGTAAAAAACCACTTGCCTGTCTTCTTCAGCGGACCATTCTCCCTCATCAGCTAATATGGTCAGTTGCCTGGCAATCTCGAGGGCATCCTTAAGATACCCCGTCTCCCTTGCTGGACAATGTCTTTCATGTTCCATGGCTACAACATCACCAATCGATTGAATACAAAGGTTAAAAAAAGGCTCCCACCCCTAGCCACATGGCCGGAAATGGCGGGAGCCTGGGTGAGGGGTCAACGAATTGACTTACTATTGGTCTCTCCTTTTCTTCTTCCACATCGAGTTATCCAGCAAGAAAAGTGCCAATTTGATATAAGCCTAAAGAGGCATGGCTATTTTTTTAATAAAAGGACAAAAAATACGTAACTACTTGAATAATAATAGGTAATAAAAGTTAACCGAAAATAAATCAATATTGGAGGAAATTAGATTTCTACTAATTTGACTTTAAAAAGACGACTGTATCACATGAGCTGTCTCAATATATCATGATAAAATGATACATCTGAAAAAAGCGTTACTTTTGGTACAATAATTAAGGGGCTGTACCAGATAACTAGCCCATGTACCGTTTGACCCAACGCTTCAAAAGGCGGTTTTGAGCCCTTACAGAGGTATTATTGAAGCGCCACTCGCACTCTTTCAGGTAGAGAGGA
>JAZDLH010000226.1:0-13188 GCA_043802275.1 Planctomycetota bacterium
AGGCATCCTCGCAATATTGCCGCGCGCCCGCTTGGACGTCGCCGGTTGCCCGGCCGCGGGCGGCCGCTCCGTCCCCAATTACCCCGGCGGGGGGGAGGTCCGCCCGGCCGGCCCGCTCCGTGAACACGACCACCGAGCGGAACCGCACCGTCACGGGCACCAGGACCCGCTCGGGATGCTCCTCGTACCAGGCGCGCACCTCCCTCGGGGCGAGAAGCGGGGCGAGCGCGTGGCGCTCCATCATCCGCTCCACAATGGCCTCTTTCCGGGCTTGCTCCAAAATTTCGGGCGTGACCCGCAACCGATGCTCGGCCAGGCGCAAACCCTCGGCGATCCGATCCACCTCGTCCGGCAGGGCGGCCACGCCCTCGGCCTCGGCCGCCTGCAGCACGAGCGCCGTGTCGATCAGCTCCTCCAGCGCGCGGCGCTTGAGCTTGGGCATGAGCCGGGAGATCATCTCGCGCCCCTCGAGCGTGGCCGCGGCCGGGCCCATCTCGGAGCGCGCTTCGTCGATCACGTACGAAAGACGCGTCTCGACCTCGTGCATGAGAATCGGCCGGCCGTTCACGAGCGCGGCCCGGTCCAGCGCCACGTCCACGGCCGCGGATTCCCCGGCCGGGAGCGGCGGCTCGGGAAGCGGCTTCCTGATCGGAGCCGGAAGGGGTTCCGGCCGGTCGGGAGGCAAGGCCTCGACCGCGAGGGAGGTGGGGGGCGCGCCCGGAACGACCCCGGCTTCCGGAACGGCCCCGGTCGAGTCCAAAGCGGCGGCGGCATGAAAAGGCGTCTCCGATCGGGAAGGCGGCGCGGCCGTGGAGAACAAAACCCCTGGTGGCCTCCCTCCGCCCGCTTCCGCCGGCACGGAGAGCGTCGCCGCGGGAACGACCCGCTGCACCGCGCCGCACAGGTCGCACCGGATGCGCGTGCCCGCCGGGAGCTCGTGCACGTCCATGGCGGATTGGCAGACCGGGCAGATTTGAAGCACCTGGACGCGAAGCTCGTCGTTCGGGAGCCGCGCCTGCTCCGCCCCGCAGGCCGGGCAGCAGACGATCGTGCCCGGCAGGAGGTGGGTCACCACGAGCGGCCGGCCGCATTGCGCGCAGGGCTGGATGCGCCGGAGCTCCACCGAGGGGCCCTCGAGGCTGAACTCCGCCGCCCCCGCGGGGAGGCAGGCTCCCAAGAGCAGGAATATCCAGGGCAAGAGCGGACGGCTACTCTCCATCGGCGGGTTCTCCGAACTCGCGCGTCGCCCCGCCCCTGGACGACCGGGGAGTCTCCCCGGAAGGGGCCTCCGCGCGGATCTCGCCGTCCCGTCCGAGCACAAAGGCCCGAAGGCCCGCGTCCGCCCGGCGGGGGGTTGCACGAATCTCCCAGGAAGGCGCGGGATCGGCCCGGACGTCCATCTCGTACGCCTCCTCGACCGAGACGAAGAGACCCGTCTTTTCCACCTCGGACGTGGCCGCCTGGAAGGCCTCCGGCGTGGCAGGGAAGGCCCCTTCCTTTGCCAGGGCGCGGAGCCGCCGGTCGAGCATATGTAACACGGCGCGCGCGTCGGCCTCGAGGGACTCCCTGGGCCAGCGGCTTAAGCTCACGAGCCACCAGGCGCCCTCCTCCCAGACGAAGAAAAACCGCACCTCGGGCGAAGGCGCGCCCGTCTCTGTGGGCCGGGCGAGATGCGTGAGGACCGCCTTGCCCTCGCCGAATATCCAGCGGCTGTCCGCCGCCGGGGAGAGAATCGCCTCGCACAGGGCGGTGAGGGGGCTGAACTGGGCGCCAAACTCCTCGTAGGCGAGCGTCTCCCGGGATGGCGGGGAGAAGCAGTCATAGGCCTTGCGCATATCGCCCTGACGCAAGGCAAGGACAAAGCGCTCCCACAAGGCCGCCGCCTCGAGGCCGTCCTGGCTTATCAAGGGCTGGACCGGAGCAGCCTCGTCCTCTGGCGCAAGGGCTCCCGCCTCCAAGCGATACGAAGCCCCTTCTCCCGTGGCGGGCTCCTCCCCTCCACGGGCAGGCAAGGCCCATGCGAACTGCCCCATGAAAAGCGCGCAGGCACAGAGCCGGAAGAACCGAACGTCCGTTCCAAGTGTTCTCATGTCACCTTCCTTTGTATGGATCGCCTGGAATCAAATCAAGTGGCGAATTATCCGCTTCCGGTTTTTATAAGCCCTCTTCCTCGGCGGCAGCGCGCGCGACGCCCGGGGGAGTCGGGGCCGGGGGAAAGAAACGACCGCGGAAGGCCCGTCAGGCGCCCGGTTTTTCCTTGCAATCGCGCCCCGGTTCCTGCATGGTACGTAAGGGTTTGTTGCAAAACCGGGCTCCACGCCGCCCCAATGCGGTGGAACAGGGCGACACGATGGTTTTGCAACAGCGCTTAAGAAACGTTCCCGGCCCCTTCCTCACCGGGCCGTGGGACAGGAACTGGGCATCGGGGCGTAGCGCAGCTTGGCAGCGCGCCTGCTTTGGGAGCAGGAGGCCGCCGGTTCAAATCCGGCCGCCCCGACCATTTTCGCCGCTCGGCGAGAATGGTAGAGCAGGCGAGCAATAGAACAGTGGAGCAGAAGAGAAGGGGAATGCCGATTCAGGCGGGGGCGAGGGGTGGGGGAGGGCGGGGCGCGGAAATTGCCGGAATCCGGCGGGATGCTATAAAGTTATAATTCGCAGGCGAGCGGTGAGGGGTGAGGGACGAGAGATAATGGGGGTGGGGGAGGGCAGAGCGGGGGCTAACCTTGCACCCAGGAGATCGACTGGTCAGGATTCAGGATTGACGTCGAAGATCTAACACGTCAAGGGTCAGCGGAAGCGAACCCGCCAAGGGTTCACGATAGGCTGGACCCTCTAGTTCGATGGGCTTTCCTCTCGGAGAGTCCCGTGAGGGCAATGACCCTGCTCATGAAATCGGCGTACTCTGCGCTCTGGGTCTGAATGATCTCTGAGAGACGAAAAAACCTGTCTGTAGACGGCGATTCACTCTTCGCCTTCGCCCCGTCCAACTTATGGACATTCACAATTGTCCAGCACTCCACATATCCTGTCTGGCGCGCCTTATGATGGCTCTTCTCCGCCTCGCCGATACGGTTATGTATGTTCGAGAAATCCGTGCCGCCCTTCACCTCGATGGCAATAATGTTGCGATACGAGTCTTTTCCTATCTCCTCGCGGATTACGATATCGGGATCGGAGGCAAACTGGATAATCACGCGGCGACCAGCCGCATTCTTGAGCACAAGTCGTTTGTCGGTTGCCGCAATAATAGATGGTCGTATGATCGTGTGGATAAGCTCGAAGACCGCCTGAATGCTTACAGACCCCTTCTTCACATTCGCGCCGCCGCGAAGTTGGGGGCCGAGTGTAAGTAAAGTGAGATCATCTATCAGTTCCCGGCTAATCCGCTTGACGCCGATGCCGTCCACGAGCATACTAAGACCGCGAATCAATTCCTTGCAGAGTCCATCAAGTTGAACTGTTTTGGGAAGCGTGCCAGCGCCTTCCATGCACCTAAACGGCGTCGTTCTGTTACGAACTTCGTAAAAGGCCTTCTGGCTGTGACCGAGAAGCAGCCTGTAATAGGACAACAATCTAGGATTCTGCTCGAGAATCATTGGCGCTGGGAACACGAGTTCGGCCCGAAGCCCGATGGACGCGAGAGCTCGCATGTAGTCATCCGGCACATATCGAGCCAGTTCTGCATCAAGCTCTGGTATATCAAGCTCCCCCACGACCGCAGAAAGAGCCTCAAGTAGGTACGCTTTCCTTGCCGCAGCCAGACAGGCGGAGAAGTCGACCTGAAGATCGGGATTAGGCAGTCTGACGGTCTTTGTCTCTGTCATTTTTAAACTCCTGGCTGTTGGGCCGGCAGGCTCAAATGCCTTGCCGCAAAAAGCACGTACTCAGGATTTAATTCAATCCCGATAAGGTTGCGATTTAGCTCTTGGCATACGATGCCTACGGTGCCTGACCCTAGAAACGGGTCCAAAACGTAGTCTCCCGGGCGCGAGCCGCAAAGAATGCAGGGCCGAACAAGTGCCGGAGGGAAAGTGGCAAAGTGAGCATCAGAGCATGGCTGCGTGTTAATGTCCCACACAGATCGCCGGTTCCGCGGCTTGTCCCCATTCTGCTCCATGACAGCCTTGTAGTCATAGAAGTAGCGCTCTGATTTCGTAAGCATGAAGACATACTCATGTGCGCGAGTCGGCCTATCCTTCACGCTCTCAGGCATGGCGTTCGGTTTATTCCAGACAACATCACATCTAAGATACCACCCGTCCTGTTGAAGGGCAAATGCCAATCGCCAGGGCACGCCGAGTAGGTCTTTCGGTTTCAGCCCCTCCGGAGTATCGGGTCGGACGTTCATCGCACGCGCAGGGTTTTTCTTATCTGGTGCCCTCCATCCGCGATTTCCGCTTGTGTACCCGTCACCAATGTTAAGCCAGAAAATGCCATCGTCCTTTAGAACGCGCTTTGCCTCGTTGAAGACTGCCACAAGGCGGTTCACGTATTGTGCCAAAGAACTTTCCAGGCCAATCTGACCGGCTATGTCGTAATCACGCAATCCCCAGTATGGCGGAGATGTCACGATGCACTGAACGGACTGGGCGGGGAGGCGCCCCAGAACATGCAAGGAGTCGCCCTGCAGAATCATCGAGCCACTAAAGTTAATCTGCTCGGGGTCAGCTACCGCCGTCTCCCGCGCTTGTGATGTTTTCTTCATGTTCTTTTTATTGATTTGGAAGCCTCCAACGTCAATAAGATTCCACAACCAACTCGGGCTCCAAGTCGAGCTCGGTTGCTAACCCCGAGAAGACAATTAAATAAAGAATTGGCGGGTTTGTCCACCTTTTTTTGAGGGTGTTTGGGCCTTCCCCCGGACTACGACCGCCACAAGAGCCATACGAAGAGGCTCGCGGCGAGAACCGCCGCGGCGGTGAAGGGGACACCCACCCACATGAACTCTCCGAAGCCGACCGCGCGGCCAAGTCGGCGCGCATAGTGCGCCGCGACGGCAACGACCTCGTGGTCCAGGTGGAAACCAAGGCCTTCCTCGGCAGCGGGTCTTTCCAGGTTCGGATGGAAGTGCATCTCAGGCCCAACGAAGGATTCGCCTCCACGAACACCTCGTCCCTGGGCGTGGAGCACGAAGTTGTGACCTTGGAGCACGTGCCGGAAGGCACGCGGCTTGTCTATAGGAACGACGTGGAGGTGAAGAGCCGCCTCTTTCGGATTTTTGGCGGCTTCCTCATCCGGCACGCGGCGCTCAAGTACTGGGAGCGAGCGTACCTGGGCAAGCTGAGGGAAATGCTGGAAGAGTAGCTTGCCCGGGGGCCCGTGGGAACACCGGCGCATTTGGTCTGCGCGCCAAATCATGCGGCGCAAGGCATCGGAGGCAGAAAAGATGAGGGGATTCATTTCTTGAAATTTAAAAACTCCTATTGCCTTATATGCCTGCCGCAAGAGCGGGTTCGCGGCGACAAGGCCCGTTCACCGGCCGCTTGGCGAATATAAAAAGGCTTTGCAAATCTCGCATCATATGACATGATGGTTCGATGCTTCGCCGGTCTCTTGCGACCTTCCCCGCTGAGGGGGATAACATAGAAAAAGTGAGAAGCGAAGAGTCGAAGAGGGAAAAAAGCGGCCGGAGCCCGGAAAAACGGAAAGGAGCACGCCATGAAGAGCTGCGTATTCAGCAAGCACCTGCAAGCCTACGCCTTCCCGGAACTCGCCAAGGCATTGAAGAGCATCGGCATCGAGGGGGCAGACCTCACCGTGCGCGAGGGCGGGCACGTGGAGCCCGCCGAGGTGCGGGACAAGCTTCCCGAGGCGGTGGCGACCTTGAAGGCCGGGGGCGTGGGCGTGCCCATGATCACGACCGAGATCACCTCCGTGGACGAGCCGAACACCCGCGCCGTGATCGAGACGGCGGCGAAGCTGGGCATCCCCTACTACAAGCTCGGCTACTACGAGTACCGGGGCTACGGCAATCTTAAAAAACAGCTCGCCGAGGCCAAGGCGGCCCTGCGCGAGCTCGCGGCCCTCTCCAAGGAACTCGGTATCTGCGCGGGCTTTCACAACCATTCGAACGACCACGTCGGCGCCTTCCTGCCGCACGTCGCCCAGCTCATCGGCGACCTGGATCCCAAGGCCGTCTGCGCGTATTACGACATCGGCCACGCCACGGTCGAAGGCATGGGGCTTGGGTGGCTGCAGGGCTTCGACGAGCTGTCGCCCCGCATCCGCATGATCGCGCTCAAGGACGTGTCGGTGAACCCACAGACCACGGGCCGTCGCACCCAGGTCGTGCCCATGGGCACGGGGCCGGTGATGTGGGACGAATTCGTCAAGGTCTTGAAGGCCATTGAAAAACAGATCGGCCCCGTCTCCTATCACGGCGAGTACAAGGACCGAAGCCCCGAGGAGGTCCTCAAGCTCATCGGAGAGGACAAGAAGTTCTTTGAAAAGCACTGGGGGCGATCGTTCTAATCCCTTCCCGGAGCGAAGCGGCAGGCTGCCCGTTGGTCCCGGTCCTGGCAGGGACGGAAACGGGTCGGCGCGATCGGCAGGATCGCCTGTGGGGGTGGTATAAGATGTGGCCTGCCGCTACCGCGGCGCCATGGCGCTCTCGGCCCCGGTCGCCTCGTCGGGGGGGTCGCCGGCCGGCGTCTCCAGCGACACGATAATCTGCGGGGCCTCGTAGTTGAGGGTCGGCATGCGCAGCGCGAAGGCCGCCGCGCCCGCGAGGCACGCCGCCCCGCCGATCGTCACGGTGATCGGCGCGCCCAGATGCTTGGCGAGGATACCCGACAAGAGCGAGCCGAAGGGGGCCATGCCCATGAACATCATGGCGTAGACCGCCATGACGCGGCCGCGGAGGTGGTCCGGCACGATCGATTGGATGAGCGTGTTGGAGGAGGCCATCTGCGTGATCATGGAGAAGCCGACGGGCAAAAGCAGCGCCGCCGAGAGCCAGTAATGGCGCGAGGAGGCGAAGAGGATGAGGCACAGACCGAAGGACGCGCAGGCGATGGCGACCCAGCGCCCCAGGCCGTGCACGTTCTTCCGCGTCGCCAGGACCAGGGCGCCCGTGAGCGCCCCGATGCCCGAGGCGCCCATCATCCACCCCATCTCGACGGGCCCCCTCTGCAGGATCTCATAGACGAAGATCGGCATGAGGACCACGTAGGGCATCCCCGTGAGGCTGACGAGGCCGAGGAGAAGGAGCAGGGCGCGTATGGACCGCGTGCGCCCGACGTAGCGGAAGCCCTCGAGAATGCTCGCCAGGGCCTTTCCGGGCACGGGCGAGCGCGCGGGGGGCTCGATGCGCATGAGCAAGAGCCCCGCGATCACGGCGAGGTAACTCGCGGCGTTCAAGAAAAAGCACCACCCCTCGCCGATGTACGCAATGATGATCCCCCCCATGGAGGGTCCGAGGATGCGCGCGCTGTTGAAAAGGGACGAGTTCAGGGCGATGGCGTTGAGGATGTCCTCCTTGCCGACCATGTCCACCACGAAGGCCTGCCGCGTCGGGGCATCGAAGGCGTTCACGACCCCGAGGCAGGAAGCGAGCACGAGCACGTGCCAGACCTGCACGCGGCCGGTGAGCGTCAGTCCCGCGAGGAGAAAGGCCAGAAGCATCGCCGTCGTCTGGGTGATGACAATGATGTGGCGGCGCTTGTAGCGATCCGCGACCGTGCCGCCGAGGGTCGCGAAGAGGAAGACCGGGATCTGCCCCAGGAAGCCGACCAGACCGAGCAGCACCGCCGAGCCGGTCAGCCGATAGACGAGCCAGGACTGCGCTATCATCTGCATCCAGGTGCCGGTGACGGAGATGAACTGCCCGCCGAAGAAGAGCCGGTAATTCCGGTGCCGGAAGGCCCGGAGCGCCGAGGGGAGCCGCAGGCCGCTTGCGGCCGGCCGGTCCCCTCCGCCGCCCTCCCCCTTCGTGTCCGGAAGCCTCCGGCGCTTAACTCCCGCCTCACCCGCCCTCCCGAGGAGAGCCGATCCTGTTTCTGGGGGCTCGGTGTCCGTGCCGGAGTCTTCGGAAGGTTTATTCATGGGCCGCCAGAGAGCGCTTGGCTCGAACCGGTAGACAGGGATAGACCGGCTTGCTTCTCGAAATCATAGGGTGGTATTCTAAGCGGCGGCCCGGCGCTGTCAAGCCGGGGGCGGCTCGGCGGCTCTCCCCGCCAAGCGAGGACGCGCCTGCGGCCGGGGCATTGGGAAAAGATTGTATCCGGCCCCGCGGGTCTGTATACTTTTCTGCAGGTGCACAAGAGCCAAGGGGCGGGCGACAAGGAGGAGAGCAAGGAGGAGAGCCATGAAAAAAAAGAAGCGGCCGCGCGCGAACGATGCCTCCCCCGGCTCCCGGGCGGGCGTCGTGGAGGCGGGCGAAAAAAACGAAACCGGGGGGAAGAACAAGAAGCGGGAGAAAAAGGAGAAGCGCCGCGACGGGCGCAAGACGACCTCAATCCCGGCCTCGGACCAAGCCCCCAGGAAGCTCAAGAAAAAGTTCTACCAAAAGGAGCTCGCGCGGCTGCAGGTCGAGCTCGTGAAGCTCCAGGAGTGGATCAAGGAGAAGGGGCTCAAGGTCGTGGTGATCTTCGAGGGGCGCGACGCGGCCGGCAAGGGCGGGACGATCAAGCGCGTCATGCAGCGCCTGAACCCCCGCGTCTGCCGGATCGCGGCCCTGGCCACACCCACCGAGCGCGAGAAGACGCAGTGGTACTTCCAGCGCTACGCCGCGCACCTGCCGGCCGCGGGCGAGATGGTCCTCTTCGACCGGAGCTGGTACAATCGCGCGGGCGTGGAGCGCGTGATGGGCTTCTGCTCGCCGGAAGAATACAAGGAATTCCTCCGCTCCTGCCCGGAATACGAGCGCATGCTCATCCGCTCCGGCGTCCGCCTCATCAAGTACTGGTTCTCGGTGAGCGACGAGGAGCAGGAGAGGCGCTTCCAGGCGCGGATCGAGAACCCGGTCAAGCGCTGGAAACTCAGCCCCATGGATATCGAAAGCCGCGCGCGCTGGGTGGAATTCTCCAAGGCCAAGGACGAGATGTTCGCCTACACGGACATCAAGCAGGCGCCCTGGTTCGTGGTGAACGCCGACAACAAGCGCCGGGCGCACCTGAACTGCATCAGCCACCTTCTCGGCCGGATCCCGTACCGGGACCTTACGCCCCAGCCTTTAAAACTTCCTCCCCGGCAGAGGGACAAGGGCTACGTCCGCCCGCCCATCACCGACCAGACCTTCGTGCCGGAGAGCTATTGAACACAGCGGCGCTGGATCAGCCTCAACTCGGAGACCGGGGTAATAATATGCGCAACTTGTTTTATTAAAATAAGTTGCGCTGTTTTTTATGGCGATTTATCAACTTTTTTCGGATGTCGCGGATGAGATGCAAATTTGTTTGTTTATCACGAAATGGCCATAAGTGATAACCAACCTGATTTATGTGTCATGGGTGAACCACAAGCTGGTTTGTGTGCCATGAAATGGTGAAGAGCGACATTCAAATCGGGTTGGATGTTTTATCTGCTGGTAATGCGCGGTCTTCCACAATGCGAATCAGCTCGGGAAATGCGAAGATGGTGCCTCGTCTGCCTCTCCCTTCCCGGATCGTCTCAACGATTCGATTGGCCTTCAAAGTCTTCAGAATACGAATGGCGCTTTGCTTTGGAATGTCCGATTGTCGGACAAAGCCGGTTGTCAAAAAATAGGGTTGGTTAAATAGCGCATCGATGGCTTGCGTGGAAAATTGAGAACGTGTCAGGTTGGGAACTTTTTGTTTCATGGAGTTATATAATTCCAATATCTTGCGCGCCTTGCCGTTATTAGCCATGGCTTGTTCGATAATCGCCGTGAGGAAAAATCGAATCCAACCGTTCCAGTCATCCTGGCTGGAGATGGTCCTTAGTTTTTCGTAATACACCTCGCGGTTGGTTTCCAGATAGGCGCTGATATAAAAATTAGGGCTGGAAAGCATTTGTTTTTCAAAAAGGAAGAGCGGAATCAACATCCGGCCGACGCGGCCGTTTCCATCCACAAAGGGATGGATGAGCTCGAACTGGGCGTGTACGAATGCGAGCTGGACCAATCGATCCTTTTCCTCGAAATGAATGTATTTTTCAAAATTGTCGAGATGCGCCGATAGGGTCTCGGGGGAGGGAGGGACATAGGTGGCTTCTTCTGTCGGACATTGGGGGCTCCCGACCCAATTCTGCACGGTCCGAAAATGACCCCGTCCCTTGTCCCTGCCGCGGACGCTGTCAAGCAGTTTGGAATGAAGCTGAAGAATTAGATTGAGCGAGAGGGGGCGTTGTTTTAGCGTAGCTACAGCGCTTCGCATAGCCCTGCGGTAGTTGACAATCTCTCGAATATCTTCAACCTTTTCGCCTTCTTCCACAGGCGATGCGTCGAATTCCAGAACCTCCTCCAGGGTGGCTTGCGTGCCTTCGATCCGCGAGGAAAGAACAGCCTCCTGTGTCGTCATGGGGGAGAGCAAAACATCGGGATTGGGAATACCCTGCAGGATTCCATCATATCGGGCCAATGCGGCGTTGGCCTTGCCGATCAGCGGCACCAAGGAGGCCCAATCCAGTTTCGAGAGAGGCAATGGGCTTGGCGCAAAGGGTTTCATAACTTATAATTCCAGGAATCGGTTGAGAAGTTTCAACCATTCGCTATTTCGGAACGGGCCTTTCTCCATGTATTCATTTTGTTGGAATTTTCGCCTTCTGTCAAGCATTACACCCCATGGATGCGAGTGCTTGCGCGGAATGGGGCAGACGGATCGAAAAACCGTCGAGGAAAGATCCCGTACCGGTACCTCACGCCCCAGCCCTTGAAGCTCCCCCCCCGGCAGAGGGACAAGGGCTACGTCCGCCCGCCCATCACCGACCAGACCTTCGTGCCGGAGAGCTATTGAAGTCGAAAGATAGGGGTAGGCTCCGGCTCAGCGGTTCGCCTCGGTCAGGAAGAGCGCGCGCTCGCACGGCCGCTCCTTGCGCGCGAGGGTGACGTGCAGGGGCGAGAGGGCCGGGTCGGCCTGTTCGTCCAGGAGGCAGCCGAAGACGAGCCTCCGAAGCGGGCCCCACCGGAGGAGCCGGACGACCGCCCGCTTGACCATCCGACGGAAGACGCCGCCGGCCCCGCCGGAGGGATGCTCGGCGTGAAAGGTCTGCCGGAGGATGGAAAAGTCCATCCCCTCGAGCATCTCGCGGATCTCGTCCCGGGTGTATTCCCGCCAGTGCAGGCCCACGATCATGTTCTTCTCCGGGTCGAGCTGCGCGAAGAAGTCCCGGACGGGGTTGTGGATGGACTCCCCGCGCAAGAGCCTCGCCCGGTTGGCGGCACTCGCGATGTTCGGCAGGGCGAGGTAGAAGAGCCCGCCGGGCTTCAAGACCCGGTTGATTTCCCGGACGACCGGCAGGGGATTGAAGTTCAGATGCTCGAGCGTCTCGCACATGACCACGGCGTCATAGGCTCCTTCCGGGAACGGCAGGGAGTAGTCCTTGAGATTGCAGGCCAGGGCCTCGACCCCGGATTCGTTCAGCCTCGCGCAAAGCCTCGGGCAGGCGAGGAACTCCGGGATGTCGAGCGCGGTCACGCGAAAACCAAGCCTTGCCAGGGCGATGCTCACGATCCCCAGAAAGCAGCCGATCTCGAGGATGCGCACGTCCTTGCGATCCGCGGCGCGGAAGTGCTCGAGCAGATGGCGAAGCGTCCTCGCATAGCCCTCGCGGTGGCTCGCAAGATATCGGTACTCCCCCTCGGCGTGCCCGAGACCGAGTAGATCCACGGGCTCCTCTCGATAGCGGATAAGCAGGCGATCCAGGATTTCATCCGTTTCGTCAAGGGGGGGAGTTGCGGCCATGCGGCGCTCCTCGCAGAGATGCGTGAGGTGACACGCATAATCTCGGGACGAAACCGTCCGGCCCGAGGAATCGTTCCCGATACCGAGGGTACTCGGTTTTCATCCCCGGTTCAAGGGTTGAACGCCTGGGGATACCGCCCAAGAATCCAATGGCGGATCGGCACGGGGATCGGAAGATAGTACAAGCCGACGTTGTCAGGCCGCCGTCCTCTTAACAAGCTTTAGGCGGAACTTGGCAACACTGCTTCCGTACAAGAATCCACCCGTCTTTCCTTCATTCCCTGCGGCCGTCCCCGGCCGAGTCCCCGATCCATAGAAAAAACGACCCCTGTTTTTTCCCTTTTTCGTCCACGATCTCTTGCGTATCGAAATCCTCGGCTTGTAACCCGAACCAGCGGCATATCGTCGGGATCCTATCGTTCACGTTGGTGCCGAGAAAGACGGGAAACTCGCGCGGACGCACGGTGAAGAGTTCCTTGGGCAGTATCCGGTGGTCCGGCATGTCGCTGTAATAGAGAAGGCTCATCTGCGCGCCCATGACGCACTTGTCCACGAGGAAGAGAATCGTGCCCTGGCCGTTGGCCGCGGCTCCCGCTTCCGCGGATATGCGCGCCAGGGCCTTTTCGTACTCGTTCGGCCCGGCCCAGCGCCGCAGCCGGTGCGCGAAGAGCCCCAGGCATCCGAGCACAAGAAGGACGCCGACCGTACGCATGGCCCAGGCCTTCCGGGCAAGCCCACGGTCGCCAAGGCGGGGAATGCCCGCGTCGGGGCCTGCGAAGTCTTCGCCCGGGGCAGGAGCATGGGAGACACCCCCGCGCAAGAACCGCACGAGGGGCGGAGCGCCCAGGAACGCAAGCGCGGGGAGGTAGAGCTGCAAGCCGTACTTGTGCACGGCGAACCATTCCATCAGCACGGTCATGCTGAGAAGGACGACCGCGGCCGTGGCGACGGTCTGCGCAAAGGCGGCGGCGTCCCTGGCCCGCGCGCGGACATTGTGCCAGGCGGCGACGAGCGTTAGGAAAAGAAGCGGGATGCCGAGCACCTCGGTCCAGCTCTTCCGCAAGAGGGAGATATCCGCATTGAGCTGGGAGAGCTTAAGCCCGCGCACTTCCACGCGTCCGAAGAACGCAAGGAGATTCCCATCCAGCGCGTCATAGACGAGCCCGAGGTGCAAGAGCAAAAGAAGCATCCACGGAAGGCTGATGAGGAAAGAAAGGCGATACGCCTTCTCCAGGCTGCGTTTGAGGATCATGTGCGCAACGAAAACTGCGCCGGCAAAAAAAGGGAAGAGGAAGGAGCTGCTAAGCGCGAGTGGTACACAGAGGAG
>JAZDLH010000227.1:0-2799 GCA_043802275.1 Planctomycetota bacterium
CAAGGCCCTGGGCGCGTATCGGCTTGAGCTCAGGGCCCCGGCCGCGGCGAACACCGTCCACATGCCGGAGTGGTTCGCCGTGATCCATCCCTACGACCGGGGCGACAGCCCCTTCATGATCAACAACAACGCCTACGGGCAAGCGTTCCTGCTCGACCTCATGAAGAAGGCGGGAGTCGGATGGGCGCGCGCCTGGTCGCTCAGCTGGAACGACGTGCAGCCCTCGCAGGGGGCCCCGTTCGATTTTTCGAAGACCGATCCCCCCATCCAGCGGCTTGTCGACCGCGGGGTGAAGGTCCTGGGGCTCCTGCCCTACGCCTCGGCCGAGTGGGCGGCCTCCCGAACCCTGCCGCTCGAGGGGGAGCGCCGGCAGTACGCGCGCGCCGCCGCCATGCCCTCGGACCTCAAGGCCTTCGAGGAATACGTGCGCCGGACGGTGCTTCGTTACAAGGACCGCGTCTCCGCGTGGGAGGTTCTGAACGAGCCGATCTTCACCACCTACAACCTGCCGCAGCGCTGCGGGTACAAGGTGGCGGATTACATCGCGCTCCTCAAGGTCGCCTACCGGGCCATCAAGTCCGCGGACCCGGATCACCCCGTGGTCGGAGGCATTGCCGGCCGTGTCGACGACCTCTTCCGGGAGTTCATCGAAAGCGGGGGACTTCAATACTGCGACATCGTGAATCTCCACCCCTATCCCCGCACCCGGCGCGCCGAGACCTACGAACCGCTCATGCAGACGGCCCAGGCCCTGATCCGGGCGAGCGGGACGCCCCGGCCCATCTGGATGACCGAGACCGGCTACTACGGCGACGACCAGGACCCGGACCTGCAGGAGAGCGACGACCTGGCGGTGATGGAGACCGAGCGCGCCGCGGCCATCGAGCAGGTGAAGTTCAACCTCATCATGATGACCTACGGCACCGAGAAGTTCACCTACCACAGCGGGGCGAGCGAGCTCTTGAACCGGATCTACGCCCTCTCCTACCTCTTCAAGTGGGACGGCGCGCCCCGCAAGGTGGTGGCCGTCCTCTCCGCGCAGGCGAACCTCCTCGGGGCCGACTTCGAGCCCCAGGGGCGCCTGAAGACCCCGGAAGAGGTGTGGGCCTACGCCTTTGGCGCGGACAAGAGGAGCGTGGTCGCGTGCTGGTGGGTGGGACGGGGGACAAGGGAAGTCACTCTGCCGGAGGGCTGGACCGCCCTGGACATCCAGGGCAATCCTCTGCCGGGACAAACGCTTGCGCTCGGCGAGGTTCCGGTGTATCTCCGGGCGGAGCGCCTCGTCCCGAACGAGGAGGCCGAGGCGATCTTCCAATAAGGCCGTGTTGGATCAAGAATAAGAGCCTGTTTTAAAACAGCTGATTTGCGCTTGCAACGCCATGCGGGGACACGGATCGAAGCCGTTTTGAAACAGCCTTTAACGGACTCCTGCTCAACGGGGCGGCGATTCGACGGATCGCCGCGCGGATAAACCCCCGTAGTGGCGAGGTGCTGAAAGCGGCCGGCAATACCCAATCGGGTTGGCATGTGTGTTGGGTGCTCAAATCGCTTCAACACTGATAACGTTGTCTCCGAATCGTGCATACAATATGAAACGCGCGCGCGAATCGTCTCCCGTGGGGACGACCAAAATGCCCTTTACCCCCGAAGTGGTTGATGCGTATGAGTAAAGGCGATCCAGTTGCTGATGGGTGTGATCTGTTTCCAATGTGGATGATATCTCTACCTCGACAAAGATTCGCCTCTTCCTTTTTGACGCAGAGAGGTCAGGACGGTAGTCCGCAAATGGGCTTCGCGACTCGATCCTGTAGCCTTCGGTTACAAGCCTCGCTCGGAATCTCGACACCATATCGTCATGCTTCTCTGCCATGCTTAAAGCCCTGTTATCTTTTGAAGGTCCATCGCGAGTGCTGTGTACGCACTTTGTCCGGTTCCGTAGCGTTTAGCCCCCTTTAAATTCCGGCGCTCCCAAAACTTGCTGCCCTTGCCTTCGGCTGCCGAAAGCGCCTTGAACACCTTTGTGTATTTTCCGACGCTCCCTTTACCCCATTTCCTGAAAGCAATCGGAGCAAGGCGGTGAAATGCCATAAATCCGGGTGTTTTTTGAATCAAATACGAACGCGGCATCTTAAATGCCTCCGGTGCGTTGGCGCGTATTCCTTCCCAATAGTTGCTAAGAAAATGAGCGAGTTGCATGACTGACTTCATATGTGAACGAGGAGCCGTAAGTAGCCAACGTAGGGAGGGGACAAAGGATTTCTCGGTCGCTATGTGATCACGTAGTCTTTCTGATTCTGGTTCTCTTATTCTCCCATACCAAGGATTGTCACGGAGTTTATGATTGAGCCTTATGGCTATTTGGACCGCTTTCAGTTTCCACTCTGGAACATTGGAGATATCTCGCACTTCATTGTGTTCAATCATTAGGCGTTGCGTGAGATCGAGACCCATTTTCTTGGCATTCGTGTTGATAATATAGAATTGGCAAGCCTCTTTGATATCCGACAAACCTTCTGTTATCAGTACGGGAACCGAGAACCCCTCAAGAAAACCTCTACTATGCGCCTCTCTTATTCCCTCCAGCCGGTGTTGCATGTCAACTACCCAAAGTCTTGTTTCATCCGGTATAGTCAAGTTTCCTGCGTAGGGCCGACCATCATGCTTTCCATCGAATCTAAGCGATTTATTGGTGCGAACGTTTAGAAGCCCAGCGACTGGAAGAATGCCATCGGGGCGCTCTAGATACTGGGCCAGGTTTCTAATCTTCTTTTCCACCAAGCCCCGTTGGTATCCTTTCCA
>JAZDLH010000228.1:0-4431 GCA_043802275.1 Planctomycetota bacterium
GCTTCATTTCCGCCACCATCTTCTTCATCGCCATGGGGGTTCATCTCATCCATATCCTCGGGGGGGTGTGCCTCCTAAAATCGCCTCACGAGTGGCCCCGGCCGGCGGGCCATTCCGGGCCCCTCCGCGGGTTTCCCCCCCCCCCCCCCGCCCGGAACCCGCGGGAGACGAGTCCTGATTCCGACCGTCCCGGGGCGGCGTTGCTCGCCCCGGTCTTTCATTTCCCGGGCTTTCCCTTGCGCTTGGAAGGATCGATTTGGTATAGTGTCGGCCTGCCGTGCGTTCCGGCGCCGGGGCTTAGGAAGCCGGCTCCGGGGCGAAGGAGAGCAGGAATCCGGGAGATCCCGCCCCCGCGGCGGAAAGGGAGGCAGGAGGAACGCGGATGAAAAAAGAAGAGACGGAAGACCGCGAAGTCCTTTTTTCCATCCTTATGCCGGCCTATAACGAGTACGCCTTTGTCCGCCGGTCCATCGAGCGGGTCCTCGCCGCGCCGCTGCCGGAGGGCGTTCTGCGCGAGCTCGTGGTGGTCGACGACGGCTCCACCGACGGGACGGGGGAGATCCTTCAGGAGCTCGAGCGGAGCCACCCGGAAATCCGGCTGATCGTCCACGAAAAGAACCGGGGCAAGGGCGCCTCCATCCGCACGGCCATCGCCGCCATGCGCGGCGAGATCGCCATCTTCCAGGACGCCGATCTCGAGTACGACCCCCGGGAGTACGCCAAGCTCATCGCCCCCATCCTCGCGGGCTATGCCGACGTGGTCTACGGCTCCCGCTTTGCGAACGCGTCCGAGCGGCGGGTGCTCTACTACCACCACATGCTCGGCAACCTCTTCCTCACGCACCTCTCGAACCTCTTCACGAACCTCAACCTCACGGACATGGAGACCTGCTACAAGGCCTTCCGCGCCTCGATCCTCCGCTCCCTACCCATCCGCTCGGAGGGATTCGGCATCGAGCCGGAGATCACGGCCAAGGTGGCGAAGCGCGACTGCGTGGTCTACGAGATGCCGATCTCCTACCGCGGCCGCTCGTACGAGGAGGGCAAGAAGATCACGTGGGTCGACGGCGTGCGCGCGTTCGGCGTGATCCTCAAGTACTGGCTCATCGACGACTGCTACGAAGAGCGCTACGGCCACCACGTCCTCATGGCCATGAGCTCGGCCTCGGCCTACACGCGCTGGGTGGGGGAGCTCGTGCGGCCCCATCTCGGCCGCCACGTCCTCGAGCTCGGGAGCGGCATCGGCAATATGTCGCTACGGCTCCGCGGCAAGCCGCGCCTCACCTTGAGCGACATGGACCCCGTCTACCTCGACCTCTTGCGCAATCTCTTCGCCGGACAGGAGGGGGTGGACGTGGTCGAGCTCGACGTGACCGAGCCCCGGCACTTCGCCGCGCTCCGGGGGGAAGCGATCGACACGGTCGTGGCCTTTAACCTTCTCGAGCACATCGAAGACGATGCCGCGGTCCTGCGCGAGGTCCACGCGCTCCTTCCCACGGGCGGGCGGCTCATCCTCCAGCTTCCGCAGTACCCCGCCCTCTTCTCCTCCTTCGACGAGGCCCTGGAGCACAAGCGGCGCTACGACAAGCTGGGCCTGCGGGGGCTCCTCTTCCGCAGCGGCTTCGAGGTGGATTACCTCACGGACCTCAACTGGCTGGGCGTCCCCGGCTGGTTCCTGAACGGGAAGCTCCTTAGGCGCAAGACCTTCGGCCGGATCCAGCTCAAGGTCTTCAACATGCTGGTCCCGCTCTTGCGCCTCACCCATCGGCTTCCCCTGCCGGGGCTTTCCATCCTGGCCGTGGCGCGCAAGCGTTGAGTCTTCCCGTCTTTTGTGGCGAATTCGGTCGGATGGAAGGAGGCCATTGCCGTGCTGGAAAAGCGCTGCCTCGGACCGGACGTCGACCCCGCGCGGATCCATCCGGGCGCGGAGATCGCGGGGGCGAGCTACCTCACCGGCCCTAAAACCTCGTTGGGCGCGGGCGCGGTCGTGCGGGACGCGCGGCTCCACAACGTCGCGGTCGCGCCGGGCGCAACCGTCATCGACTCGATCCTCGCGGCGGAGGGACACCCGCACCGGCACCTATGCGACGCCGCCGGCCGCGTGGTCGTCACCGGCGCGGAGCTCCCGACGGTGGCCGCCTCCGCGGAAATCCGGGGTTCGACCCTCATCAACACGAGCGTGGGCGAGCGGACCCGGGTCCTCGACACCTGGGCCAAGGACGTTCGTTTCGGCCCGGACAACAGGATTCTGAACGCCAAGCTCATCATCACGAACACCGGCCGAGGCGTCACGGTCGCCGGCCCCACCGAGGTTTCCGAGGCCTTTCTCGGCGACCGGGCCGCCATCGACCGGCGCGGGTACTACGAGGGGGTCTTTTCCAACGCCTTTCGGCGGGTGCGCTACGACGAGGCCTCGCGCCGGCTCCGGGTCATCGGCATGATCGAGCTTCCGCACCTCAGCCGATACGGCACGAACACCATCAACTCCACCAACTCCGGAAAGCTCCTGCCGCAGCCGGGCGGCGTCCTTAAAGGTTTCGGACCGCACCGGGGGCTCTGGACGGACGCGCTCTTGAGCCACGAGCAGATCGAGCTTGGGCCGTGCTGCTGGGTGGCGCCGTGGACCAAGGTCGTGGGCCAGTCGCCCGAGCCCCACGCCGACGACGAGGCGCTCGTGAACGACCGCCTGATGACCTACCTCATGCCCTTCGCCATCGCGGGCGTGGCGGGCGAGTCGACGAACGGGCTCGTCATGCCGGGCGAGCTGTCCGTCGGCTACGGCCCCAAGAAGCGCCGGGGCGCCTGGGTCTTCACCTACGCGCCGGACCTCGTGATCCGGATGGTCGCGCGCCTGCACGAGGCGCTCGATCCCGCCCAAAAGGCCGTCGCCGACACGATCGTCCCCGAGGCGATCGAGACCGCCCTGGCCCTGACCCGGGCGCTCGCGGCGGAGCACGAGACGGACCTGTCCGTCCCGCCCTCCCGGCAGCGGCGCGGCTGGCCCCTCTGGATCGCGGAGACGCACGCGCTCCTCCGGGCGCACCTCGAAGCGGGGCTCTGGCAATTCAAAAGCGGCGAGCCCGCGGGCTGGAAAAGACTGGAAAACCGCTGGAGGCACCCGGCCTTCGACCGGATCCTCGCCCTGGCGCCCGACGCGCTGGAGGCGCAGGTCTCCGAGGAGGAGATCTTCGCCTTCGACGATCCCGTTCCGCCGGTCCGAATGGCGCTCCCCTTCGGCGTGAAGACCGGCTCGGGCGGCGCGGCCCGGATCGATCCCTCGGCCCGGATCGCCCCCGGCGCACACGTCGGGCCGGGCAGCATCATCGGCCCGGAATGCGTGATCGAACCGGGCGCGGCGGTGTGGAACTCTTCGCTAAGCCATACCACGGTGAAGGCGGGCGGACGCGTCGAGCGGAGCCTTCTCGAAGCGTCCACCGTGGGCGAGCGCACCGTGGTCCGCTCCTCCCAAATGAAGAACGCGCGCCTCGGCAGGGACTCCACGGCGGATGGCGCCGCGATGACGGACTCCGACCTCGCGGATCGCGCCACGGTCAGCGCCTTCGCCCGGGTCGAGAAGGTGAGGACCACCCAGGCCACGATCCTGGGCGGTACGTTCCGGCGCGCCGAGATCGACGTGGCGCTCATGTCCATGCACATGGCCGGAGCCTGCCGGCACCTCAAGGCCGTTCCCACGGCGGTGTACCTGAATGGGAGTCGGGTGGAGGTCCCGGCCATCCCCATGATCGGCGGCGGCGCCCTCATCCGCGGATCGGAGGAGAGACCGGTGGTCATCGAGTGCGCCTTTATCGGATCGAACGCGATCCTGGAGCCCGGCTCCTACGTCGGCTTCGGCTCCTTCGTCCTCGGCACGCTCGGGCCCGAGGCGGGGCTATTGCCCTTCACCCTCGCCACGGGCGAGGCGGGGCTTCACCAGATCGGCGGGGTGCTCTCGAGCCTTTCGAGCACGGTCATCACGCACTTTGTGAACTGGACCTTCCAGGCTTTGGGGCCGGACGCGGCGCCCGCGGTCGCCGAGCTTGTGCGGCAATCCATCGGGGCGGGCATCCGCGCCATCGAAGGGGAGACGCGCCGCCGCGCCGCGGGCGCTCCCTTCGGACCCGCATCCCCCCCGGGGCCATACAAAAGCCTGCCGGATTATACGGACGCCCAGCTCCTGGCGGGGCTTGCCACCTACCGGAAGGTGCTGGAGCAGGGCGCGTGGGAGATCCGCTTCAACGGAACGGAGCTCGTGTTCGCCTCGGAAAAGGGGCGCTGGATCGAGCGCCAGGGGAACGCCTTCTGGGAAAGCGCCTGAGCGGCGCGGAGGGGCGGATTGTTCCACCGAACCCGATGCCGGAAGCAAAGAGGCTTTCTGACGGTCAGGGACGCTCGGCCGCGGCTTCGTCGAGGCCCAGGAGCGCGGCCATGTTG
>JAZDLH010000229.1:0-3301 GCA_043802275.1 Planctomycetota bacterium
TTCCTTACGTCCCATGATGTCGGATATCTGCTCGTGTTGAATTATCCGTATCTGACACCTAAGCTTTTTTCTTAAGTCCTCAGCATGTGCTAAACGCCCCTTGGTTGCATTACCCTTGGGAACAGCGATACGAAGAATAAGTGATTCAAGCTCCTTTATGTGGTCTTCATGCCGCACGAGATAGATGCTGAACTTGTCCCACTTGCCTGCATGTTTGTCGCGCAAGTGAGACTTCACGCGGTTGCGAAGATTTGTAGCAAGGCCCACGTAATACAAGCGGTTCCCTTTATAGAGCGCGTAAACGCCATGTCGCTTCTTCACAAGATCCGTGATTTGATCTGAGAATTTCCAAAAGACCTTGCTGGATACCTGCTCCAGCAAGCCCTGCACTAAAGGAGGTCTCTTTTTCGCTTTTTTCATTAACAGTATCTTTCCTAAAAAGTAACTACCGGAGCAATGTTCCGCCTTTTCACCATCTGTTAGACTGCCGCCGCGGTTGTCATTGCCTTATTTAAAGGGTAGTCCCTCCATTTGTGATTGTCAAGAATAATATAACCTAACCGGTTCTGCCAAAATGAGATGGCCGTGCTTCGCTTGCAATGACATTGTAACTTATGCGGTCGCAACATGCGGAGGGGGTACAAAGTCATAACACGCGAGGCGAGTTAGCTGTAAGAGGCTGCGAATCCGCCCCCCGCCGCCAGAGGTGGAAGCACAAGAGAGCCCAGAGCTCGTAGCTTGCGTCCCGCTGGCGGGCGAGGTGCGCCTCCAAGAGAGCGCGCACGCCCTCCGGGCGAAAAAGGCCTCCGCAGTCCGCCCCGGGCGCGAGCAGGACCTCCCGCGCGAGGCCCCGAAGCTCGCCCCGCAGCCACTCGCCCACGGGCACGCCGAAGCCCATCTTGCCGCGCCTTTGAATGGACTCGGGCAGTACGTCGCGGAAGGCGTCCTTGAGGATGTGCTTGCGCTCGCTCCCTTTAAGCTTCCAGTCGAATGGGAGGGAAGCCACGTACTCCACGAGCGTGTGGTCCAAAAAGGGGCTCCGGACCTCGAGGCTCACGGCCATGCTCGCGCGGTCGACCTTGGCGAGCACGTCCTCGGGGAGGTAGGTCAGGGACTCGATCTCCATCCACTTCTCCACGGGATCGCGCGCCGTGAGGGACTCCATCAAGGCCGAAAGGGGCGACGCGACGGGCGTCCCGGCGGCGGCGTCCCTCAAGAGGGGCCCGTACACGGCCCCGGAATCCTCGGCGCGCCAGCGGGCGACGGCCGAAAGATATTGCTCGAGGCCGCTCCGCTCCGCGACCTGGAAGAAGCGCCTCAGGCGCCCGGCAAGCGTCCGCTCGTTCGCGCGGGCCGGAAGGAGCGCGCGCGCGGCCTTCGCCACCGCCCGGCGAAGGGAGAGAGGCAGGCGGCCCAGGAAGCCCGAGAGTCGCAGGGCCACGTAGCGGTCGTACCCGGCGAAGAGCTCGTCCGCGCCGTCGCCCGAAAGGGCCACGGTCACGTGCTCGCGCGCAAAGGCGCTCACCATGTAGGTGGGTAGAATCGAGCTGTCGGCAAAGGGCTGGCCGCACCTTTGGAGGAGCATTTCGAGATGCTTCAAGGAACGCGGCTCGGCCACGCGCACATGGTGGCGCGTGCCGAAGCGCCGGGCCGCCTCCCCGGCGAAGGCGCGCTCGTCGTAGCGCGGGTCGTCCGACCCGATGGTGAAGGTGCTTATGGCCCCCCCGCTCGCCTCGGAGAGGGCCGCGACCGTGACCGTGCTGTCGAGCCCGCCGGAAAGAAACGCCCCGAGCGGCACGTCGCTCATGAGGCGGCGCTCCGCGGCCTCGACCACGCGGCGGCGGACCTCGGCGCGCGCCTCCTCGTAGCCCACCTCGCGCTTCGCGCTGTACTCCGGCCGCCAGTACCGCCGCAGGGCCATTCCCCTCGCGGTGACGCGCGCCGCGTGCGCCGGGGGGAGGCTCCGCACGGCGGCGTAGATCGTGCGGGGCGAAGGCACGTAGAGATACGCGAGGTAGAGGTGGAGCGACGCGAGGTCAAGGGACGCGTCGAAGCGGGGGGCAAGCGCGAGCGCGGGGATTTCCGACGCGAAGAGGAACTCTCCCCCCTGCTCCATGTAATAGAGCGGCTTCTGCCCCAGGCGGTCGCGCGCGAGAAAAAGCTCGTTCGACTCCCGGTCGTGAACAACGAAGGCGAACATGCCGATCAGCCGGTCCACGCACGCCTCGCCGTATTCCGCGTAGGCGCGGAGCACGACCTCGGTGTCGCAGCGCGTGCGGAAGCGATGCCCCCTCGCCTCGAGCTCCAGCCGGAGATCCCGGTGGTTGTAGACCTCGCCGTTGTAGGTGACGGCATAGCGGCCGTCCGGGGTCTCCATGGGCTGTGCGCCGCCCGCGAGGTCGATAATGGAGAGGCGGCGGTGCCCCAGGACGCACGGGCCCCGGGAAAGGACGCCCGAGCCGTCCGGGCCCCGGTGGGCGAGGGTTCGGTTCATGCGTTCCGCGAGCGCCGCGTCGGGCCGGGCCCTGGGGTCCGGCGAAAAGATGCCGCAGATGCCGCACATGGAATTCCGTCTCCCGGCCCGGATTGGCGTTGCGTTTCGCGCGGTCCTTGGGTAGTATGCTCATTTTTACCTTTTGCGCAACGGAAATCACGCCCTCGGGGGAATCGCCTCCATGTTCGAATCGGCGCGCGCGCGCTTCCTCATCCTCATCTTCGCCCATTTCACCGCGGACTTCTACGGCGGGCTTTTGACCACGCTCCCGGACCCCACGCTCAAAAGCCACCTCGGCAGGAGTCTGGTGGACGTCATGTACCTCATGAGCCTCTTCTCGGTGGTGGTGAATGCCATCCAGCCGATCACGGGGCTTCTTCTTCCGAAGCGCGGGGTGCCCTCGCTCCTCCTCCGCGGCCCCCTCATGGCTTCCGCCATGTGCTGCATCGGCTTCACCCACTCCTACGCAGGCCTGGGGGCGCTCCTCGTCCTCTCCGGCCTGGGGATCGGCCTTCTCCACCCCGAGGCGGTGCTGGCCGCCCAGGGCATTATCGGCGCGCGCCAGGGGATGGGGATCTCCCTCTTCCTCTCCGGCGGGTACTTCGGATATTCCTTCGGCAACTGGCTCGGCGCGGAATGGGCCTCCCGCTGGGGACTTACGAACTTCTGGACGATGGGCGGCCTCGTGGTCGTCACGCTCCTCCTCGTGCGGGCCTCGGGGTTGCATCGTCTGCACGGGCGCGCGTCGATGGAGCCGCCCGTCGCGGAGCGGCACGGCATCGGCTTCCCCGCCGTCTTCGCCCTCGG
>JAZDLH010000230.1:0-2803 GCA_043802275.1 Planctomycetota bacterium
TGACCTTGACCGCGGCCTGGGGCTTGATGGGCGTGCCGAAGACCTTCTTCTCGCCCTCGGCAAAGACCACGCGCGCCCGCTCGATCGTCTCGATCGATTCGATCATGCCGTTGAGCTCGTTCTGCAGGGCCGTGCGCATCATGTCCCGCCGCGTCTCCGTGCCCACGGAATAGTCCATCTTCTCGATCATCGCCTCGAAGCCGGAGGCGGACTCCTTGCCGTAAAGTCCCTCCCTCGCCAGCAGGAGGTATGCGTCGTTCTTCTGCTTGATCGGCACGAGGAAGCGCTTGTCGTCCGGGTTGTACGTGCCCTGGATCCCGTTGTCCTTTAGGATCTTATCCACGGTGTCGTAATCCTTGATCTCCACGGTGATGGGCAGGATTACCTGGCCCCGCTCCTCGCTGATCGAGCCCACGAAGGTCATGAGCCCCAGGGAGAGCGCGGCCGTCAGGCCCACCATGAGGATCGCGAGCCTCTGCGTCACCGTCATGTCGCGGTAGACCTTGCGCGCGCTCTCGCCCAACGTCTCCAGCATCGCCATGTTCCGAATCCCCCTTCTTCAACCCCCGGGCGCCCCGTATTCCCCCGGCGCCCCTCGGCATCAACGAAAACCGGAAATCCTCACACCCCGCGCCCCCGCCTCCGCCCCTTCGGGGCGGGACAAGGGCGGCCGGTCAAATCTGCATGCGCAGGACTTCCTGGTAGGCCTCGATCAGCTTGTTCCGCACCGCCATCACCGTCTGGACGGCGATGTCGGCCTTCTCGACGGCATTCATCACCCCCGTGATGTCGTCGGTCCTGCCCGTGGCCAGGGCCTCCTGCGCGGCCTCGGACTCCTGCTGCATCCGGTTGACCTGGTCGAGGCTGTCGAGCAGGAATTTCTTGAACGCCGCGCCCCGGACCGGGGAGGATCCGTCGCTTCCGCCGATCCCTGGAATTCTGCCGATCCCTTCCCCTCCCTGGAGCGGGCTTAGGGGATCCAGCGTCATGGTCCGGTCCCTCCTTTGCTTTCACGCGGGTAAGCGGCCCCGGGGCCTTACGCAATGATCTGGAGCGCTCCGCGCATCACCTGCTTGGCCGATTCCATGGCGGTCACGTTCGCTTCGTATGCCCGGGCCGCCATCATCATGTCCACCATCTCGATGGGCACGTCCACGTTGGGATAGAGCACGTACCCGTCCGCGTCCGCGTCCGGGTGGCCCGGCTGTAGGACGCGCTTGAAATCGCTCGGGTCGTCGCTCAATCGCTCCACCCGCACGCCCAGCGTGGACGAGCCCGTGAACTCGGGCGCGCCCGGCCGGAAGTGGATCCGCTGCCGGCGGTAGGGAATCTTGTTGCCGTAATAATCGTGGGTCGTGTTGGCGTTGGCCAGGTTCTGCGCGATCACGTTCATCCGCGCGCGCTCGGCCGCCAAGGCGCTGGCGCTAATGTCCATGGCCGTAAACACGCCGCCGGTCATCATGGCTCAACACCTCCCGCGTCAACGGGCCTCGGGATGCCTCCGCCCCCGCTTACGCGATCCGGTCGCGTAGCGCGGAAAGGAGCATGTTGTAATCCTTCTTGAGAAGGCGCTGGAGGGCCTCGATGTAGAGCGTGTTCTTGGCGAGGTCCACCATCTCCTTCTCGATCTCCACGTTGTTCCGGTCGTGCCGTTCGGGGCCGGCGTCCGGGCCGGGGACGTTGCGCACGAGCGGCACGGTGCCGCCCTGGACGAACTCGATGTTGCGCGTGTCGCTCATCACGAAGCGATTCGGGTGCGCCCGCGCCCGCTCCTCGATCGCCTGGGCCAGGGCCTGATCGAATTCCGCCTCGGGCACGGTCTCCCTCTTGTAGTACGGGGTATCGACATTGGCGATGTTGTTCTGGATCGCCTTCTGCCGCGCAGCGGCAAAGGCGAGCGACGCCTCCAGGACCGGGATGGCCTCGCGCTCAAAAAGCCCGCGGATCATGTCCAGCTCCTTTGCCTGTATAGACCGAGGCAATTCAAGGTTATCAATCGACATGCCACGGTCATGAAAACCTTGTTTTTCAAGAGAATATTTTGTAAGGCACTGTTCATAAATAAATTACGCCCTTTCTTCTTGTTGCTGCAATGAGCATGGCCATTCGTTTGACATCCCTTTTTTATCATAACATGCGGAATAAACTGCCGGATACGGCAGGATTTTCCCCTCAAGTCCCTTCCTTTTTCCATCGTTTCAGGCGGTCGCGCAGTGAGCGTTCGCTAATGCCGAGGGCCGTGGCGGTCTTCTGCCTGTGGCCATGGAAATAAGCCAGAACGCGCTCCACGTGTTCGCGCTCGACCTCGTGCAAGCCCCTGACGAGGGGAGCGGCCGGGGCGCCCGGCGCCGCCATCGCCGCCAGGGAAGGGCCACCCGTGAGTCCGGGCGCGATGTGCTCGGGCTGTATGACCGGGCCGTCCTCGAGCACCATGGCGCGCTCAATGATGTTTTCGAGCTCCCGCACGTTGCCGGGCCAGGCATAGGCCTCGAGCATGGCCAGGGCCTCGGGCGAGATACGGACGGAGGCGGTCTCGGCCCGGCGCGCGCCTGCGGCCGCGCGGAGTCCGCCGTGCTTCCGGATGAAGTGCTCCACGAGGAGGGGGATGTCGCCGTGCCGGTCCTTGAGAAGGGGCAGGGTGATCGGCACCACGTTCAGCCGGTAGAAGAGATCGCGGCGGAAGGCGCCCTTCTCGATGGCCTCATCGAGGTCGCGGTTGCTCGTGGCGAGGAGGCGGGCGTTCGTGCGGATCGTCTCGGAGGAGCCCACGCGCTCGTACTCGCGCTCCTGGAGGACGCGCAGG
>JAZDLH010000231.1:0-3209 GCA_043802275.1 Planctomycetota bacterium
TGAAGAATGCGGCCCAGAGGACAGCGTGCTGAGGTTTGAGCACCCGAGTCGAAACGACGGTGGCGATGGAGTTGGCGGCATCGTGGAAGCCGTTGATGAAATCGAAGACCAGCGCCATCAGGATCAGGAGGAGGATCAGCGTAAAATCATGCATTTTTCAGGACGATCCCTTCCACGATGTTGGAAACGTCTTCGCAGACGTCGATTGCCTCTTCGATCCGCTCGTGGATATCCTTCCACTTGATCAGTTCGCGGACGTCCTGCATATTTTCGAACAGATGGGCCATCGCCGCCCTCAGGGCGGCGTCCCCGGCGTTTTCCAGGGTATTGATCTCGACACCGGTCTGGAGGATCAGCGGGGCGTTTTTCATGTCCCTGAGGGCGTGGATGATCGTTTTGACCTTTCCGATGGCTTCGTAAAGGATCCTCGCCTGTTCGATGATCATCGGCGACGGTTCCTTCACCTTGTAGAGGTACAGGCGGGCGGAGGCCGCCTCCGTCATGTCGATGATGCTGTCCATCTTGTTGACGAGGCTGTAGATGTCCTCGCGGTCGAGCGGCGTGATGAAGGTCTTGTGCATCTTCTCGTAGGTCCGGTGGGTAATGTCGTCCGCCTCGTGCTCGATCTCTTTGAGGCGGGCGACTTGCGTCTCGCCGTAGACGCCGCTTTCCGCCAATTCCAGGAAGAGCTTTCCGCCGGTTTCGATCTTGGCGATCAGCTCCTCGAACATGTCAAAAAATTTCTCTTCTTTCGGAATGAATCTCATGGCATTGATCCTCTATTGTGTTAAGGCGGCGTAACGGAGGCGCGACCAAGCGGCAAAGTCTCCGTTTTCCATGCAATCTGTTTCTGTTCAGGCGCCCAGCGGGAGAGAAGCTGTCCTTCTCTGAGTTTTGGTTATGGGATCTATTACCATTTTTCATGGGGTGAGACAAGAGGAAAAATACTGCCCCTTTGTCATTCCCGCGAACGCGAGAATCCCGGTAGTTTACCGATTAGCGGGAAGAATTCAAAAGTCTCATAGCCTGTTGAAAAACGGGGGCGCTGTCTCTGTGTTTCAGGCGGGGGAAGCGAGGGGTTTGACGAAGATAATCTTGCCGTCGCCGGGCGCGTAGAAATCGGCGAGGAATGCCTCCTCGCTATAGCCGCAGCAGCGGTAGAAGGCCCGGGTCGGTTCGTACTGGGGGCGGGAGGAGGTGTCCGCATAGACGCGCCTTGCCCCCCGTCGGGCCATAAGCGCCTCCGCCCTGGCCAACAACTTCCGGCCAAGGCCCCGTCCTTGCTCTCCGGGATCAACGACGATCCAGTACAGGTCGTAGCTGTGGAGCGAGCCTGGGATCGGGCCGAAGCAGGTATAGCCAGACAGACGGCGCTCCTCTTCGGCGAACAGGAAAAGATAGCCGCTCGCCTCGCCCCCGGCCAGGCGCTCGGCGACAAGCTCCACGGAGATGCCGCTTTCCTCCTCGGAAAAGAAACCGGTGGCGCGGACCAGGCGGCCGACCGCCTCGCAGTCTTCCGGCCTCGGCTCTTCCCGCCAGACGAGCCCCTTCCCGATTTTTCCTTTCGGCATTGTGAGCACCCCTTTTTTATTCACAGACTGCGCCATGCGGCATGTCATTGATGATCCGCTTCAGGACCTCGGTAAACGGCAAGCCCGCACGGGCGGTTGCCGCCTGGAAGCCGGCGTCCGGCGAGAGACAGGGATTCGCGTTCACCTCGAGGATCCAGGGGCGGTTGTTATCATCCACGCGGAAATCGACCCGCGCGTACCCCCGGAGATCAAAGAGCGTCCAGCATTCAAGGGCCAGCTCCGACAGGCGCGCAAGGAGCCAGGCGTCCGTTTCCGGAAAATCGAAAGAGCGCGGCGTATGGTTGAATTCGAAGGAATCCTCCTCCCACTTGGAGCGGTAGCCGACGACCCGCACCTTCCCCGGCGGGTAGGCGTCGAAGCGGATCTCCGCCGGCGGGAGGACCTCCGGGGCTCTAACGCGCACGAGGGGCGAGGAAGTGCCCGCGGCAGCGGAGGCCGGGCAAACGCAATCCTGCCCGCTCCTCCCCGCCAGCAGCGAGAGGTTGAACTCCCGGCCATCGATGAATGCCTCGGCCAGGCAGGCCCCGCCCAATGCCTCGCGGCGGGCCGCCATCTCCTTGAGGAGCCGCTCCCGGTCCGGCCCGGCGAGGACGGAATCCTCGTCAAGGCCGATGGAGGCGTGCTCCCAGACGGATTTGACGAGCCACGCCCCTGCGATCGGCAGATCCGGGGCCGGATTACCTCCGGCTTGCCCCTCCCGGGTATCGGCGGCGGAGCGAGCCGCAGCCGGGAAAGCCTCGCCGTCTTCCGTCAACCACGGCGGGGTCGGGAGGCCGGCGGCCGCAAGCCATCGCTTTGCCAGCAGCTTGTTGGAGGTCAGGAGCATCGCCGCGGCGCCTGCGCCCGTGTAGGGAATTTGGAGGGCGTCCAGGAGGGCGGGAACGAGATGGATCAGGCTGCCCTTTCCGGCGAGCGACTCCGTTAGATTGAAGACTAGCGCGGGCCGCAGCTCCGCGAGCGCCCGCGCGGCCTCCGCGAGATTCAAAGAGACGGGAAGGGCGACCGGCTCATGACCCAGGGCGGCAAGGCCCTCCCCTACGCACCGGGCCTGCACCAGGACGTCCTGTTCGTCCCGGCCCGCGTCCGCCGGCACCTCCCCGTGGATAACGGCAATCTTCATGCTTGCAAGCCTGATGCTTTCGTAAAGAAGTAAATTTTCCCCTCCCCTGCTTGCCACCCCCACTCTGACCCTCCCCCGTCGAGGGGGAGGAGATTTCGGACTTCTTACGAAGCCGTAATGCCTTTTTAGCCCAGGCGCTTCAACGCGGAGTGCATGATCCCGGCGATCATCTCTTGATAGGACATCCCCGCCAGCCCGCAGAGAATTGGGAGGTCCGAGTGTTCGGGACGGAGCCCCGCCAGGGGATTCACCTCCATGAACTGCGGCGTCCCGTTTGCGTCGGCCCTCATGTCGATCCTCCCCCCGTCCCGGCAGCCGAGGCCCCGCCAGGCGGCGAGCGCCGTCTCTTGAGCCAACCGCGCCGTCTTGTCCGTGGCGAGACGGTATTCGATCCGCCCGTGCCAGTTCTCCTTGTTGGCGTAAGAGTAGACTTCCCGCTCGGCCTCCTGTGTGAGATGGACCTCGATCACCCCCGGGGAAAAGGCCTCCGCGCCGGT
>JAZDLH010000232.1:0-6473 GCA_043802275.1 Planctomycetota bacterium
GGGGCTTTGGGGTTTTTTGGCCGCGGGGGGGTGGGGGGGGGGGGGGGGGGGGGGGGGGGGGGCTCCTCGGCCTCCGAGCCTTCCTCGGGGAGCTCGATCCCGTCGGGGAAGTTGGTCTTGAATGGCCCCGTCAGGCGGCAGGCCAGGATTTTTTTCTCGCGGGCGTTCTGGACCGAGGCGAGGACGTTCTGCAGGTTGGGCTGCTGGATCTGCATCTGCACGTCGTAAGGCCCGCGCGGCACCCATCCCCCCGCGGCCTCGCCCGTTTCGAGGAGCGGGGTCAGGTTGGTTTCGGCGCCGGGGACGGGCTTGAGAATGCCCGAAAAGAGCATCCGGACCGAGTTCAGGGGGCCCGTGGCGACCTCCGCGCGATTGAGGCAGTCGCCGGAGAGGTCGATGAAGAAGGGGAATACCGCCTTGCGGCCGTCGGGGGCATTGACCTTGATCGCCCGGTCGGGATCCACGGCGATGGCCTTGGGGTCCATCTCCACGCCCCAGCCCTTCAAGAGCCCCTCGAGGTTCGAGGCGGGCTCGTACCCCATGGCGGCATAGGGGTTCTGCGGCTCGCGCGGCGGCTGGTCGGCCAGGCAATAGGGATCGATGAAGACCAGGATCTTCCCGCCCCGCATCACGAACTGGTCGACGGCGAAGAGCGTCTTGGGGGGAAGATTCTTGGGCTGGACGACCATGAGAAAATCGATGCCGGGCGGAATTTCCGCCGCGTCCGCATCCACGGTCTCGAGCGCGTAGCTCTCCTGGAGATGGGAGACGACGACCCAGGACGCCGGCGGGTTTTGCCCCTGCATCTCCATCATCTGCCGCATGTAGGGCGAGAGCTCCTCCCCCAGGATCGTGAGGGGCGAAAGGATTCCGACCCGGCGCTGGTCCCGGCGGGTCACGTCGGCCAGGAGCTTGGTGATGTCGTACTCGACGAAGGGCTGCCGGTTATAGCTGAAGAAGTCGATCGCGCGGCTCCTGCCGAGCTCGGTGACGGCCACGAGGCCGAAGAAGAAGCTCTCCTCCTCGGAAATTGGGAAGCGCCGGATGCCGAAACGCACGGCCTCCTCCTCGGCCTCGCTGTAGGGCCGGGGGTCGATCACGGCGAGGTCGATGCGCCCCTCCGCGCGCTTCGCGTACTCCTCCAGAAGCTCCTGCACGTAGATAAAGTAGTTGTTCCAGACGCGGATCTCGTCCGGGGCCTTGAGGGCGGCCCTGCGCGAGTAATAGAGGCGGAGCTTGACCGGCGGGTCGAGGCTCTTCAGGACGCGCACCGTGCCCGGAGAGAGGGTGTAGTTCTTCTCGGCCGTGAAGTCGAGGCGCGCCCGCCCCGCCGCCTTTTGCACAAGGAGAATCGTCGAGAAGGTGATGACGAGGATGTAGAGGGCGGCCATCGCGGCCCGGGCCGTGCGATGGCGGAAGACATGCGCGCCCGCCAACAGGGCGAAGACGATCCCCCCGAGGAGGAGAAGGACAAGGAGGCCGGCTGCGGAGGCGAGGGTCGGCGTCATCCGGCGGCCCTCCTCTCTTCCAGGACCACCACGTTCGCCCAGAGGAGCCCCGCGGTGAGAAGAACGAAGAAGGCGACGTCGCGAAGCTCCAGCACCCCGCGCTGGAGCGACTCGAAGCGCGCGAGGAAGGAGAACGACTCCACCGCCGCCACGAGCCCCATGGGGAATACCCGGGAGAGGTACTCGAGCGTGGTGGGGTTCCCGGCGAAGACAAGGAGCGCCGAGACCGCCACGGCCAGGACAAAAGCGATCACCTGGTTCTTCGTCACCGTGGAGAAAAGGCTGCCGACGGCCAAAAACGCTCCCGCAAGGAGGAGGCTGCCGATATACCCGAGGATGACCGGCCCCCAGTCGGGATTCCCGAGGTACGCCACGGTAATCGCCACGGGAAAGGTGAGGGCGAGCGCCAGGGCGAGCACGGCCCAGGCCGCGAAGAATTTGCCCAGCACCGCCTGGAGCGGCGTGAGGGGGAGGGTGAGGAGAAATTCGATGGAATTCGTGCGGCGCTCCTCGGCCCAGAGGCGCATGGAGATGGCCGGCACAAGGAAGAGAAAGAGCACGGGCATGTTCACGAAGAAGGCCCGGAGCGACGCCTCGCGCATCTCGTAAAACCCGTTGCGGAAGGTGAGGACGCTCGCGAAGAAGAGGAAGATGACGAGGAAGACGTACGCCAGAGGCGTGGCGAAATACCCCTTGAGCTCGCGCTTCAAGACGCTCCAGGTCCCGCTCATGCGCCACCTCCCGCCCGGGCGGAGGCGCGGCGAATCGTGGTGAGCTTGCGGAAGACCGCCTCGAGCGAGCCGCCCTCGCGCCTGCGGAGCTCCTCCGGCGTGGAGTCCACGAGGATCTCGCCTTCGTTCAGGATGATCATCCGGTTGCAGATGGCGTCCACCTCCTCGAGGATGTGGGTGGAGACCACGATGCACTTCTCCGGGGCCATCCGCCGGATGAGGCCCCGCACGTCGTGTTTCTGGTTGGGGTCGAGCCCGTCGGTCGGCTCGTCGAGGAGGAGGACCGGCGGATCGTGCACGAGCGCCTGGGCGAGCCCCAGTCGCCTCCGGAAGCCCTTGGAGAGGGTGCCGATGGGCTGGTGCAACACCCCGGCGATGGCCGTGTTTTCGATCACGCGCTCGAGGGCTCCCCTCCGGGCCGGGCCCCGGATCCCGCGCGCGTCGCAAACGAAGTGGAGGAAGGAGTGGGGCGTCATCTCGTCGTAGGCCGGGGCGTTTTCCGCGAGGTAGCCGAGCGCGCGTCGCACGGCCACCGGCTCCCGGCAAATGTCGTGCCCGGCGACCGAGGCCGTGCCGCTGTCCGGAACGAGGAAGCAGCTGAGCATCTTCAGGGTCGTGGTCTTGCCTGCGCCGTTCGGGCCCAGGAACCCCAGGACGTCGCCCCGGCCCACGGCAAAGGATACGCCGCGAACCGCGACGATGGGGCCGAACGCTCGGCGGAGATCCTTGACTTCGATCATGCGTCACGCTCCTCCGCGCCTCCGGAGACATTCGCAGGAATCCCTCCTCCGGCGCCCGTTTCATTTTTTAAAGAAAAACTATATACCCATGCACGCGCGCCCTGTCAAGGGCGTATCCGCCAACCGGTGATTTTTTCTCAGAGGAGATGCTCGTCCACGAAACTCGTGAAGGAGTTCTCGCCGATGATCACGTGGTCGAGGAAGCGGATCCCCAGCACGCGGGCGGTTTCGCCCAGGCGCCTGGTGATCGCGCGGTCCTCGCCCGACGGGGAGGAATCCCCGCTCGGGTGGTTGTGCACGAGCGCGACGGCCGCCGCCGCCTCCCGGATCGCCGGGGCAAAGACCTCCCGCGGATGCACCAGCGAAGCGGTGAGCGTCCCCTGCGAGACCTGCTCGTCCCGGAGCACGCGGTTGCGCTGGTCCAGGAGCACCACGAGAAAGACCTCCTGCCTCAGGTCGCGCAGGCGCTTGTGGAAGAGGTCGTAAAAGTCCTTGCCCGAGCGCACCATGGGCCCGATCCGGCGGTTTTCGTCCGCCATGCGGCCGGAGAGGGCGAAGGCGGAGAGGATCCGCATCGCCGTGGGCCGCTTCACCGAGGCGTAGCGCTCGAGTTCCGCAGCCGTGGCGCGGGCGAGCTTGCGGAGCGATCCGTAGCGCCCGAGGAGCTCCCCGGCCACGGCCAGGGCTGCGGGCGCAGCCTTGCCGGAGCCGATGACGAGCGCCAGAAGCTCCTCCTCGGTCAAGAACCCGGAGCCGTCCATCCGCAGGCGCTCCTCGGGCGTGAGCGTCTTGTCGCGCCGCGACGGGGAGGGCGGGGCGTTGTAGTAGGAGCAGAGGCGGGTGAGCGCGCACCTGTCGCAACGGGGCGGGTTGCCGCAGATCCCCAGTGAAAAGTCCCCGTAGAAGCCGTCCGCGTAGACGCGGAACACGACGCTCACGACCGCGGGCGTCCGGTCGACCGCCTCGGCGAACTCGCGCAGGATGTCCTCGGCGCGCTTGACTCGCTCGTTTTCGGGGAGGCCCTTGAGCCATCCCAGGCGCAGCAGGAGACGGAGGATGTCCTCGCCTTGTCCCAAGGGAAGGCTCTCGGAGACGCCGCTCGCGTGGGCATCGGAAAGGAGGGAGGCGAGCGCCTTCTCCCCCATCTCCCGCCCGAGGATCTGGACCATGTCCGCGTAGACCGCGGCAAGCGATGGGGAGCCGGGGAGGGTGGACTTTTTCCTGGCCTTCACGAAAGACCCTCCTCCCCGTTAAGGAACGTTCCCGTCCCGATGATTCGCGCTCCCTCCCGCCGCGGGACGAAGTCCGGCGGACCCCGGAAAGGGGTCACTCCTCTCGGAACAGGGGCTTGGGCACCGCCTTGACCGCATCCGGCCGGTAGGCCTCCCGCATGCTGGCGTAGATGGGAAAGCGCCTCGTGAGCTCGAGGCTCCGCTCGCGCAGGATTTTCAGCTTCGCCTCGTCTCCGCGCGCGGTGAAGGCCGCGTCCATGATGTCGACGATCTCCTCCATCTCGGCCTCCTTCATGCCGCGCGTGGTCATGGCGGGCGAGCCGATGCGAATGCCGCTCGCCTGGGTGGGCGGCAGGGGGTCGAAGGGGATGAGGTTCTTGTTCACGGTGATGCCCACCCGGTCGAGGAGGCTCGACGCCTCGCGGCCGTTGATCTCGCGGCTGCGGAGGTCGACGAGCATGAGGTGGTTGTCCGTGCCGCCCGTGACGAGCCGGTAGCCGCGCCGGAGGAGCTCGCGCGCCATGGCCTTGGCGTTCTCCAGGATCTGGAACTGGTAGTCGTGGAAGGCCTCGGAGAGGGCCTCCTGGAAGGAGACGGCCTTGCCCGCGATGATGTGCATGAAGGGCCCCCCCTGCACGCCGGGGAAGAGGGCCGTGTCGATCGCCTTGGCGTACTCCTTCTTGCAGAGGATGATGCCGCCGCGGGGCCCGCGCATGGTCTTGTGCGTGGTGGTGGTCACCACCTCGCAATAGGGCACGGGGTCCGGGTGGAGCCCCGCCGCCACGAGCCCGGCGACGTGGGCGATGTCGGCCAACAGATACGCCCCGGCCGCCTGGGCCACCTCGTGCCAGGCCTTGAAGTCGAAGATGCGGGGGCAGGCGCTCGCGCCCACGACGATCATGCGGGGCTCTACCTTCTTCGCCAGGGCCGCCACGTCGTCGAGCTCCACGCGCTCGGTCTGGTCGTTCACGCCGTAGAAGTGGAACCGGTAATACTGGCCGGAAAAGTTCATGCGCGTGCCGTGCGAGAGGTGGCCGCCGTGGTTCATGTCGAGCGCGAGGACCCTGTCGCCGGGCTTAAGGAGCGCCATGTAGGCCACCATGTTGGCCTGCGTGCCGCTGTGGGGCTGCACATTCGCGTGCTCGGCGCCGAAGAGCTTCTTGGCGCGGTCGATGGCGAGCTGCTCGGCCCGGTCCACGAACTCGCACCCGCCGTAGTAGCGGCGGCCGGGATAGCCCTCCGCGTACTTGTTGGTCATGACCGACCCCTGGGCCTCCATGACCGCGGCGGAGGTGTAATTCTCCGAGGCGATGAGCTCGATCGAGTCCTGCTGCCGGCGGATCTCCCCGTCCAGGGCGGAGACCATTTCCGGGTCGATGTCCACGAGTCGCTGCGTCTGCATCGATGCTTTCCCTTTCTTTTGTACGGCGATCCGGTCGGGCCGGTTACTTCCATTGTATAATAAAAAATAAGCCAAGTCTTGTAGAAAAGATCCGAATTAAAATAGGCGCCCAGGGCCCTATCGCCTCCGCGCCACGTCCCAGCGCAGGTACGCCTCGGCAAAGGGCTCGAGATTCCCGTCCATCACGGCCTGGATGTTGCCGGTCTCGAAGCCGGTGCGCGTGTCCTTGACCTGGGTATAGGGGTGGAAGACGTAGTTGCGGATCTGGCTTCCGAAGGCGATCTCGCCCTTTTCGCCGTAGAGAGCGCCGAGCTCCTTCTCGCGCTTGGCCTCCTCGAGGCGCAGGAGCTTGGCCCGGAGAAGTTTCAGGGCCATGGCCCGGTTCTTGTGCTGGGAGCGCTCGTTCTGGACGGCCACGACGATGCCCGTCGGCAGGTGCGTGAGCCGCACGGCCGAGTCGGTCTTGTTCACGTGCTGGCCTCCGGCGCCGCTCGAGCGGTAGGTGTCCACGCGGAGGTCCTTTTCCTGGATGTCGACGGCCACGTCCTCGCTCTCCGGCACCACGTCCACGGCCACGAAGGAGGTCTCGCGCTTGCCCGAGAAGGGCGACATGCGGACGATCCGGTGGACGCCGATCTCGGAGCGGAGGTACCCGTAGACGCTCTCGCCCGTCACGCGAAAGGTGGCGTTCCGGAGCCCCGCGTCCTCGCCGGGGACCGCGCTCATCTCCTCGGCCTTCCAGCCCCGCCGCTCGAAGTGGCGGAGGAACATCCGGAGAAGCGTCTCCGCGCACTCGCAGGCGTCGTTTCCGCCCGCGCCCGCGTGCACGGAGAAGAAGGCGTTCTTCTCGTCGTTCGGGC
>JAZDLH010000233.1:0-16138 GCA_043802275.1 Planctomycetota bacterium
GCGAGGGCCGGTCGGAAGCGCTCCTCGAGCATGGCGAGAAACGCCCGGTCCCTCACCCGGTCGATCTTGTTGAGGACGTAGACAAGGTCGCGCTCCCCGGCGCGGATCTCATCCAGGGTCTCGTCCACGGCGCGGATCTCATCGAGAACGATGGGGCTGGAGGCGTCGACCACGTGCAAAAGCAGCCTCGCCTGGGTGGTCTCCTCGAGGGTGGCGTGGAAGCTGGCGATAAGGTGGTGCGGAAGGCGCCGGATGAATCCCACCGTGTCCGAGACGAGCGCCGAGACGCCCCCCCCGAGGTCGAGCGAGCGCGTGAGGGTGTCGAGCGTGGCGAAGAGACGGTCCTCCACGAGCGCGCCCGCGTGCGTGAGGGCGTTCATGAGCGTGCTCTTGCCGGCGTTCGTATAGCCCACGAGGGAGACCGTGTACTCCCCCTGCCGCGCGGATACCTCCTCGGCCTTGTGGGCCTGGATCTCGGCGAGCTCGCGCTGGAGGCGCCGGATCCGGCCGCGCAAGAGCCGCCGATCGGTTTCGATCTGGCTCTCGCCCGGGCCCCGCGTGCCGATGCCTCCGCCCAAGCGCTCGAGATGGGTCCACTTCCGGCCAAGCCGCGGAAGCTCGTACTGCATCTGCGCGAGCGACACCTGGAGGGCCGCCTGGTGCGTGCGCGCGCGGAGGGCAAAGATGTCGAGGATGACCTCGCTCCGGTCGATCACCTTGGTCTCGACCGCCTCCTCGAGCGCCTCGAGCTGGGCGGGGGAAAGATCCGCGTCCGCCGCCACCGTGTCGGGCCGGAGCTCATGGACCTGCTCGACGAGTTCCCGGAGCTTGCCCTTGCCGAGATAGGTGCGGGGGTGGCTGCGGCGGCGCTTCTGCCAAAGACGGCCCACCACCTCCGCGCCGGCGGTCTGGGCGAGGAGGCCGAGCTCGGCCAGGGGCTCCTCCTGGGGCGAGAGGACGCCGGGCACGATGACGCCGATGAGAAAAAGCCGCTCGCGGTTCGGAACGAGCTCGATGGTGGGAGGGTTGCGGTCGGGCATGGTCAGTTTTTATCGAAACCTACGGCGTCGAAGAAGAGGGTGCTCTTCTCGCCGTTGTTGTAAATGACGAAGATGAGGTTTTTGACCTGGTCGATGTCCTTGACCTCGGTGGCGTTGTATTTCCAGCCGGTGGCCTCGGACTTCCACTCCTTGGCGGACAGGCGGAACTTGCGCGCGGAAAGCCACTCCTTCGGCGGAACCGACACCAGCATGGATTCGTACCAGACGTAGCGGCTGCCGGTGACAAAGGCCGCGGCGAACTGCATCGGACTTTCGCCGGGGTTGTACACGTCGAGGCAGAGGACCGGGGTGGCCGACATGTCCCGGTCGAGCCCGAGCTGCACCGGGGTCTTCCGCTTATCGGCGGACGGCTGCCTGCCGCGGTTGTCGAGGTCCTGGCAGTCGATCTCGAGCACCGCGTTCTTTCCCCCCTTGACGCGGGGGTGATGAATGGCGGCGTCAAATCCCCACGAGGGATAGACCCAGTTCAGGACCTCGAGTCCTTCTCCGCCCCTGGCGGTGAGGTCGGTCAGGGTTACAGCTTTGTCGAGGCCGTGCTTTTGGATGAAGGCTTTCAGGGCGACCAGCGTCGCGGCGGCCTCCTCCTTGTGAGGGCCGCCCGGAGCGATTTTCAGGTAGTTCTCGTAATGGTCGCGGGCCTTCACGGGCTGCGGGGCCGCGAGGTGCTCGTAGGCGCGGCCGAGGTAGAATTCGACCTCGGGAGGGATTCCCTTCTTCCCCTGCACGTAGAGCAGCCGCTCGAGGGCCTTTTCCACGAGGTCCCGCTCCAGGCACCAGAGGCCGAGCTTATAATGGCCCGCGTAGTCCTCGTCCTTGAGCGCGGCGATCTGGGAGTCGTAGTCGTATTCGATCCGGTCGATCGTCTCCGCGCGCAGGAGCATGCGCCCCTTGCCCTCGGCCCCCACCAAGATGCACACGAGCCGGTCCCCCGGCGCGGGCGGGACCACCTTGCAGACGAGCTCGTTGCCGGATTTGAAAAAGACGGTGTCGGCCCTGCTCTCCGCCGCCGGGACGAGCCAAAGTCCCGCGAGGCCCGCCATCGCCGCCAGGAAGGGAACCCGAAGATCGCCCACCAGTACCTCTCCCAACTCCATCGCCGCACTTGCGTTAGCCTCGGAACAGGCTCTTCGCGCCCGTGGAACGCCCTTTTCATCCCTGGATTTTCACTCATTACTCTACCCGGCTCACCCCCCCTTGCAAGAAAAAAGTTCCGCCAGGTCCGGGGAAAGCCCGAGGAACCAATAGAAAAATTTCCCGGGAAGGACATCGGGCGGTCCGGACTGGGTTGAACCGTCCCTTTTGCCATCCTGCCGCGGCATTGACAAGAAATCTCTTCTCTGCTATAAACAGGTCGTGCAATGGGTTGCAGTATTTCACGCGGGCCGGGATCCTCGCCCTGAGCGTGTGTAAAGAAACCTTCCGCGGAAGCGGGAGGGTTCGGACAGCGAAGATATAACTTTTTGAGGAATTCGGAGATCAAACCGCACCGTTATCCCCCTATCTTTGTCCCGGTCCCTTCTCTTACCCAGGCGGGAGAGGTCCCGTGAGCGTCACCGAAACCATCATCGCTGCTGCGGCCAAGGTCCTGGCCGGCGTCTTCGGATCGGCGAACGAGCGGCAGCTCAAGCGTCTCTGGCCGCTCGTGGAGCGGGTGAAGACCTTCTATCCCATGGCCCAGGCCCTGCCGGACGAGGATTTCCCCGGGAAGACGGACGAGCTCCGACGCCGCTATGTCCAGGGCGAGTCCGCCGACAGCCTGCTCTTCGAGGCCTTCGCCCTGTGCCGCGAGGCCTCGCATCGGACCCTCGGGGAGAAGAGAATCGTCTGGGACAAGTGGATCGAGCAGGAGATCCGCCACATGGGGCACTTCGACGTCCAGATCCTCGGCGGCATTGTGCTCCACGAGAGCAAGATCGCCGAGATGGTGACCGGCGAGGGCAAGACCCTCGTGGCCACCCTCCCCGCGTACCTGAACGGCCTCGTTCCCAGCGACCGGTGGATCGAGGCCTCGAAGGCCGTCCAGGGCCCGGACGTGGGGAATTGGGTCTTCGAGCCCTTCGCCCGCCGCGCGGGCCGCGACCCCTGGGAGCTTGCAAGCGCGCTCTCCGGCGAGGAGTTCCCGAACGACTTCTCCTCGCTCCTCCCCGTCGGCCGCGGGGTGCACGTCATCACCGTGAACGACTACCTCGCCAAGCGCGACTGCGAGTGGAACCGGCCGCTCTTCGAGTTTCTCGGCCTCACCGTCGGGGCCATCCAGGCCGACATGGAGAACCGCGAGCGCATCCCGCAATACTTCTGCGACATCACCTACGGCACGAACAACGAGTTCGGCTTCGACTACCTGCGCGACAACCTCAAGGTCCACGCCGCCGACCAGGTCCAGCGGAGCCGGTGCTTCGCCATCATCGACGAGGTGGACTCGATCCTGATCGACGAGGCGCGCACGCCCCTCATCATCTCGGGCTCGGCCGAACAGGCCACGGACCGCTACTACACGGCCGACCGCGTCGCGCGCAAGCTCTCGAGCCGCCACCAGAACGACGTGGACGAGACCCTCCTCTCGCTCATGCGCAAGGGCTGGGACCGCGAGGAGGCCCGCATGAAGGCCGAGGAGGGCGTGGACTTCGTCTATTCCGAGCGGGACCACTCCGCCAAGCTCACCGAGCAGGGCCAGAACCGGGTGCTGCAGCTTTTGGGCATCCGGGACCTCTACTCGGGCGACAACCTCGACTGGCTTCACTACATGGACAACGCCCTGCGCGCGAACACCCTCTACGGGCGCGACCACCACTACGTGGTCAAGGACGGCCAGGTCGTGATCGTCGACGAGTTCACCGGCCGCCTCATGGAGGGCCGCCGCTGGAGCGACGGCCTCCACCAGGCCGTGGAGGCCAAGGAGCACCTCCGCATCAAGGAGGAGAGCCAGACCGTCGCCACGATCACCTTCCAGAACTTCTTCAAGCTCTACGAGAAGCTCTCGGGCATGACCGGCACGGCCATGACCGAGGCCAAGGAATTCTTAAGCATCTACGGCCTCGAGCCCGTCTCCATCCCCACGAACCGGCCGCTGTTGCGGAAGAACTGGTCCGACCTCGTCTACGGGACCGAGAAGGAAAAATACACCGCCCTCGTGGAGCACGTGGCCGAGGTGCACGCCATGGGGCGGCCCCTCCTCGTGGGCACGGTTTCCATCGCGCGGTCGGAGCTCCTGTCCGAGCTCCTCAAGCGCCGCGGCATCGAGCACGAGGTCCTGAACGCCAAGCACCACGCGCGCGAGGCGCAGATCGTGGCCCAGGCCGGCCAATTCGGCCGCGTCACCATCGCCACCAACATGGCCGGCCGCGGCACGGACATCGTCCTCGGCCGGATCGAGCTCCCGGCGCTCCTCGAGCACTGGAAGCGCTGGCGCCTCGCCCCGAAGGAGGCGCGGCCCGACCTGCCGCGCGAGGCGCTCGAGCGTTTCTGCCTCGAGAGCTGGGTGAAGTATTGGATCGACCCGGAGGAGCCTTTCGATAGCCGCCCGCCCGAGGCGTGGCGCGCCCTCCTCGAGACCCGATGGGCCGAGCACGGCCTCCATCCCCCCTCCCACGCCCAGAGCGTGGCCGACCTCGGGGGGCTCCACGTCGTGGGCACCGAGCGGCACGAGGCCCGCCGCATCGACAACCAGCTCCGCGGCCGCTGCGCCCGCCAGGGCGACCCGGGGTCGAGCCGCTTCTTCCTCTCGCTCGACGACGACATCATGCGCATCTTCGCGCCCGACCGGGTGAAGAACATCCTCCGCAAGATCGGCCTCTCCGACGGCATGCCCCTCGAGCACCCCATGGTCAACCGCTCCATCGAGCGCGCCCAGCGCAAGGTCGAGGAGCGCAACTTCGAGATCCGCAAGAACCTCCTCGAGTACGACTCGGTCATGAACGAGCAGCGCTTCATCATCTACGACCGGAGGCAGGCCTGGCTCGAGGGCCGCGACCTCCGGGAGACCGTCTTCGACTACCTCCGGGACGCGCTCGAGCGCCAGGTGCAGGCGCTCACCCCTCCCGAGACCCGGGCCGCGGATCGCGACCTCCTGGCCCTCGCGGTCTTTCTCAAGGACGCCTTCCTCCTCGAGGTCCCGGTGAAGGAGCTCGAAGCGCTTTACGAAGCCAAGGCGGACGTGACAGCGGCCCTCTTCGAGCGCCTGGCCGCGGCCTACGAGGCGAAGGAGGCGGCCATCGGCCCGGAAAATCACCGCGAGCTCGAGAAGTTCCTGCTCCTCCAGACCCTCGACCGGAAGTGGATGGACCACCTCTACGCCATGGATCTCCTGAAGGAGGGCATCCACCTCCGCTCCTACGGCGGCCAGGACCCCAAGCTCATCTACAAGCGCGAGGGCTACGAGATGTTCGAGGAGCTCTGGGCCTCCCACCAGGAGGAGGTCACGAGCCTCATCATGAAGATCCGGCCCGTGCGCGAAGAGGCCCCGGCGCTCCGGCAGGCCGTGGACATAGGCGAAACCATCCACGACTCCTTCGGCGCGTACGAGGACGCGGCCCAGTCCGCCGGCGCGGGCATCGGCGAACGCCACGCCGTTACCATCAAGCGGGAGGAAAAGAAGATCTCGCGCAACGCCCCCTGCCCCTGCGGGTCGGGCCTCAAGTATAAAAAATGCTGCGGGCGGAAGTGACCCACCGGACGCGGGCTTTTATAACCCCATCCGACGGCACATGGCGTCGAACCCTTCAAATGAGATAAAACCCGGACGGGAGTTGCCCCTCATCGGGTGCGCCAAATGTTATGCGAGCAAAAGGTGGAGCGGCCTGTTGACGCATTTTGGGTTGTAGCCGGTTGGGAAGGAGAAAGCCATGTTCAAGCGGGCGTCGTGGACGGTTGGGCTCATCTTCGCGGGCGGGTTGGGGGCGGGCCTCTTGCCGCTCCGCGCGGCCGAGGTGCCTTGCGAGGGCCGCATCGTCACGGTCACGGTCTACACCTCGGGGCTTGCGCGCGTGACGCGCGAGAGGCCGCTGTCCCTGCCGGCGGGCGGAGCGGTTCTCGTCTCCGCGCCCCTGCCGCCCAAGGCGGACGCATCGAGCGTGCAGGTGGGCCTCTCCGCGCCGGGGGTGCGGATCGAGTCGGTGGAGGCTCGGCGCAAGGCCCCGGACGAGGCGCGCAAGGATAAGGCCGCCAAGACGGAGACGGCCCGGAGCCTTTGGGTTCCGGCCATGAACAACCACGGCGGCTTCGGCCGCTGGGCCTTTATCGAGATTAGCGATCCGTGGGATGCGAAGAACACGATACGGGCCATGCTGCCCGGATATGCAGATATTATAAAAGGAGAAAAAAATGCTTACACGGCTTAAAGTACGAAACTTCAAACGCTTTGTCAATGTCGATATCGAACTCGGTAAATCCGTGGTCTTTATCGGCCCGAACAATTCTGGCAAGACGACCGCGCTCCAGGCGCTTGCCCTTTGGGACATTGGTTTGCGACAGTGGAATGCCAAACGCAGTGGTAAAGCCTCGCCCAAGAAACGTCCTGGAGTGACCATCAACCGCCACGACCTTGTTTCGATCCCTGTGCCCGCAGCCAACCTGCTCTGGCGTGGGTTGCATGTCCGAAATATGGATAAGGTCAAAGGGAAAACCCAAACGCGTAATATTCGCGTCGATATTTCCATCGATGGAATCACGAACGGCAAGTCTTGGTCCTGTGGTCTGGAATTCGATTACAGCAACGAGGAATCCTTTGTGTGCCGACCGCTTCGGCTTCCAGAATATGAAGAACAACCTGTTGGGAAAGCGGAATTCTCGGAAGTCCCACCAGAAGCCAGCGAGGTGAAGATGGCCTATCTTCCTCCGATGTCGGGTTTGTCCGACCGCGAGTTTGTCAAGCAGCAGGGGGAGATCGATTTCCTGATAGGGCAGGGACAGACCGCCCAGGTTCTTCGTAATCTTTGCTATAAGCTTTCTCAAAATGAAGATAAATCCGCTTTGGACAATATCAAGCAGCAGATCAGCTCTCTGTTTGGCGTCAAGTTGCTCAAACCAAATTACATCCCCGAGCGCAGCGAAATTATTATGGAATATGAAGAAGGTCGCACCAGGCTTGACCTGTCGAGTGCTGGTCGGGGCCTGCACCAGACATTGTTGCTCCTTGCCCATCTCTATGCTAATCCGGGTACTGTTCTACTTCTTGACGAGCCGGACGCGCATCTGGAAATACTACGCCAAAGGGAAATCTACGGCTTGCTTACCGATGTCACCGAACAACAAAACTCACAGATCATCGCCGCCAGCCATTCTGAAGTTGTTTTGAATGAGGCGGCAGACAGGGGAAAGGTCATTGCTTTCGTCGGCAAACCGCACGTGATGAACCCTCAAAGCAGGCAAGTTTTGAAATCGCTCAAGAGCATCGGTTGGGATCAGTATTACCAAGCCGAGGAAACTGGATGGGTTTTGTATGTGGAAGGGGCAACAGACCTCAATATTCTTCGGGCCTTCGCCAAGATTTTGGATCACTCGGCTGCGAAATATTTGAACCGCCCGTTTGTTCATTATGTCGGGAACCTACCCAATAAGGCGCGCGAGCACTTTTTCGGTGTGCGTGAAGCCAAACCCGATCTCCAGGGCATCGCCATATTTGATCGACTGGATCAAAGCCTCCATAGTGACAGCGAACTGATTGAACTCATGTGGAACCGGCGGGAAATTGAAAACTATTTCTGTACGGAAGAGGTGCTGCTCGCCTATGCCCAGCAACATCAGCCCGGGGGACTTTTTAGCCAAAGCAAGGTGGACGCAATGCATGAGTCAATCTCGGAGGTGGCGAAACTGCTTGAAATCGACGAGCTCGCCCCATGGTCATCTGATATCAAAGCAACCGATCAAGTGTTTGATCGAGTTTTCCGCCTCTTCTTCAAGAAACTTGACCTTTCGATCACATTCGGGAAGAGCGATTATCACGAGTTGGCAAGTCTCCTCTCCAAAGACAAGATTGACGCCGAAATTATGGAAAAACTCGACGCCATCGCCGAAGTCGCCAAGAAGGCCACACCGAGAACGGAATAACGCATGGCCCGCAAGAAAACAAAGAAAAAGACCGTTCAGGTGGACAGCCTGAAGCACAAGGACAAGCGGCCGAACATCCCCACCGAGGAGATGCGCGACTTCGTGCGGGAGGAGGAGGATCACCCGAAGACGGTGCTCTATCCACGCGACCCGTCCCTGGACCCGCAGCTTGTGTGGCAGGGCAAGGACGAGCAGGACGCGCATCCGCTTGAAGTCCCGGCCGTGCCCGTCTACATCCAGGAGAAAATCCACCCTCAGGCCATCGTGGAGGACGTGAATGCCGAGGCCGTCCGCAGGGCCGGGGAGAAATCCGCGCGCCGAAAGGGTAACGGCGTGGCCGAAGGCGGCTCCGGCCCGAAGGCGGGCCATGCAGCTGCCGGCCGCGAAGTTTTAAAAGCCGTTGCAAACCCGACGCAAGTCCTTGCTCCAGTGCGCTCGGGCGCATTTTTAAGCTGGTTTGGAAACAACCCGTTAGGCGCTTTCTTGCTCTAACGCGCCGGGGTTCATTCGGGACCGGTTTTGAAACGACCTGTAAAAAGCCTTGCCGCAACGCCCGACCCGTGCGCGCGCAAGGTGAAATCAAAACGGCAGTCGAAGCGCGGGGAGACCGTCGCTCCGATCGGAACCTGGGTTTTGGGATCGGTCCTGGAGACGTTTTTTAAAAGAGATTTTTTAAAAAAAGGGAGATTTTCACGCGAGATGCGTATATATAAATTAAAGAAAAACCGAAAATCCCCAAGGGGACGCTTCCTTCTTATTCAGAGGAAAATGGGTAGGTAGCCTGCTTGTGAAAGAACGTTCGCGGTCGAGATTCTTTCTGGCGCGTCATGTTTCTTCGGAACTCATGGAACGGAAAGAACTTGGATCGTTTCGGACAAAGACGTTGCGGCTCGGAGCCATTCCCCCGCCATAGAAAAGAGGAAATGTCATGCGACCGGTTTGTTTTTGCGTTTTCCTCGTGGCGCTCGTTTTGCCGGCGCAAGCCGGAGAAACTCCTTCCGCCGACCGCGGAATTGTGTGCCAGCTTGCCCTGTTTCGGGACGCGGCCAAGTCTTTCCGCCGCGCCGCCGAGATTGAAGCCGACGAATACGCGGACGAGGACCTCCCCGAGCCTTCGAAAACCGGGGACCCGGCTAATGCGCCGGTAAAGATCACAACCAAAGGAATCCAACAGTTCTTTGAGGACAAGGCCTTCTTCCTCAAGGGGAGGTTGACCCGGATCACCCCCCTCAAGGACGACCTCTGCGAGTACACGATCGTCTATCAGACCTCGCAGACCTACGGCGACGAAGGCGGGCGGTATTTTCCCACCGAAGAGATCACGATCCAATGCGAAACCGCGCCCGTTCCCTCTCTCGCCGTCGGCGACGGCGTGGCCATCGCCGGCTTCATCTACCGCTTCTCCATGTCCGCCGGCATGGGCTACGAATCCCTGGACAGGCTCAAGGCGCCGATCCCGGGCCTGAAGAAGCAGCTCGCGGCCGCCGAACAGGCCATGCAGGTCAGGATGGCCACGGCCAAGCAAAAAGCGGCCCCCTCCAAGGGCATGGATTTTAACGGGCTGGAAAAGTTACAGGCGGCTACGGCGGATATAGCCCAAGCAAGAAACCAGGTGGCCCAAATAAAAAACCTGCTCCGCCAACTGACCCCCCCCGGCGGGGAGAACGACACGGCCGGGTGGCTGCGCATGCGCCGGCAGAATATCCCCTGGTTCAGCATCCAGATCGAAACCGACTCCGATAAGGAAGTGTCCCTGAGCCGCTATTAACGATTGCGGCCATTCTCCGGGCGGCACGCGCTTCTCACCCCCTGAGCGGCGCGCGATGAAGGGGCGTGTATTCGACGCCCCCGCGCGCGAGCTCGCTTAAGTACAACGTTAGGGCCTCCACGTCCACCTCGCCGAACGCGGCCGCGCGATGCGCCTCGAGCGTTGCGGCCAAACCGCGCGCCTCCGGGGGGAACTTCACCCGGGCGAGCGTCACGTGGGGGGAATAGCGCCGCGACTCGCGTTCGAAGCCGAGCGCCGCCGTCGCCTCCTCCACCCGTCCGGCCAGGGCAGAGGCCTCCTCGCTCCCGGACCCGCATCCGGCCCAGACCACCCGCGGCCGCCGGAGATCCGGAAAACAGCCCAGCCCCGCGACTTCGAGGGAAAAGGGAGCGGCCTCCCCGGCGGCCCCCTCCAGGGCGTCGCAAAGAGAGGGCAGCTCGTGTTCCTGTACTTCGCCCAGAAATTTCACGGTGACGTGCAGATTGCGGAGGGAGGTCCAGCGGATTCGGGGACAGAAGGCGCGGAGACGCTCGACCTCCCGGCCGAGGGCCGAGCGCACGGCTTCGCTGAGATCCAGGGCGACAAAGAGGCGCATGAAAGCTCTCCCGGCTCCCCACGGCGGCCTCGGCCCCGGCTGCGCCCGGTCAGGGGATGCGGACCATCTCGCGGAAGGCGGCCACGCGCGCCTCGAGCTCCTCCGGCCGGACGCGCGCGAGCCGATCGAGAGAGAAGTCCTCGCAGGTGAAGCTCGCTGCGGCCGTGCCGTAGGCCAGGGCCTTGCGCAGGGTCGGGATATCGGCGCTCCCTTCCCGCGCGAGGCAGCCCATGACCCCGCCCGCAAAGGCGTCGCCCGCGCCGGTCGGATCGACCACCCGGCCGAGGGGAAAGGCCGGGACGGAAAAAATCCCCTCCCCGCAGGCCAGGAGCGCCCCGTGCTCCCCCTTCTTCACGATGGCGAAGCGGGGCCCCGTCTCAAGAAGCGCGCCGGCCGCGGCCACGGTGTTCGTCTCGCCGGTCAAGAGCCTCGCCTCGGCGTCGTTCAGGATCGCGCCGTCCACGCGCGCGAGCACGGCCCGCACCGCTTCGGGCTCCGTGCGGATGTAGTGGTCGATCGTGTCGCACAGGGCCACGGGGCGGGAACGCATCTGGTCGAGGACCTTCCCCTGCAGAGACGGGTGGGCATTGGCGAGGAAAACGAACGGCGTGTCGCGGTAGGCGGGGGGAAGCACCGGGTCGAACGAGGCCAAGACCCCGAACTGGAGGTCGTCCGTGGTCCGGTCGTTCATGTCCTCCGCGTAGGTGCCGGCCCAGCGGAAGGTCCTTTCGCCGTTCCGGACCGAAAGACCCGCCAGGTCGACGGGCCGAGACCGGAGGAGATCGATGTGCGCCCGGGGAAAGTCCCCGCCCACGACGCTCACCACCCGCACGGGCGAGAGGAGGCTCGCCGCTACGGCGAAGTAGGTGCAGCTTCCGCCCAGGACCTCGGTCCGTGTCTCCCGCCGGGTGCGGACGGTGTCGAGCGCTATGGACCCCACCACCAGGACGCTCATCGGTTCCCTCCCAGGGGCCATAAAAAACCGGGGACCGCTTGGGGCGCCGTCCCCGGGGATCGTTGAAAAAGCAGCCGCCGAGTTTTTACAAGCTGTAGCAAAACCACGATTCCTTGCCCGGCTCGCCAGCGTGCATTGGGGGCCGGTTTTGAAACCGCCCCTTAACGCCGCTGCTTCTGGGACCGCCGGATGGCCATGCGCGCCTGCCGGGCGACTTCCTTTTCGCGTTCGCGCTTCTTGCGCTTCCGGCGCTCGCTCGCCTTCTCGTAATAGCTGTTGCGCCGGATGTCGCGCGTGAGCCCCTCGCGGTCGCAGATCTTCTTAAAACGCTTCAGGGCCTTGTCCAGGGCCTCGTTCGGCCGAACTTCCAATCGAATCGCCAATCGCTGTTCACCTCCCTCCACAACGGTTCCGCGGCCTTGCTCTCCCGGAAGAGGCTTCTTCCGGGGAAAAAGAGCATACCATGCCCTTCTGCGGGGCGCAAGAAAATTCGCCTTCCTCCCCCCGTCCCCCCTCTTCCCCGGAAGCAGAGAAGCCGTCCTCTTTTGGCGCCTCCGGGCTTTTTCCCTTTGCTTTCCACCCCTTTCCCCGATACCATGCGATCGGCCGCCATGAGTTTCCCGCACGGGCATCCGGCCCGTGCCCGGCTCTCCGAAGAGAAGCCGAGACCAAGAAAAATCCCGGGCGCGCCCGGCCAAGTTCGGGGACGCGACCGTCCATGGAGATCGGCATGAACGATCCGGAGGCGACCTCGGGACCCAGGGTTCCGGAGGCAAAATCCGCGACCTCTCCTCTCCTGGAGGGGGCGTTCCTGAAGGATCGAGAAATCCCCTCCCTGGAGGCCAAGGTCCGGCCGGCGCTTGCGCATCTCGAGCACAATTTCATCTTCCGCAAGCTCGGCATCGCCTTCGACTACATGAGCCGGCCGGGCGACTTTCCCCGCAACACGCTCCCCAAGCCGCGCGAGACGCGGGAAGACCGCCCCAATCCCGCGGGCATCGGAACGGGCATCGCCGACTGCACGCCGAATACGTGCCTCTTGCTCGACGGGTATCTCCTGCGGCTCGAGCTCGGTCTTTCCCAGGACGACGAGGCCCGGATCATGGACCGCCTCGTGGCGGGGCTCATACGCCTCGGGACCGCGGTCCAGCGGGGATCGATCGTGCGGGGACTGACCGCCGACGGCCGGGGCTTTTACAACACCGGCAGCTGGCTCCACGCCACGCATTACGCCCACGGCCTCCTGGTCGCCTTCCAAACGCCCGCGATCGCCCTCGAGAGCCAGGCGAAGCTCCGGGACATCTACGGCAAGTGGGTGCGCCGCCTCGAGAAGGACGCGTTCGCCTTTGACGAGCTCCCCCCTCCGAAGAGCCTTCCGGAGCCCGTCCTCCGCTGGGAACGGGAACTTCGCATCCTCCATCTCCTCGCCGTGTCCCTCCGGGTGAACGGGGCCGAGGAATGGGGCGCGCGTTACGAGGAGCGCGCCTCCGACGAGGCCTTCCGGCCCTTCCGGGTGGACCTCCCAAGGGAAATCGTTGACAGCGACACGCTCCTCTCCCTCCAGATTGCGCTCTCCGACCTGGATGAGCTCGACACGAACGCCGACCGCGCCGTGGCGATCGGCCTTCTCCGGAGGAAGATCGCCTATCGCCTGCTGCCGTCCCTCGATGCGTACAAGGGCTTCGTCCCGGACGAGCCCATGGAATCGGCCGTGCTGGACTGGCGCAAGGACCTTTCGGCCCAAAATGCCCCGGAGGAGGAGCTCCGCGCCCGGGTGCACGAGGCCTGGCCGCGCATCGGCCGGGAAGCCCGGACCGTGCGCGCGAGCGCCCAGGCGGTCCTTTGTCTGCTGCTCTCCGGGGATGAAGCGCTCATCCAGGAACAGGGCCGCGCCATGGCCGACTGCATCCGCGACGTGCCCTGGGACGCCCTGTGGGAGATCGCTCCCCTGGCGGCGCTCGTGCCCGCGCACGCGCTGGGGCACGAGGCCGGGCTATGGGACCGGCCGCGCGAAGCGGCAAGCCCGAGGAGCTTCCTCGGCGAGGACTATGCCACGACCCTCAAAAACGCCGGCCCAACGGACACCCGAGAGGATGGAGAGCCAAGGAAGGTCTCCCGCCCCCGGCGATATTTCCCCTCCTTCCTCGAGAAGGCCTTTCCTTCGGAGAGGAAAAATGCCCCTGCCAGGTCCGAGGGGCGGAAGGCTCCCGGAGCGGGAGGCGGCGCCGAAAAGCCGCGCGGCACATCCGCACCCGGTTCTCCCCGGCGAAGCGAGCGAACCCCGGCCTCCTCCCAGACGCCAGCCGACTCGAACGCCCCGTCCGGAAGACCGCGGGCCCCCTCCAAGAACCGGGGGGGCGACCCCCGCCATCGGAAGCGCCGAGGGGCGAGAAACAACCGGCGCCAACGCAATCCCTCCCGCGACCGGGCGCGAGGCCGATCCGATGCGAACGCCAGGCCCGGTGAACGCTCGAGACCCAACGGATGAACCTTGGCGACGACGAATGTTTCTCCTTTCTTTCCAAATGGCGGAACGTTTCGCCTTCAAAGTTTCCCCCCGGCTGATCAAGGGATAAGAAAAGGTCGCTTCGTTGGAATGGCATCCCGCAATGACCGCGAAGAATACCTGTGTCCTTGCGAGCGCGGTGCGGCAAGCGCTCGACAGGCTTTCAGCCCCGCGAGGAAGATGGGCCTCGTTCGGCATACCCCCGGCAAGGGATTTTTTCCTCCGGGGAAAAGAACGCGCCGCAACCTTGCCCGGCATACGCCGGCCCGCGGGCACCGTCCCGCCCGAGAAGCCTGAAGAGGTCTAAGCGCCCCATGGGCACGCGTTTGGACGATCGCGGTCTTGATCCCGTTCCTTCCCCCGCCCACCCTTCCCTGTCGCTAACGGCGGGTGGGCTCTGGGCAGCGGGCGTGGCCGTCTTTTTCCTGTGGCGGAGCGGCGAGGCGTTCTCCTATCTCCTCTTCCGCCTGGGCCAATGGCCCCATGCTCTCTGGATCGTCCTCCTCATGCTGGCCATGCCGCTCGGGGTCTTTCGCGCCTTCCCCGCCTCCCGGCCCGGCCGGCGGATCGCGGCCGTCCTGGTCGTCTTCTTCCTGCTGGGCGTCTGGACCGTCACGGGGGAGGACCTCGCCCGGTCCTCGGCCCGCTGGAGCGCGGCGCTCCTCGCGCTGTTCATCCTGGCCTCGGCCTTGAGCCTCGGGGGGTGGCTCTTGCCGTTCTTCCTCGCGGGACTCAGGCACCCCGCCGAGCGCCTCGTGGCAAGCATGGGGCTGGGGCTGGGCGCCCTTTCGCTCGCCATGCTCCTCCTCGGCTGGGCCGGCGGGATCCGGCGCTCCGCGGTCCTGGTTCTCCTCGCGGCCGCGCTTCTCCTGGGGGCGCGGCGTTTCTATGGACATGTTGCCGACCTTTGCGAGACCTTTTCCCTCTGCCGGAAGAAGATCGACCGGGTGGAGCTCGTCCTCCTGGCCGCCATTCTCACCGGCGTCTGGATGCCGCTCCCGGCCGGTTTTCTCCCGCCCCTGGACTACGACGTCACGAGCTACCACGCCGAGCTTCCGCGGGAATATCTCGCGCTCGGCCGCGTCGCATTCAGCCCGCAGAACGCCTGGAGCGGCATGCCACAGAACATGGAGATGCTCACCACCCTCTCCTTCGCCCTGACGGGCGTGGAGAGCGGCTGGCGCGCGGCGAAACTCGTGAACTGGGCCTTTCTTCCGCTCCTCGTGCTCGCGGCGGCCTGCGTGGCGCGGCGCCTGGGCGGACGAAAGGCCGCCTGGATGGCGGGCGTCCTGGCCCTGGCAAGCCCCCTATCCGGCATCCTCGCGAGCATGCTCTACGTGGAGCTCGGCCTCGTGGTGTACGGGCTCCTGGCGGTTCTGGCCGTGCTCTCCGCCCGGGAGGGGAAGGGCCCCTGGCCGCGCGGGGCGCTTCTTCTCGGCGGCGTCTTCGCGGGGCTCGCCTGCGGGACGAAGTACCCGGGGCTTCTCTTCGCGGCCGCGCCGCTCGCGGCCTTTGCGGGCCTCCTGTTCCTAGGCCCGCCCTCCCCGGACGATTCCGAGCCGGCACCCATGCCATGGAAGAGGGGCCCGGCCGCGGCGCTCTGGGTAGGCGTAGGGATCCTCATCGCCTTTGCGCCCTGGCTTCTGCGCAACGCGGTGGAGACGGGCAACCCGGTCTACCCCATCTGGAACCAGGCCCTGAGCGTGCCGGGATGGGACGGAACCCTCGAGGCGCGCTTTGAGAAAGCGCACCGGCCCTCTGATTTTTCCGCCTCGGCGCTCGCGGAACACCTTGGGTGGTTCCTGGGCGGAGGCGACATCCTCTATCCGATCGCCCTCTTCTTTCTGGGGTTCCTGCTCCAGCCGCCGCGCCGCAAAGGAAAAGGGGCCGCTCTCCGCGAGCGCCTCGGCCCGGCCCGGCCCGTGGGTCTCTTCTTCGCCTGGTTTCTCTTGATCTTTGCCTTGTGGTTTTGCCTTACGCACCGCCTGGAGCGGTTTCTCTTCATCGGAATGGTCTGGGCGGCCGTGCTCTCGGGGCTCGGATGGGCGCGGCTCGGCGGGCGGCTCCACCACGCCGCGCTCGCCCTCGTCCTTGCAAGCCTCTCCGTGGTCTATTTCATGGTGCTCTGGAAGGTCTTCCTGGCCGGGGAGATGCGCGGCCAGGCGGCGGCCTGGGGGGGGAGGCGGAAGAAGCCTACCTCGCCCAGAGC
>JAZDLH010000234.1:0-32036 GCA_043802275.1 Planctomycetota bacterium
ACCGGGGGAAAGCTCTTCGTTCTCGAGAGATGTGGTCGAAAGCGAAAGCCCGGATCGAGGAGACTCTTTTATTGAGAAATTGGTAACGGGAAAGGGCGAAACTCCCGCCTTCGCAGCCCAAGATGAAGAGGCGGTCGAAGAGGCGCCTGCGGAAGGAGACAGAACCGCCCCGGGTGCCAATCTTGTGGAATCTTCTCAAGCGCCCCGTCTCTTCCATGCCTTTCGTATGTTCCGGAAACGCTCGGAAATAACCGGTCCGATCGACAGTTCCGACAATGTGATCGCTCAGCCGCAACAGGCAGTTGGCGAAACGCCATCCGTTGAGGCGCTCCCCACAGTCGCCATCCCCTCTGCGCCCGGTGCACTCCCGACAGGTGGCGATGAAGTGGCCGACATGGTGCGCAAGTACCAGATCTTGCAGCAAATGAACAAGGCCGAGGCGCGCAGCAAGATGGCCCTTGGCCGGCGCCTTTATGCCGAGCATCAATATGAGGCCGCGCTCAAGGCCTATCGGGAAGCGGAGCAGCTGGACCCTGAACTCCCCGGGATCTCCGAGCTTATTGCCCAGGCGGGCCGTTTTGTAACGACCACGGAACGCAAAGACGACCGTGCATCCATGGTCGAGGATGTGATCAAAAAGACTGAAATTGAGAGGCAATTGACCGAGAGCCAGCTCCGCGGCGGTTTGACGACCATCGATGCGACGCTTCGCGAAGTGCGCGAAGGGACGCCGGAAGAAGCGCTTCTTTCCCCGGAGGAGCGCCTCCAAAAGGCGAAAGGCAAGATCGAGACCGCCATCCTGCAGCTTCAGAAGATCGATCTGATGCTCGAGGGGCCGATCGCCCTTTCGCTGTCGCGCGAGGAGATGCGCAAGGAAAGCGCCAATCTTCAGCAAACGCTCTTGTCGGAACGGTCTCGCATCGACGCGTCGCTCGAAGCCATGCGTCGGACCGCTGCGGCCGAGACGATCAAGCAAAATGAACAGGCGGCCGCGGAAGGCTGGAAGCGCCAGATGGATGAGATGATCAAGAGCGTCCGATTCTATTATGATCGCGGGGAGTACCTCAAAGCGTCCCAATTGGCGGATGAAATCATCAAGATCGATCCCACGAATACGGAGGCAATGCGGCTGCGCGATGAGACGCGCATCCTGTGGCAGCGGACCGAGACCGTCAAGACCCGCCAGGGCATCGATTATTCGGAGAACGAAAAGCTCGTCGAAATGACGGAATTGAGTATTCCCACATCGGAAATCCTTGTGTACCCCGAAGACTGGCCGGCGATTCAGGCCCGCAAGAAAAGGATCGGCTTCGGAGCGGCGGAGGAACCTTGGGCGCAGGAGATGCAGCGCAAGCTCGATCTCGTGCGCATTCCGATCGATTTCGAAGAGCAGCCCCTCTCCGGGGTCATCGAATATATCCGCGACAAGACCCAGATCAATATCTTCTTGGACAACCAGGTCGATCCGGAGACCCCCGTCACCCTGACCGTCGCCGACATGACGGTCGGCAATGCATTGAAGTGGATCCTCCGGCAAACCAACCTCCATAGCGATATGCGGGACGAGGCGATCTTTATTTCGCCTCAACCGGAGCGGACCGATGTGACGATGCAGCTCTACCCGGTGTATGACCTGACCCATGAAGGCAGGGATTTCCGGCCAATTGTTCCGGAAACAGTCCTCGAGGAGGAGATAGTAGAAGGCGTGGAATCACCTGCGGAAGCCCGTTCCGGCCTAAATATTTTAGGACCGGAAACACAGCCGGGAGTCGCCGGGGCCGGGGCGGGGGCCGGGGCGGGAGCCGGAGCCGGAGCCGGAGCCGGAGCAGGAGCCGGAGCAGGAGCCGGAGCTGGGGCTGGGGGCGTGGTCGGTGCCTTACAGGAACAAGAGCTGGGGCTGATAACCGGACCGCCAACCGGATCCGGGCTCGTACGCGACATCCGGGAGCTGATCGCGCCGGACAGCTGGAGCGAGGCTGACGACAAAACGATCAATCTCTTTCAGGACAATCTGATCGTCAATCAAACGCCCGACGTTCATGCACAGATCACCGAATATCTGGACAACCTTCGCGAGGCCCGCAAGCAACAGGTTCTGGTCGGCGTGGTGCTGCTCAAAGTCAGCGAGAGCTTCCTGGAAGCGCTGGGCGTCGAGTGGTATAGTCCATACACGCAGTCCGACAGGCTTTATCCGGCGGTTGATGCGCTTAGTGGTATGGGGCTCTTCCACGCAGGTGACAGTCAAGCGCTTCTCACGGGATTTTCGACTCAGGCCGGCGCAGGGGCGTACGACATGACCGATGGCGGCCTGGCTCTCAACTTTACGCATCTCGGACGCTCCTACCTGCAGGACTTTGAAGTCAATGCCCTGCTCCAAGCCGTTCAGTCGAATAAGAAGGGAACGATCATCCAACATCCTCGCCAGTTGGTGATGAATGGATTCTGGGGGGGCACGGGCGCCTACGAGACCAACCATTACGTCAGCAATTACGAGGTCGAAAACGAGGGACTGGTATACGTCATACGTGTCTATAGCACGGGGGTCACGGTGAACATGCGCCCTGTCATCTCGTTCGACAAGCGGTACATCCGCGTCGAGCTCGAACCCCGCCTTATGACGTTGAATCAATATTGGACCCGGCCGGGGTATCTAACCTACTACAGGCAAATTCCGGATACCGATCCCCCGGCCTTTGAATTTGTAAGGCTGGACTGGTTAATGCCCGGGATAGAAGAGACGATTCTGCATACCACCGCGCTTGTTCCCAATGGCGGCTCGCTCTTGATGGGCGGATTGGTGAAAGTCGATCAAACAGATGCCGCCAGCGGCATTCCCCTTCTTTCCGACCTGCCGATCATCGGACGCCTCATGCGTAGCGACAAGACCACAAGGGAGAGGGAAAACTTGGCCTGTATTCTTCGGGCGGAGATTGTGGCATTGGAAGATTAACCGAACCCATGCGGAAGGCCGGCCGGATAGGGTCTGGAAATCGGTCGGCAGCCCGTAGAGGGGATGGAGATTTGGGATGAATCGCAGGATCGTCGTCATGGTGTTGAAGATCGGCTTTTGGAATCTGGCCCTGTCTCTTCTCCTTGTATCCGGTCTTTCCGCGGCAGAGGATGCCGGCGGCGGGGCCGACCAATTGCTTCAACAAGAAGTCGCACAGCTCCTGATCAAGGAAGGCCTGCGCAAGGCGGAAGCCAAGGACCTGGCCGCCTCCGCCGCACGGGCCTTGGAGCTGGGGCAATACGATCAGGCGCGGCGGCTCTACCAAAGAGCCGTGGAGTTGGATCCGGACGACGAGGATCTCCGCGCCCGGTTGAAAGAGGTCGAGCGGTATCTGCCTTCCGACATGGATTCGCCGGCGAGTCAAATGCTGCACCAACAAGAGAGCCAGCTTATCCGCCAACAGGCCATCTTGGCCGAGATCGAGAATTTCATCGGGGAAGCCCAGCGGAAGTACGAGGAAGGAATTTCCCTGGCCCGAGCGGCGACGGCCGCGGATATGGACCAGGCCCTCATTCTATTCCGTCAGAGCCAGAATGCCGTCCAGCGAACCCTGCTCAAGATCGGCGGGCTTTCCGCCGCCGTGGATGCCTCCGCGCAGCGGAAGGCGGCGGCCGAGCTGGGCGAGAAATTGTTAAAGACTATCGAGACGACCGCCGCGAGGCGGGATGAGCTGGCCCGCCAGGAGGCCCTCAAGCAGTTGGATGTGCGGAAAGGCGAAATCCAGAAACAGGAAGAAGACCTCCGGCAGGCCTACCTGACGCGCGCCCGGGATCATTTGAAGAAGCGGCAATTCAGCGAGGCCCTTCTACTGGCGCAACAGGTCGAGAAAACCCATCCGATGGACATGGAAGTGCTATCGCTCATTCGGGAGATCCAAAGCGAGCGGCAGCGGTTTAAGCAAGAGGAAACCAACATCCGCTACGATTGGGAGAAGAAAAAAGGCGCCACGGAGAGAGCGCAGGACTTGGTGGGCACGACCAAGTGGATCACCTATCCCCCCGACTGGGTGACGATGTACCGGGAGGAGCGAATAGGCCGCGGGGAAGGGGCCATCGGCCGGGAGTTGCCGGAGTGGGAGGTCGACATCCTCAAGAAGCTGGAGGTTCCCATCAGCTTTGATTTTACGCAAGTGCCCTTGCGCGAGGTCCTTCTGACCTTGAGCCAGGTCATCGGCGTGAACATCATCCCGCCGAGCGCATTTGCCGTGGAAACAAGGCCCGCCGCGCCCACCATACCGCGAGAAGAAAGAGAATTCATGGATTTCGAGGACATGTTTCGAGATGTCGGCGCCGGCCCCGCGGCGGGGATGGGCGCTCCCCTTGCGCCGGCGGGACCGATGGTCGATCTCTCGGAGCGGCCCGTAACCCTGAGGGTTGATAACATGCGGGCCGGGCTCTCGCTGAAATGGGTCCTCACCGTAACGAACAAATTGCTCGATTACGAGATCAAGGACGAAGCCATTCAAATCGCTTCCGTCGAGGCGTTGAAAGGGGGCTATGAAACCAAGGTGTATGACGTCTCCGACCTCCTGACGCCGGTGGAAGATTCTCCCTCCGCCTATACCGTCAACCTGCCGGTGGGGCAGCAAACCACCACCGCCGCCGCCCAGCTGACGGTGGGGGCCGAGGAGGAGATCAGCCTCGCTCAAATCATCCAGCGCATCGCGCCCAACGAATGGGGGCCGGATCGCGGGAGCATACGCCAGATCGGTCAGAATATCCTGTCGATCCGTCAGACCGTCCGCATGCATCAGCTCATTTCGGAAACCCTGAAGCAGCTCCGCGCCGCCCAGGCGATCCAGGTCTCCATCGTCACGCGCAACATCATGGTGCAGGATGAATTCTGGGAACAGATTCAATCGTATTTTCCCTCGTTCGCTAATATTTTGCATGATGAGAAGTATACGAAAAATGCCGGGGATTACGCCCCTTGGCTCACTCCAGGTCCTTATCCCAATTATCCGTGGGGAGTGGGAGGGAAGCTCGGATCGGTTTTAAGTCCTCCTTCGATTTTTAATGCGGGCCGGGCCGGCTGGGGGGCGGATTACAATTGGGTAAGCGGCATGACCCAGAACGTCATCCCCACTACGCCCCCCGACATAGCTGCTGCCGGCCTGCGGTTCGAGCTTTGGCAGGCGGGATTTCTTGGGAATATCGAGTCCCAGTGGGTGGTCCGCATGTTGAAGGAATCGGATAAGGCCGATCAGGTCTCCGCGACCAATGTCATGACCTATAACAACCGGCGCGCCGTAATTTCGAAGATCACCAGCGTTCCCTATATCCAAGACTACGAAGAGAGCCAGGGCTGGATCCTCCCCGTCATCCGATACGAGTCGGAAGGCATCATATCGGAGATCACGCCCGCGGTGAGCGCCGACAAACAGTATATCACTTTGAATCTCGCCTTCGGCCTGAAGAAGATTCAGTCGCTGTATCCGTTTGTGGCCTTGAGCACCGAGGTGGCGGAGGGACAGACCGCTTCTTTTTCGGTCGGTCTTCCCGTCACGACCACCATTCACGATGAAGGGACCATGATGTTGCCGGATGGGGGTTCGGTGCTCTTCTCCTGCGTCAATCTCGAAACCGACGAACGCGGCAGGGGGGGTGTGCCCGTGGTCTCGGATATTCCCGTGCTCGGAAAGCTTTTCAGCGGCAGGGGGATCACCCGGCTGAAGTGGACCAATCTCATCCTTATCAACGGCCGCATGCTGCTGCTGGACGAAGAGGAAGAAAAACTCAGCCGATAGCTTTTCTCTGGTCCATCGGCGCAGGGAAACGTGCGGTGGGGCAAACGTCCGCACGGAGCCCTTTTCTTCGAGAGCCCGCGGAAATCGCATTGACTTCTTCCGGAAATCTGCTACATCGTCAAAGACGAGGGCCGGTTTAAATCTCCGGGCGCGGCCCTTGCCGGGAGGTCCATGGCATGACCAATCTCTTCGTGGGCACGGGCAACACCCTCCAACAGCTCCAGGTGGTCTCCCTGGACGAGGAATCCCTGCGCGACATCAAGCTCCGGATCACCCTTCAACCGCATTTTCTCGGAGAGCCGCTGGTGGTGATCGGAGAGGCCGCGGACTTTCCCCAAGTCGGCGCGAGCGACCCCTATACCCTCATCGGCCTCGATGCGAGGGGTCGGTCGGTCGTCCTGGAACTGCGCCTGGGCGTCGCGCGAAGCGAGCAGCCCTTTCAGGCCCTCCGCTACGCCGCCTATCTGGCGAAACTCTCCGCCGAGGATTTGGGCAAAATCGCCCATGCCTTTGCCGCGCGCCCGGCCAACCTGGCCTTGCAACGGGCCTGGCGCGAGGCGAACGTGGAGATGAGCGACGAGGCCGTGGAGCTTGCGAGTCTCCTCGCCACGACCTTTTCCCGGGACGCGGAAGACTTCACCGCCACCGTCAACGGCGCCCAGCGGATCCTCGTGGCGGCCGAGGCGTTCGACAGCCGGATGGTGGAGATGATCGACTGGCTGGCGCGCGGGGGCGCGGACGTGCGGGGTCTCCAGTACCGCAAGTTCATGATCGGCGGCCAGGAGATCTATTACGCCGAGCAGGTGGTCCCCAAGACCGACCCCGCCATCGACGCCGTGGCGAACCGCATCAGCGTGGCCGCCGAGGGCGAGGATCCCTGGCGCGTCCGCGGGCTCGCGTATTACCTGGAGCGGGTCATTCCGGCCGTGGGGAACCGCATGGAGGAGCTTCTGCACCTCATCCATCCCCACCTCTTCGCGATCGATTGGTCGAACAAGTATTACTTCCTGATCCGCGGGGCGCGGCGGAATCTCCGGATCCGCGTCTACCAGCGCAACCGCTTGGACATCGGGTTTCTCAACGCCACGGTGGAGGGGGTCAGCGAATATTTGCGTCCCTACGGAATTACGGAGGTGGAGGTGACCACCATCGGCGGATATGACAAAAGCCCGTTCCTGTGCACCAATTCGGACACCGTATTCGACGAGCGCTGGCATTGTCTTTTCTGCGACTGGCTGCGCGGCGCCGAGCCGGGGGCGAGCAAGCCCGAGATCCCGACAGCGAAACGCCGCCATGCCTGAACGTGGGGCCCTTCCCGAATAGCGGGGAGGAAGGGGGGAGGTCTACGCTTGACGAGCGGCACGCTCCAAAAGATCGAGAAGCGCTTGGCGGGCTTGTCGCCCGACTCCTTGCGGTATCGCGTCTTGGCGTCCTTGCGTCGCTTCCGGAGTTCCTGGGTGGAGCTCGGTCGGCTCCTCGACGAAACGGCCCGGTCCGGGGAATTCCGCGAGTGGGGGTATGACGATTTCCGGATCTACTGCTCGCAGGAGCTAGGCCTCAAGGCGCCCACGGTCAAGAAGCTCATGGTCTCCTATCGGTATCTGCAGGACCGCGAGCCCCGGCGCCTGGTACATGCGGACGAGGAAGGCGACTCCGCGCCTCTCGACACGATCCCGGATTATCAAACCGTCGCTCTCCTCCATCGCGCGAGCGGAGAGAAGAATCTCGGACCGGAGGCGCAGGCGCGCTTTCATCGCCTCGCCTTCGAAGGAGGCACCGAGGAGGCCGCCCTCCGCAAGGAGATCCGAAGCGCCCTGGCCGAAACCCTTCCCGCGGAGAAAATGAGCGGGGATCAAGACGGGCGCCGCACCTTGGCCGAACTACGGAAGCAGTGCAGGATCCTCCGCCGGAAGCTGGCGGAAAGCCGCATCGTCCCGCGCGGGCTCTGCGAGCGGTTCGAGCGACTGCTCCTCGAGATCGAGGCCCTGGAATAGGGCGAGGGCGGATTAATCTTTTACGAAGCCCCTTGGGGTTCTTAGACTACAATATAAGAAAAGGACGAGGCGCATCATGCCGGCAAGGGTGTTGATCGTGTATGACTCCAGCCACGGGCTCGTGGAGGAGATGGCCCGGCAGGTCGCCTCGGGCGTGCGGGCGGCGGGCGGAACGGCCGTGATGGAGAAGTGCGGCGCGGCCTCGGCCGAGGATTTGCTCCGCTACGACGGGATCCTTCTCGGGAGCCCGTGTTATTTCGCCGGACCGAGCGCCTCCATGAAACAACTTCTCGACGCGACCTATCCCCTGCGCGGCAAGCTGGCCGGAAAGGTGGGCGGCGCCTTCGCAGCGAGCGAACACATCGGGGGCGGAAGCGAGCTCACCCTCCGAAGCCTCTTGGACTTTTGTTTGCTGCACGGCATGGTCGTCCAGGGGGATCCCGAGGGCGACCCCTTCGGCGCGGTCGCCTTGCGCTACGAGGGGAACGAGGCCATGACCGACCTTTCGGGCGAGTGCCGGCGCCTGGGTCGCCGAACCGTTGATCTCCTCCTCCGGCTCGGGGGTTGACCGTCCGCCCCGGCCCCGCGCGGCCGCCTTGCATCTTCCACAGGGGAACGCTCTCCCGAGGGCCAGGAGATGAAAAAGAGGCGCGACCGGGCCAGAGAGCGGGCAGCCTCCTTCACCGCCGCGATCGAGGCCGCCCCGCCGGGCGCGGTCCTCGTCCTACCCCACGACTATCCCGACCCCGACGCCCTGGCCTCGGCATTCGGAATGCAGGCGTTCCTCGAGCGGGTCTGCGACCGCCGAAGCGTCCTCGCCTTTGCCGGGGGTCTGGGACGGCCGCAGAACCGGGCCATGGCCGGGCTTCTCGACATCGCATCCGTGGAGATCGACACGGTGGATTTCCCCGCCGTTGGCGGGGCGGTCCTCATGGACACCCAGCCGGGCGCCGGGAACAATTCCCTTCCTCCTCGCCTTCCCGTGATCGGCGTCTTCGATCATCACGGGCCGCCGGAATCGCCCTACGAGGCGGCTTGGATCGACGTGCGCGCCGATTACGGGTCCACGAGCACGATCGTGACCGAATATCTCCTCGCAAGCGGCGTGGCGATCGACAAACGCCTGGCGTGTGCCCTGCTCATGGGGATCCGCACCGATACCGAGGACCTGGAGCGGGACACGAGCGAGGCGGACGTCGCGGCCTTCTTGACGCTTTTTCCCCTCGCCGACCGGCAGATGATGATCCAGATCCAGCGGCCCGTGCTGTCGGAGGAATACTTCGGCATGCTCCGACGCGCGCTCCAGGTGGCGCGGCGCTGGGGCGACGCGGTGGTGGCGAATCTCGGGCCCGTGCCCGTGCCGGACCTTCTCTCCGAGGTGAGCGAGCTCTTCGCCCTTTTGAAGGGGGCGGATCTCTCCCTGGCGGTCGGAACCCATGGGGGCGATGTCTATCTCTCCCTTCGGACACGGCGCGCGAAGCGCAGTCTCCTGGAGATCATCCGGACCATCGTGGGCCCCGAGGGCCGGGCCGGTGGCCATGGACGGGCCGTGGGCGGCCGGCTTCACCCCAAGGACGGGGACGAGAAAGGCGCCGCCGAGGCGCTCTGCGAGCTCTTTATCGAAAGCATCCGGGCCTCCGAGGACGGGCCCAAGCCGGTTTGCCTGGAGGAGCCCCTGCCACCCCCTCCGTAGCCTCCTCCCCAGCCCCCTCCCGCCTTCGCCCGTCTCGATCCAGCCGGGTGAATGACCCCTTTGTCAAGGCCGTCAAGACGTGGCAAGCTCGCCTCCTCGTATCATCCAAGGCAAATCATCGGGAGGGCTTCTGCGGCCCTTCCTTGACGAGTTTTCACCTTGTGGGGATTGTTCAGCGGCCGACGACCGTGGCCGGTGCCGGCAGGCGGATGGTCCTGCCGGCGACGAGTGTGCCGGGCTCGATCCCGGGATTGGCCTCCTGGATGGCCCTCCAGTAGCGTCCGTTGCCATAGGTGCGCTCGGCGATCGACCAGAGGGTGTCGGAGGCGGTGACGGTATAGAAGAGGTCTCGCCCGCCCATGACCTCACCCCTTTTTCTGTCCGGCGCGACCGGCGCGATGGTGGAATGGCTGGCGGCAACCGGTTCTTGCGGGGCGGGGACGGCCGTCCCCTGGCTCAGGCGGCTCGACTTGTCGGGTCGAATCGGCACCACCGATGGGGCGGCATCCTGCCGGATAGGGGGGGCGGGTGTTGGAGACGAGCGGAAAGACGGTTCCGACCGAGTGGGCGGAGCGACGGCGGATTCCTGGGCGGGGAAGGAATTGCGGCCTGTTCCGCCGATGACCGTGACCACGCGCGGTCCGGGAGCGGTTTCACCTTCGGCCATTCCTCCTGCCCTCGCCTCGTTTTTCTGGTCCGGCCGCGCGGGGAGGAAGCGGTCAATCCGCCCCACGAGCCCGAAGAGGAAAAACAGCACGGCCAGCATGATCACGAAGGTGCTCAAATGCGGTTGCGGCTCGGGGTAGGAGTCGTACATTTTGCGGGAAGACATGCGGTCTTTGTCTTTCCAGATGGGCTGGGCAAGGTGTCGGGCTCAATCCTTTTTTAATTATCGGCAATTTTACACACGGAGTCCAGTATTTTGATTGGCAATAGAGCCTTCGCCGGCCGGCCGTCCGAAGTCCCGGAAGCGCCTGCCGGGAGGGGCTCGTTTCAGGCTCGGGATGAAAAATAGTCGAGTTTCAGGCTTGGAAATAGGCAATCCACATGCTCGATGGCGGAAAGGGCCCGCTCGTCGATGGCGTTATTCTGCACCATGCCGATCAAGGCCTGGAACCGGGCGAGGTGGTCGCGGATGCGGGCGCCGGCGTATTCGGGGCTCGTGCCGGTGCGCAGGATAAAGGTCCAGTCCGAGCCCTGGGCGAGGAGGAGTTCCCTGGCCGCCTGCCGGAGCGCCCGTCCCACGCGCCCGGCCGCCCGGCGGCCGTCGAGGCGGTCCACCTCCCCGGCCAGGATTACGGCCGCATCGTGGAGCAGGGGATAAACCCACTGGTTGCTCTCGGTGATCCAGAACTCGTAATGCCCCTCCCCGCCCCAGCTCGAACCGCCGGGCGTAACCACGGGATTGGTGGGATAGGATTGGAGGTAGAGGCCCGGAGTCGTAGTCTTGACCGTTTCCTGGTCGTAGTGCATCTTCCGAAAAAGGATGTCCAGGAAGATCGGCCCTTCGAACCACCAGTGGCCGAAGAGCTCCGCATCGTAGGGCGCGACGACGAGGGGAGGCCGGTCCATGGAGCGGGCGAGGCGTCCGATCTGTTCCTGCCGCCGATGGAGAAAGTCGCCCGCGTCCCGTGCGGCGCGCTCCCGGGCCATGCCGGGCCGGTACGGCTCCTTGTGCTCCCGGCCGGTGATGCGGAAGTACTTGATTCCCGTCTCGCAGCGGATTGTGCCGTCCACCAAGAGGCCCTGGAGGGAGGCGGGGTCCAGATCGTAGCCGATGTCGCGGTAGAATTCCCGGTAATCCGGGTGGCCGGGATAGCCCTCCTTGCCGCTCCAGACCTGCTTGCCGCTCTCCGGATCGCGTCCGAAGGCCGCCACGCCCGAGGGGCAATAGAGCGGCGCATAGACCCCGGCGGGGAGGCGGGCCGAGGCATGGTCAAAGGCATGGGTATCGAGGAGGAAGAAGCGTGCGCCCGCCTCCCGCACGGCCGCATCGAGACCGGGATAATAGGCGCATTCCGGGAGCCACAGGCCCTCGGACGGGACGCCGAAGGTCTCCCTATGGAAATCCGCGGCCGTACGGATCTGGGCGCGCACCGCGCCGGGGTCGTTGCGAAGGAGCGGAAGAAACGCGTGCGTGGCCGCGCAGGTCATGATCTCCACGTGCCCTAGGGCCGCGAGGCGCTGGAAGGCCATGGCCGGACGGCGGCCATACTTCTCCTCGAACCAATAGAGCGTCCGGTGGAACTGGTCGCGGTACCAGAGCGCGAGCGGGCGAAAGCGCGCATCGTGCCGCGTGCGCTCCGCCTCCCGTTCCGCGAGGGCCAGGAGCTTCACCAGGTGCGCCGCGTACCGCTCCTCAAGAAGCGTATCTTCCATCATCGAAACGAGCGTGGGGGAGAGGGAGAGGAGGATATGATATTCCACGCCGTCGTCTTCCAGCCCCTCGAAGACGTTGAGAAGCGGAAGATAGGTTTCGGTCATGGCATCGAAGAACCAGCGCTCCTCCAGGAAATCCTCGTGCTCCGGATGCCGGACATACGGAAGGTGCGCGTGCAGCACAAGGGCGAGATAACCCGTGGGATCGGACATGGAAGAGAGGCGCCTCGGAAAATCCCGATACTCGTACTTGTAAATATATAACTCTTCATTATATATAGAGATACATGATATTGTTCGGCCGATGGACCCGAAGCTTTGTCTTCATCCGGAACGGAATCATGCGAGTTTTTAAAACATCTGCCGGCTTAGGAGGCCTCCGGCGGGATGACCCGAAGCACGTCCCAGATCGGGTACGATGCGCGGCGCTGGATGTCGAGTGTAATCAAGCCTTCCTTGGGAAGGCCGCTCCCTGAGGGCGGCATCACCGTAAAGGGGATGGCGAGCCTGCCGTCGGAGAGATCGCACTCCAGGGCGAAGGCTCCGTCTCTTCCGGTGGGGATGCGCCGCCCGGCGATCTTGAGGTGCGATCCGAAGGGGACCTTTCCATGGAGCCGAAGCGTGGCCGTCAGGGAAAATCCATCCCCCGGTATCGATCCGGAAGAACTGGCGTCTTGCAAGCGGTTATCCTCGAGTGAGCCGCGGGTTGTCCTCCTTGCGGACAGTTGCGCTTCGGGCGCGTCCTCCTCTGAGAGAGGAAGGGAATCGGTTGCAATAACGCCTTCCAGCGCGCTTCTCTCGCCCGGAAGTCCGGCAATCTCGGAGAGCGTGCTTTGCATCACGTCGAAGGTCTCCGGGCAGGACTCAATCGCTTCGGTTGAAGCCGGCGAGGCAGCCGGCAGGGTCTCCTCAAAGAGCGTCCCGGCCGGTTCCGAATCGGGCGGCGCGGCATGGGGCGGAGCGATGATAGGCTCTTCGACCGCACCGGCGGCCGATGCGACGATGTTCTCCTGGGACGAGCGGGGTTCCAAGGCAAGCGGCGCCCTTGTTCTTGAGGTAAGAAGGATCGGGGGCGCTTCTCTTTCGCGATCCCGTTCCTTCCGGCGCGCTTCGCGACGGGCACGATATTCCTGGAAGAGGATTTCCCTCGGCGTGGGATAGAGGAGCGCGCGGCCGAGGAGTACGCGCGGGCCTTCAGAGGGAAGCCGCCGGTACACATCCCGCACCAGGCGATCGGCATTGTAATCCCGTTGGGGGTCGTCCATCCGTTCCAATGTCGCTTCGGCCTGGGGATCGACGAGGGAGAATATCTCCGGAATGGCCGGGCGCGGTGCGGGAATGGTGTTCCGCTCCGCGTAGAGGTATTCCGCCGCCCGCGCCTCGACCGAGCGCTCGCGCGGAAGCTCGATCGGATTGGACCGGGCAATGCGCTCGAAGCGGCCGTCCTTCATTCTAAAGCCAAGCTCGGTGATGTAGCGTTTCCCGCCACTCCATAAGTGCATGTACCAATTGTTGTTATATCCGTGGACGTCGATGTCGAACTGGTGAAGGACGTCGGGGCTATTGAAAAAGGCCACTTCATAAAAGCGCAAAGTGAGCACGGCTCCCTCGAGGGCGGGACCGAGCCGCGCGCGGAGTTCCTCGAGGACCGGTTCGCTGATCGACCAGTAGGCGTGCGCCAGGCGTGGAGAGAGTTCCAAGAGCACAAGGCGAGCGTCGTTCCGCACCGATTCGGGATGGAATCGGATCGCTCGGCAGATCTCCCGCAACGCCTCGGGATTCTCTTCCCACGCATAGGCGGGAGGCGCCGCCTCGTCCGGTTGCGAGGAGGCCTCGGCGGGCGGCTCGAGGTCGATCTCGCCCACCTCCATCGGGATGCGCGTCTCCACCGCTTCGTTCTGGAGGGAGAGCAGCCATCGCTCGCCCATGCCGGTAGAGAGAACGCATCCGCCGTGAAGGCCGTCTGTGACCGGGACCGGGCTCGAGAGAGCGGACTCATCCTTAAGGCTCGTCTCGGGAAGACGGTTTTCCAAGCGGCGGCCCAGCTTTGTTGCCTCTTCTCTTTTCATGGTGAAATCCATCCCGAAAGAGAACGACCCGGACCCAGCAAACATACCTCCCGACCCGTTAGGAATCGGACAGGGCTTTGCTCAACGCGTCGGCGTGTCGTAGCGCCATTCCAGCCGGCAATCCGAGCATTTGAGCGAGCGCAGGACATTGTAATAGCTCGTGTATCCCGTGCAGGTGTCGCTCTTGGCAATGGTCATTTCATCGTGGATATTTGCATGCGCATGGCACAGGCCCCGGCCGCAGGCGGCGCAGACTCCCCGGGCCTCGCCCTCGCAAAACCAGCATTTCATGTTCCTTCCTTTCTTCCCTGAGCTTCCTCATAGAACGCCCTTGGTAACAGTATCATGTCTTGCCGGGCTTTCCAAAGGAAATTTCTCATTCTTCCGCCGCCAGGGCGCGCCGGTAAATCTCCTCCGTATGGGCGGCCGCACGGTCCCAAGTAAAAGCGGCATGAACAGCGGCTCGTCCGTTGGCCCCCACCCATCGCGCCCGGTCCGGGTCCGCGGCCAGGTGTTCCACGCCCCAGGCGAGGGACTCCGGCGTGTCCTGGACGTGTACGCCGGTCACGTCATGCCAAATATACTCTCCCGGCCCGCCGGTTTGCGTAGCGACCACGGGCTTGCCTGCGGCCCAGGCTTCGAGCACGGCCATGCGGAAGGGATCGTTCCGTGCCGGAAAGACGACGATATCGGCCGCGCGGAAGAGGTCGATTCTCTCGTGGCCGACGGGCAGGGGGGCAAACCGCACGGCATGGGCGACCCCCAGTCTCCGGGCCCGCTCTTCCAGGGCGTTGCGCATGGGGCCGTCCCCGGCAAGGAGAAGGCGCGCCTGCGGCCGCGCCTGGAGAATCTGCGGCGCGGCATCGACCAGGAGGTCGGCGCCGAGACGGTATTCCAATTGGCCCACGAAGAGGATTAGGGGCTCGATCGGAGCCGCGCCGTACCGGGCTTTCACCTTCCCCGGATCGATGAAGCCCTCGTAGGCCGCGGCCTCCACCCCGTTAAAGACCACCTCGACGCGCCAGTCCGGAAGCTCTATGGCCTTCATGGCGTCGTGGCGCAGGGTGTGCGAGACGACGATCACGCGCGCTGCGTGGCGAGCCCCGTTCGCCTCGTGGTCGGCGATGCGCCGCTCCTCGGGCGAAAGCGTTCGAAAGCCGCATCGCGCCTGCTCGATGGAGTGGAACGTAACCACCAGGGGACGATGCAAGGTCTCCCCCGCCCAGACCCCGGCGTTGCACGTGACCCAGTCATGGGCATGAAGGATGTCGAAGGGACCGGCCTCTCGCTCCGCCCGGGAGGCGCGCTCCGCAAGGGCCCGGCACAGGAACTGCACCTGGTCCACGAAATGGGGATGGGATGCAAAGGGCACGCGGTGGATGCGCACGGCCAAAACTTCTTCGTCCGGCTTCTTCCCATCGGCCAGGGGGGTGAAGAGATGGACCTCATGCCCGCGCTTGGCGAGGTTTCGGGCAAGGCCGGAGATATGCCAGGCCACGTCCGAGACGGGGGTGCTTTCAAGCGCCTCCCAAGCCAAGAGGGCAATGCGCACGGATTTGCCTCCAATACGGGATGCTGGATTCCCAAAAAACTCTTTGCCGGTCATGGATCCTAAAAAAGGGGGAGGAGGAACATCGCCCTTCACGACTATGGGAAAAAGGGTTTTTACCCCTTCGCCTGTCCCCGATGCCCGCCCCTATATTAAGTTTGTAGCATGAAGTCCGCTCAAATCAATGGGAGATTCCGTCTTTCCGATGCGCATTGATAGGGCTGATATAAACTGTAACCATTAATATGTATAATATATCCTCAAGAATCCATTTGACGTAAAACTTGAAAGGCAACCCCTTTGCCGGCTATTGGTCATTCCCGCCCAGGCGTTCCAAGAGGATTTTGGCTCTTTTTATAATATCCGTCGCCCGAGAATTGATGGAGTGAATTTGCGAGGGTCTCCCATATATAGCCTTGACATCATACATAGAGCCTTTTATGATGAATTGGTAAAGATGGCGGCCCCAGCATTACTTAAGCCATGCGCGGCGGATCGGATCTATACGCAACGATCGATACCGGCCGAGAGGCCGATTTTCTATTGTGGGGGGGCGGGAATGGCGGAGGGAATCCCTCAATCCATGCCCAACGTGCTCCTGGTGGTAACGCGTATCGACCCTTTCACGAAAGTCATTTCCCGGCGGCTTGAGGATTTCGGCTGCACGGTGCGCATGGCATCGAATTTCGAGGAGGCGCGCAAGACGGCCGGGGGAGAGGCGCCGGATGTCGTGGTGCTGGATGCGTCGCTTGGTTTTGGCGGGGCCCTTCGCGAGTGGATTAAAATTCGAGCCCACGACCAGCTGACCAGCCTTATCGTCTTGTATCCCGAGGAGGAAGGACCCGAGAAGCTGAGCGGGCTTGTGGTACTGGAAGACGATTATTTAATCGAGCCCTATGAAATCGAAGACCTTCATAACCTCATCCAGTCCGAGTATGCGCGCATCGTGCAGGAGCGGAAACACTTTCGGCAGGCCGTCAAGCTGCGCGTGCCGCCGAATGCCGAGTCCGTGGTGAAGGCGGGAGACTTTCTCGAGCGTATCTCCCGGGAGGCGAGGCTGGCGGAGAAGGAACGCTTCCTTCTCATCAGCGCGGTCCGGGAGGCGTTGGACAATTCCTGCCGATATGGCCGATCCCTCCGGCCCGAAAACGCCATCCTGCTCGAGTACGATCTGAATCCCGGGCAGGTGGCGGTGACCGTGGAGGATGAGGGCAAGGGATTCGATGCGGCCGCGTATCTCGGCGAGGGGCTGGAGGGGGACGCCGTGGCCCTCGTCCGCCGGCGCGTGGCGGGCCAGAAAGGGTGCGGCCTCGGCATCATGCTCATGGTGCGCTGCGCCGACCGCGTGGAGTACAATCCCAAAGGCAATGCCGTGCGGATCGTCAAGAACCTGGCCCCGGCCAAAAACCGCTGAGCAAATCATTGGCAAGACCCCCTTGGTTTGTGTAGGATTGGGGCAAGAAAGTCATGTCGACCTTTCAGTACCAGGCCCGGGAAATCAAGGCACCGGGCGGGGCCTCGGCGGTGCTCGTGGAGCTTTCCGGCTCGGTCGACCCCAGCACCATCGACGCCTTTCAGGAGATGCTCGACAAGCTCCTGGAAAGCAAGGCGCCCAACGTGGTGATGGATCTCAGGAACATCAACTACATCAACTCCACGGGCTTTGAAAAAATGGTGCAGGAGGTGGATTTCCTGGCGAAGAAGGGCGGCCGGGCGGTGCTCTTGCACCCGTCCGCGAAGGTCGTGCTCTTAATGGAGATGCTCGGCATCCGGCAGTTTTTCCACGTGGCCGAGGACGTGGATGCGGCCCTCGCGGCCGTGGCCTGGAAGGCCACCCCCGCGCCGGTCGTCCAGATGCGCCTGAAGGAGCCCGGCATCAAGACGGCCCGGGAGCCGTATGCCTTGAGCTGCGGCGGGTGCGGCGTGACCCTGACCGTGCCGGGCGCCGGACGTTACCGGTGCCCTCACTGCCGGGCGTTCCTCACCGTGGACGATTCCCTTTCCGTGAAGACCTACGCGGAAACGGACGCGTCCTCGATCGAGGTGGTCATCCCGGCCGACGAGGAGTGCGTGGGGGCCTTGCGCCTCCTCCTCACGATCGGCGCCACCCGGGTGGGCTTAAACGGAGAGGCCACGACGGCCGTCTCGGACGCGGTCGAGGTCTGTGGCCGGATTCTCATCCAGGAAGCCCTCTCGAACCGGCCGACGGAAAGGTTGCACGTGTTCGTGGGATTCGAACGGCCCCTTCTCTCCGTGCGCCTCTTTGCGGCGGGAAAACCCCTCGGCCTGTCCGGCCGGAATCCCGCCCAGAGGGAAGAGGTCCTTGCGGTGGCCGGGCGCGTCGACCGCCTGGCCTTTGAATCTCCCGGCATCGGCAATCTCTTCGTCATCGAAAAGCGGTCCGCAAGTTCGCGTTGAATCAAGGGAATCGGCGGAAAGGAATCGAATCGGAATGGGCATTTTCAGCAAGATTTTCAGCAAAAAGAAGAAAGAGGAAGCGGACGGAGAGACCTTGGTGCTTAAGGGGAAGCTTCCCAAATTCGATATCCCGCAAGTCGCCAAGCCCACTCCGTCGCAGGAATCCCCTCCGCAGGAGGTGGGCGATCTCGACATCGATCTCAGCATGATCGAGGAAGAAACCTCCAAAGAGCCCCCGAAGGAATCCAAGACCTCGACGGCGGCCCCTCTCCCGTCGGCGGAGGACGCCGAGGTGAAGACCGAGAAGGAAAGGGGAGTCCCCACGCCCGAGACCGCGGCTCCTCGCATTCGATCCTCCACGAAGACGATCCGCAAGCGCAAGAGCCCCAAGGAGAAGCAGATCGGCAACCTCCTCGTGGCTGCGGGCGTTATCGATGAGGATCAGCTTTCCGCCGCCTTGAAGCGGCAGGAGAAGCAAGGGGGACTGCTCGGCAAGATTCTCGTGGACATGAACGCCTGCAAGGCCGATGATCTGCCCGAGATCCTGAGCCAGCAGCGCACCATCACGACCGTGGATCTCAAGAAGGTTCAGTTCGATCCCATCGCCCTCAAGGAACTCTCCCGCACCGAGTGCAAGCGCTTTCGGTGCATCCCGTTCCAGCGGATGGGGCGCCTCTTGTGCGTGGCCATGAGCAACGTCCTCGACGGCGCCGCCAAGAACGAGATCCGCGAAATCACCCAGACGCGGATCAAGCCGTTCGACGCCCGCTGGGAGGACATCGCCGAAGCGATCGACAAGTATTATCCAGATATTCCCGAAGAACACGAGAAGGAGGGGGAGCGGGAAGAGAAGGCGGCCGGGGCGGCGGCGGAATTGGTTCCCCTCCCCAAGCACGGGATTTCCGAGGAGGAGGCGCCGGAGCCGGAGCGCGCCGCGCCCGGCGGCGGCTTCGCCGAGATGGATATCGAACTCCCCGAGGAGGAGAACGAGCTGGCCGCGGCCCTTTCGCCGAAGAAAAAGCTTTCCACCAAGCCCGAAACCGCCGCGCCGACGGCCGGAAGGCCGTCGGTCGTCCCCGCGACCTCCGACTCCGCCATCCCGGTGGATTCCGAGTATCTGGCCAAAGTCCTGCCTCGCGGCAAGGTCTCCTCCCAGGAGCGCTGGATGGCCGAGCGGTCGGCGGAGACGCCGCTCCCGGCCGAGCCGGTCGCGGAGGAAGGGAACGCCTGATGCATCGCCGCTTCCCCCCGTGCGCAACGGGGCCTTGGAGCGGAACGAAAAGCGGCGCGCCGGACAAAAAGGATTCCCCGCGCGAGACCCAAGGAGCCGCGTTCCCATGATCAAAGGGATTGTGTTGGCCGGCGGCCATGCCACGCGATTGTATCCCCTCACCAAGGTCACCAACAAGCACCTCCTGCCCGTGGGGCGCCTCCCCATGATCTATTACCCCATCGCCCGCCTGCTGGAGGGGGGGATCGAAGATATCCTCGTGGTGACCTCGCCCGACCACATGGGGGACATCGTGAACCTGCTCGGGAGCGGCTCGACGCTCCATGTGCGTTTCACCTACCGGGTCCAGGACGCGCCCGGCGGCATTGCCCAGGCCTTGTCGCTTGCCGAGGAATTCGTGGGAAGCGACGGCTGCGCGGCGATCCTGGGCGACAACATCTACACCCGGTCCTTCGCGTCGATCATCCGCTCCTTTGCCGAGAGTCCCAGGGGGGCGCGGATTTTACTCAAATCCGTTTCCGATCCCGGCCGGTACGGCGTGGCCGAGCTTTCCCGGGATGGGAAGGCCATCCTCTCCATCGAGGAAAAACCCGCGCGGCCGCGGAGCCGGCTGGCGGTCACGGGCACGTATTTCTACGGCCACGAGGTCTTTCAGGTCATTCGCACCCTCAAGCCCTCGGAGCGGGGCGAGCTCGAGATCACCGACGTCAACAACCATTACGTGCGGCAGGGGACCATGCGCTGGAGCGAATACGAGGGCGAGTGGACCGACGCGGGCACCTTTGCCAGCCTGCTGGCGGCCAACAACCTCGTGCAGGACCTGCCGCTTCCGCAGGTTCTGGCCGGTCTTTTGGACCGGCGCTGAAAAGAGGCCCGGCCGACGGATTCCCAGGGGCGGAGAAGCGCCATGAAGGTTCTCGTCACGGGCGGGGCGGGCTTCATCGGGTCCAACTTTGTGCACTACCTCCTCGAACGCGAGCCGGATGCGTCCGTGGTCAGCCTCGACCTTTTGACCTACGCCGGGAACCTGGAGAATCTCCGGGGCCTGGAGAGGCATCCCCGCCACGCCTTCGTGCGCGGGGACATCGCCGATCGCGAGGCCATGCACGCCCTCTTCGGCCGCCACGGCTTCTCGATCGTGGTGAACTTCGCCGCGGAGAGCCACGTGGACCGGTCGATCCTGGAGGCGGGCGTCTTTGTCCGGACAAATGTGCTGGGCACCCAGGTGCTCCTCGAGGCGGCCCGCGTGCACGGCGTGGAGCGCTTCTGCCAGGTCTCCACGGACGAGGTCTACGGCTCGCTCGATCCCGGGGAGCCGCCCTTCAACGAGGAGCGGCCCCTTCGGCCCAACAGCCCGTACAGCGCGTCCAAGGCCGGAGCGGACCTCCTCTGCCGCGCCTACGCCCAAACCTACGGCCTGGGAACAGTCGTCACGCGCTGCAGCAACAACTACGGGCCTTGCCAGTTCCCGGAAAAGTTCATCCCGCTCTTCGTCACGAACGCCCTAGAGGGGCGGGAGGTCCCCCTCTATGGAGACGGGCTGAACGTGCGCGACTGGATCCACGTGCGCGACCATTGCGCCGGGGTCTGGGCTGCGGTCCGTCGCGGCCGCGCCGGGGAGATCTACCACTTCGGAGGGAACACCGAGCGCGCGAATCTCGATGTCGCGCGGAAGCTCCTCGTCCTTCTCGGGAAGCCGGAGCGCCTGATCCGATTCGTCAAGGACCGCCCGGGCCACGACCGCCGCTATGCCGTGGACTTCCGCAAGGCCCGGGAGGAGCTTGGCTGGGCTCCCCAAGCGGACTTCGACAAGGCCCTCGCCGAGACCGTGGACTGGTACCGGGCGCACCGGCCCTGGTGGGAATCGGTCCGGTCCGGCGCCTACCGCGAGTATTACGCCCGCCAATACGGGGATCGTGCGCCATGAGCCGCATCGTGGTGGTCGGCAACCGGGGGATGCTCGGGCAGGCCCTCGAGCGGCGCCTGAAAAACCGCTGGGGCGAGGGGGACGTCTCGGGCGTCGACCGGGAATCCATCGACATCGCGCAGCCCGCGTGCGGGACACACCCCGTGTTCCAGGGGGCGGAGGTTCTCTTCAACTGCGCCGCGTACACGGACGTGGACCGGGCCGAGATCGAGGCGGCCGAGGCGTTTGCCGTGAACGCGGACGGCGCGGCGCATCTCGCCGCCGCGGCGCGCGGCCATGGCGCCCTGCTCGTGCACCTTTCCACGGATTTCGTCTTTGACGGGAGCGCGGCCGAGCCCTATCCTGCGGAGGCGCCGCCTCGCCCTCTTTCGGTCTACGGCTGGAGCAAGTGGGCGGGCGAGGAGGCGGTCCTCGCGAGCGGCGCGCGATGCCTCCTCGTGCGCACGGCGTGGCTCTTCGGCTTCGGCCGGAGGAATTTCGTGGAAGCCGTCCTGCAACAGGCGCAGGAGGAAGGTTTCCTCCGCGTGGTTTGCGACCAGATCGGCGCGCCGACCTTTGCGGAGGACCTGGCCGAGGCGCTCGTGGGCCTCTGGCAGGCCGGCGCCGAGGGCGTCTACCACTGCACGAACCGCGGCGCGGCCACGCGGCACCAGTTCGCCTGCGAGATCGTGAAAGAGGCCCGCCTCGCGGCCCGGGTGGAGCCGGTTCTTGCGGCCGAGTATCCCGCGCCCGCGCCCCGCCCCCGGTACGGCGTCCTCGATCTCTCCAAGACCGAGGCGGCCCTGGGGCATAAGCTCCGGCCGTGGCGGGAGGCCCTGGCGGATTATCTCGCCCGCCGATCCGCACTCGCTTCGGCCGGGGAATGACGGGTAAAAAAGAGGGGTTGGAACGAGGCATGTCGCATGAAGATACTGGTCACCGGCGCGGCCGGGTTCATCGGCTCGCATCTCGCCGAGCGTTTGGCCGGGCTCGGGCACGAGACGGTCGGGCTTGACAATTTCGCGGACTACTATCCCGTGGCGCTCAAGCGGATCAACGCCGGGGACGTGGAGCGCGCGGGCGTGCCGATCCGCTCCCTCGACCTCGCCTGGGACGGGCTCGGCCCCGTTCTCGAGGGGGCGGAGGCGATCTTCCACCTCGCCGCCCAGCCCGGGATCTCAGCCGACACCCCGTTCGAGGCGTATCTCAGGAACAACCTGGTCGCCACCCACCGGCTGGCGGAGGCGGCCCGGGGACTTAAGTCCCTGCGCGCCTTTGTGAACGTTTCCACCTCGTCGGTCTACGGCGCGCACGCCACCGATTCCGAGGAGACCCCGCCCAAGCCCACCTCCTTTTACGGCGTGACCAAGCTCGGCGCCGAGCAGCTCGTTCTCGCCCTGAGCCGGGAGGGAAGGCTTCCGGCCTGCTCGCTCCGCCTCTTCTCGGTGTACGGGGAGCGGGAACGGCCGGAAAAGCTCTTTCCGCGCCTCGTCCACAGCCTCCTCGCGGATGAGCCGTTTCCCCTGTACGAGGGGAGCGAAACCCATTCGCGCTCGTTTACCTACATCGCCGACGCGATCGACGGCTTCGTCGCGGTGCTCGACCGGATCGAGGCGTGCCGGGGCGAGATTTTAAACATCGGCTCGGACGAGGAGTTCACCACGGGCGAGGCCATCCGGATCGTGGAGGAGATTTTGGGCCGGAAGGCCCGCTTTGCCCGTCGGACCCCCCGGCCGGGAGACCAGCTCCGCACCCGCGCGAACATCGACAAGGCGCGGCGGATCCTGGGCTACCGTCCCGTCCGCACCCTGCGCCAGGGCCTGGAGGCCGAGGTGGCGTGGTACCGCGACCGAATCTTCGGCAAGGTTCAAGGGATTTACCGGGCCTCCTGAGGTTCTTTGGAGAGTGGACCATGGCGGCGGATTGGAGCCATCTGGATGCGCGGCAGGCCACCGAGCTCCTCCTCGGACAGGCCATTCTCCAGAGGGCGCGGGAGATACTCATCACGCGCGGCGAATCCGGCGCCGGGATCTTTTTCCAATGCGGAGGGCGGATCGAAGCCTTTGAGCACGTTCCGCCGGAGACGGGCGACGCCATCTTTCGCCATCTCAAGGGAAGCGCGCTCCTCGAATCCTACGAGGCGCTGCCGAGCCGGGGCCTGTGCGACTTCCAGGTGGGGGGAGAGAATTATTCGCTTGAGATCGAGATCCTTCCCGGCGCGGCCGGAGAGGACATGCGCATACGGCTCTGCCGGCTCTCTTCGGAGGAGACGGGCGACCCGTGACGAAAGAGGACCGAGGCAGGAGATCGGCGCGAACGGATGAGAAGCCGGGTTTTCAGGCGCAGGAAGGCGTCAAAAAGGAGGCGGTGATGGCGAGGATTCTGGTGACCTATTACACGCGGACGAACAAGACCGAGTCCATGGCCAAGGAGGTGGCCGAGGGCGTGAAGGCGGCGGGCGGGACGGCGGTCTTGAAGCCCGTCGGCGAGGTCGCGGTGGATGAGCTCATGGACTACGACGGAATCATCATAGGCTCCCCCACGTATTACGGCCTACCCGCCTCCCCGATCAAAAAGCTCCTGGACGACTCGGTCAAGCACCACGGCAAGCTCGCCGGCAAGGCGGGCGGCGCCTTCGCCTCGTCCGGGAACGTGGCGGGCGGGAACGAGACCACGATCATGGCGATTCTCCAGGCGCTCCTCATTCACGGCATGGTCATCCAGGGGACCGCGCAGGGCGATCATTACGGCCCGGTGGCCGTGCACAAGATGGATGAGAACGTGACCAAGCAATGCCGGTCGCTTGGCGAGCGCGTGGCGAGGCTCGCCGAAAAGCTCGCGCAGTGAGCCTGGACGGCCCGCCCGCCCCTGGGGCCCGAGCTTGAGCGGGCTCCTCCAGGCGATCGGGCGCCGAGGGGAGGGATTTATTCCTTGGTGAGCTCCTGCTGAAGCTTGAGCATCTTCTGCAGGTTTTCGTCCTGCAGGACCTTGGCCGCATCGCCGGACCGGATGAGGTCCTGGAGCTTTTTACCCTGGAGCAGCTTTTCGAGGTCCGGCTGCGCCTTGGCGTCCGGCCCCTTGCCCGGGGGGGAGAAGGCGTCGAAGGGCGTGAGGGCGGGACTTCCCTCAGGCAGGTCTTTTGCGGGCGCGGGGGGCGTCTCGGCCTCGGCGGTGGCGCTCGGCACGGGGCCCTGGTAGTACCAATCGTCCCCGCGCAGTACCCACTTCCACGGCACCTCGCCTGATAAGAAGTGGCTCTTCCCGAGTGTTTTTGCCGCATCGGCCAGGTTCGCCGAGGAGGTTACCTCGACCTCCACGGTCTGGAGGTCCAGGGTGCCCTTGTTCTTGGCGTACACCGTGGCCTCGGTGCCGTTCTTTTCGAGGACGACGTCCTGGATGGAGATGCCCTCCACGGACTCGACGCGGCCCGTGCAGGTGGGCCCTCCCAGGATGCAGCTCCGGAGCTTCTCGTCCGCCTGGAGCTTGAGAAGGGGATCGAGCATCTTGGTGATCATGTCCATGTCGCTCGCGCGGAGGGCGGTCGCGAAGGCCTGCACGCGCTCGTCAAGCATGGCCCGCTCCGCGCCCACGAAGCGGCTCTTGATATCGAACCAGTAGGTGTGGACGAGGAAACCGCCCCCCACCAGGACAATGAGGAGCGTGGCGAAGGAATAGTTCTCCCACCAGCGGCTGAGGGCCAGCATCCACGCCTCCCATTGGAGGCCGAGCCTCGAGCGGTCGAGCCGCTCGCGGCAATTGGGGCAGAGCCCGCTCTTGCCGTAGATCACGTACCCGCAATGCGGGCAGCGCGGCACGGGCATCCCCGGCAGGAGCCCGGTCTTCATGCCGGCCTTGCACGTGCGGCACCACTCGTGGCCGACCGGCTGCTCGTTTTTGCAGTTCGGGCACATCTCGTAGAGGACAAAGTCGCTCAGTTTCTGCCCGCAGAAGCGGCAATAGGAGAGCTCCTTGGAGACGCTGGCAAAGCAGTTGGGGCACTCGCGGAGGCTGTCGATGTCCTTCCGGCCGATCGTGCCCTTCACCAACTCCTGGATGGCGCGCCGGGACCCGTGGTCCAGGGCGCCCTGGAGCAGAAGCTCTTCGTCGAGGGGCACGAGCCTATCCTCCCTCTCGGCGCGCCGCACCGCGATCAGGGCCTTGCGGATTTGGTCGGGCGTGGCCATCTTGAGCTCATGGGCCGTGTGCGCGCAGGCGCGGTCCCATTGGCTCAGGGCGAAGGATTCGATCTGCTCGGAGAAGTCGAATTCCAAAAAGAGGCGCTCGGGATCCGCCTCCGGCACGGTGAGCGCCGCGTGGCAGAAGGGGCAGCGGATGCTCCGGCCCACCAGCCGGTCGGAGACGCTCAGCACCTCGTGGCAATGCGCGCATTGAAATCGGCAAACCATGATTTGAGCCTCCACGGAACGCGAAGAAGGGGCGAGGATTCATCCGGTCGTCCCGCCCGTCCTTCGGCAGCTTTTTTCGATCGCCTCCTCCAGCGAGGCGGGCCGTTCACCTCGAAGGAACCGCCGCGACGGTCAAGGTCAATCCTCCGGCCTCCACGGGATCGTCCGGCTCGATGCGCACGGCCGCGTCGATCCGTTCGCCGCCGACTTCGACCGCGCCGTCCAGGGGCTCCACGTAGACCCCGTCCGGGGTGAGGAGGATTTCGAGATGGCGGTCGAGGAGCCCGGGGTTCCGGCTCGGGAGGGCCAGGCGCAGGCCGTCGGCGAGGAGGGCTCCCCGGCTCCGGCCGAGGACCGAGCGCTCCTGGAAGATCGGGACCCGGCTCCCCGCGATGTCGCCGGAGAGCACCCGGACCTCGCCCAGCTCCTTGCGCTCGCTCGTGAGGAAGATCGCGAAGTCGTTGGCGGCGGTCAGGCGGTCGATGAGGACCTCGAAGATCGCGAACGAGATGACGGGCGTCTGCTGGATGAGCATCCGCAGCGCCTTTTCGGCGAGGAAGAGGAGGCGGGTCGGTCCGCAGGTGTAGCCCGAGGCCGTGCGGTTGCCCACCCCCAGGACCGCCATGTCGCCGATGAGCTCGCCCGGCCCGAGCAAGGCAATAACCCGGTTGTTGCGCACGATCTTCACCTCGCCCGAGACGACGACGTACACCTCGCTCCCGGGCTTTCCCTGGAGAAAGAGGATCTGCCCGTCTTCCATCTCCCGCTCGCCCATGCGCGCGGCCAGGGCCAGGCGCGCGGCTTCGTCGATCTTTGCGAATACGCCCTTGGCCAGACACGCGGCCTTTTCTTCCAAGCTAAGCATGACCTTACCCCTTTTCCTTGAGTCAGGGTTCTTTCCCTCTGCCGACGGGGGTCTCTTGCCGTATCCCCGTAAAAGTTCGCCTGCGGCAAAAAGCCCAAACACGAGAGGACCGGACCCCGGCTTTCATTTCCCTAACTTTTGCTTTTTCGCGTGATGGCCGAGGAAATAGAATCCGCCGACCACGCCCGCGACGACCGCCATCCCGATCCCAATGTCGTACTTGTTGATCGTGTCTTTCACCCAGCCCAGCTGCCTCGGGGGGCAGAAAAAGAAAAGGGCCGCTTCCAGGAAAAACCTGGCGCCGCGGCTGCCGAGGCTCGCAAGGCAGAAGCGAAAAAAATTAAGACGAAAGACGCCCGCGCTGATGGTGAAGACCTTGTAGGGGATGGGCGTGAAGCCGGCGATGGCCACGGCCCAGACGTCGTATTTCTGGTATTGCCTCTCCACGTGGAGGATCTTTTCCTGCCGGAAGAGCCGGTCGAGAATGGGGCGCCCGCCGCCCCGGCCGATTCCGAATCCCGCCATGCCGCCCAGGACCGAGCCCGCCGTGCAGATGAGGGCATACCAAAAGGATTGAGTCTGGTTGTGAATGCAGAGGGCCATGAGCAGGATATCCGGCGGAATGGGGAAGAAGGAGCTTTCCGCAAAGGCGATTCCGAAGAGGATCCACAGCGCGTTCGGGCTGTCCGCATATCCGACCAGCGCCTCCTTCTGCCGGCTCCACCACCATGCGGCTTCTTCCAGCCGTCCGGTCATGGCGCGTCCCTCACGATCGGGGCCAGGATGCGCCAGAGCGGTTCGACCCGCTCGTCTTTGGAAAGCGACATGGAAGAAAATCCCCGCGCCACGCGCTCAATAACGGTAAAAGAAAAAAGCGCTCTCCCTGACGGCATGGAATGAAGCGGGAGAATTTTTTGAATAAGGCGGCGGTCATTCCGAGGCAGAACCCGTTTCCCCGTGATGACATACATGGCCTTTCCCTGTTTTTTATCGCACGACAAAAGCCACAATATCGGCTCCGCAACGTGTTTATAAAAAATAAGTTATGCCGATGTCGTCAATGGTGCGAAGCAAGTCCAACCTTAAGAACCCGCCGGCTTATTTTGCCGGACGGGTTATACGGGGGATATCGACCGTTTCTCTTTGTTTCTTAAGACGTTACAGTTAATGGAAAGAAGAGCGGAGCAAGGAAACATGCAATCGAACCTCTCGGCATGATCGTTTGAATGCCGGTTTAGGCAAGGCGAGCTCAAGTATAGGGCCATGTCGCGAGAATCCCCTTCCCGATGCAGACGGAAATGGGGCATGAAGAGAAAAAAAGAACATCGGCCTTCCGCCAATTAGGAGAACGAGCCCGGCATCTTGCGGACCGGGGATGGTCCATTCCAAAGCCATGGCAGGCGGGATCGCCCGGTTCTTGGAACGAGGCGTCCGGTCGGAGCAAAAAAATCTCTTTTTTCTCTTTTCAAAGAGAGGTTGACGCCTCTTTCGCCGTGGTGTAATATACGCTTGCCCAAGACAATCCGTGAACGCCGCTTCCAGGAAGAGCGGATCGGGATGCGGGGAGTCAAGGTCGAGTGGGGCGGGACAGGGGAACGCGGGATTTGTGGTCAAAGGAAGCGATGACATGCCGATTACAGTCACGTGCCAGTGCGGGAAGAAATTCAACGCGCCGGATCATCTGGCGGGCCGGCGGGCAAAGTGTCCGTCGTGCAATGCGGTGATGGAGATCCCTGCGCAGGCAAAGCCGCAACAAACGTTCGAGGTGGAAACGGGAATGTCGTCGTTACAAACGGCCCCGGTGAGCGGCCGCATTTGCCAGTCGTGCGGCAAGGTCTATCCGTCGAGCGCCTTCATCTGCACGGATTGCGGGATCAACCTCAAGACCGGCATCCGCCTCGGCCAGAAAACCGGCGGGAAAAAAACCATGACAAAATCCACCAAGATCGCCATCGGCATCGGCGCGATCGTTCTTTTGATTGCGCTCGCGGTCTTGAAGATGATCTTCCTACCCGGCGACATCGAGGTGCGGAAGGTGGAGAGCGCCTACCCCGAGAAGGCATTCCAAAGTTTCCAGGCGGCAGCCGCCAAGAAAGACGCGGCTACGATCTTCAATTTCAATACGCCCGAATCGAAGATGGCGCTTTTGAACATCTTGAGCAAGGAAATCCTTGGCGATGCGGCCTCCAAAAACAAGCTGGATATCAGCCGGCCGGAGGATCGGAAGAAACTGGATAAGATTCACCAGGACGCAGTCGGGTTTGCCCCCGGCGCCTTGGACAAGGTTCTGGACGCCGACACCGCCCGGAAAAATTTCCAGGCAGTGATCCAGGTGCCGGCAGGGCAGAAGGCATGGGGCGCCATGCTCAGTGCCGTGGCCGGCGCGCAGTACGGGGGAGATAACACCGAGGATATTTGGGGGGGAAGAACCGCTTTTTTCACCCTCGTGATGGACGGCAAGCGTCTGAGCGCCATGCTGAGGATGGGGCCCGACGGCTGGCTGCTGGGCCCGGAATCCTGGCGCACGCTCGGCTTCGGCGAGGGGCTGGACCGGGCGATCGTGGGCATCGACATGGCGGTCGTTTTCCCCTACGCCACCGCAATCCAGGGGGACTGGGTCATTCAGCGCACGATCAAGAACGGGAAGGTGTTGGGCGTTGCCCTGTGGACGGTCAGGAACATCAAGATGGAAGAAGTGCTCGCGGATCCGAGCAAGGGGGAAAGGGGGGGCAAATACACAGAACTGGGGTCCATCGAATACGACGTGCAGGAGCTGGATGCGGCCGGAAAGACGAAGTCCAGCTCCCAGACCTTCCCGTCCTATCGCAGCGTTCTGACGGACTTGAAGGAACGCATGACCCAGGGCAAGTCGACCTTTTCAAAGACCGGCCAGACAAAGGTGCGGACCGGCGGCGAGGAGGGCTCGTATACCTACTTCTGCACCTACTTCGAGTTCAAGAACCCGGATGAGACCCTTTCTCGCGTTTATTATTATCCCCGCTTCCCGACCGGCCGCCCCGTTCAAGAGGCGAGCCATTTTCAAACGCCCGATAAAATTCCTCAATTGGTCGAAACGCTCATTTCCGGCACCGCGGAGACCCAGACCAAGAAAACCCTGCAGGATTGGATGAAACTCCCTGTGGATTACGTTTCGAAACTGAAGGCGGCGCCGGTCGGCCCCTAAGCGACGCGGTTCCGGGGCGGTCAATGGCCCTGCCCGAGCAGGATCGCGGGGAGCGTGCGCACGAGGATGCGGAGATCGAGGAGGAGCGACTGGTTCCAGAGATAATAAATATCGCAGAGAGCCATGTCGTCGAAGTCGAGCTCGTTGCGCCCCGAGACTTGCCAGAGCCCTGTCAGGCCCATCGGCCCGCTTAGGCGCATCCAGTGCCATTCCTGATACCGGTCCACCTCGTCGGGCAGGGGCGGACGCGGGCCCACCAGGGACATCTCCCCCCGCAAGATGTTCACGAACTGCGGCAGCTCGTCCAGGCTGTATTTGCGAAGGATCCGTCCCGTGCGCGTGAGGCGGGGGTCGTTTCGGATCTTGAAGACCGCGCCCTCCATTTCGTTCTGCACGGCCATCTCCGCGCGCATCTTCTCGGCGCCCACCCGCATGGACCGGAACTTGTAGAAGGGAAAGAGGCGAAAAGCTCGTCCCACCCGTTCCTGGCAGAAGAGGACGGGCCGTCCGCTCTCCAGCCGGACCGCCAGCGCGATGGCGGCCATGAGAGGGCCGGCCAGGACGAGGGCAAGGAGTGAACCGAGGACGTCCGCCCCGCGCCGGACCGCTCGCTGCCAGGGCGGCAGGGGCCGGGGATCGAAATCGAGGATCGAGAGGCCTTCGATGCCGTCGCACGGGACGCCGGTGCGGCGGATGACCTCGTTGAATACGCGGCTTACCAGGCGGATGCGGACGCCTAATGGCCGCAGCCGCGTGAGCATTGTCACCACCCGGCCCGCGTCCCACTCGGGCCCGCACAGGATCACCTCTTCCACCCGCCGGCCCCGGATCGCCTCTTCCAGTCGGTCCTCCTCCTCGAAGGTCTCTGCATTCGGGATTGCGCCCCCCGGCGAATCGTCCGAAAGGCATCCCACGAAACGGTAGCCGTAACGCCGGGTGTCGGACAATTCAGCGGCCAGCCGCTCGGCGAGGCGTCCGGAGCCGAGGAAGAGGGCGGCGCGGGTGTCGAATCCCCGCTCGCGGAGCGCATGGCGCAGGCACGAAATGAGCCGGCGCCCCGCCAGGACGAGAAGGCTTGAGAAGAGGAAAGCGAGAGCCATGACGAGGGGGCTTATGCGGAAGACCCGTGGGAAGAAGAAGCTCAGGGCGATGTTCATTAGGCTGAAGACGAAAAGGGCGTGAAAAATGCGCCCCGCCTCCCGGTTCCCCGTGATGAAGCGGCGATCCCGATACACGTCGACGTAGTGAAAGAGCACAAGGAACGCCGTCGCGTAATAGGCCGCCACGATGGGGATATACAGGTCGTTCGACGCGGGGTCGGGGGGAGGGATGATCTCCTGTCGAATGGCCCATCCGCGAAGGTGCCAGGCGGCCGCGACCCCGATGAGGCCCGAGGCCAGGTCGCTTAGGATCGTGAGGAAGTGGAAGAAGGAGATCCTGCGGTAGGCGCTCACGGGCCCGCGCGGAACGAGGAAGCGTCGGAGCCGGCCGCCGATCGGTTTCATGGAGACCGGTCCTCCTTCCCGCGACTGCAGGAGCGGGCATCCCAAGCCCCTGATCGTCCCTACGGCGACGGATTCATTTCCGGAGCGCTGCGCCCCTGTTCTTCCGGTGAACCTGGACCATGAGCCAGATGCCGATGAGAAGGAGCAGATAAAAAGAGGGCTCGGAGACGGTCGCCGCGCGCGCGGCTTCCGTCGCCCGAACGGGCGGATTGGGCGGGGTTGCGCCAAGCGGCTCCTCTCCCGGATTCGGGAGGGCGGCGCGGGGGGAGGGGAAGACGAGGCCGCCTTCGAAGAGTGGCCCCGCGGGCGGACTCACGGCGGGCGGGGATTCCATAACAGCTGTCTTCCCTAGGCATAGGGTAGGCCTAAACGCCATTGACGCGGCCAACAGGAACAAGAGAACCACGGGCCCAATGCGCATACGGCCGCCTTTACTTCGGGGAACCGGACGGTGCGCTCCTCTCTTTCATTTTGAAAATGGGCCCGATCAAGTCAAAGAAAAAAACCCGAGGCCCCAAACGGCGCTCTGTCTCTCCCTCCCTTGGAGCAGAGCCACGGGAGACGTGGCCTTCGGTTGGAGAGATGCCCGGCCTGGGAAGACTCCTTTTACCGCCCGCCCCTTGCGCGCCGTACGACCATGAGAAGGGCCGTATCGAAGAATAAGGGTGGAGGAGCGTACCGGGCCCGCCCTTTTTTCCCATTGAATCCGCGTCTTTTCAGGGTATGCTGTGCTTGCCGGCGGAAAGGCGGTGCGATTCGCCCCTTCCCGGTGCGCAAGAAAAGAGAGCTTGTAAGGAGACTTAGGGGAATGCGTTTTACCTTCCAGGTGGGGGAACGTTTCCAGGAGATCGCGGGGGAGAGCGTCCGGGCCTTTCTCGAGGAGCTCGCCCGCCTCGTGGCGGAGAAATACGAGGAAGTGGTCCTGGATTTTCACGGGACCGCGCGCATCAACACCCTGGCCATGTGCAAGCTCGTTTCCGCCCGCCAGGATCTCTTGCGGCAAAACCGCTCGCTCAAGCTCGTCAACCTCTCTCCCGACCTCCGGCGGCTCATTCAAACCGCCAACATGGCCGCGCTCCTG
>JAZDLH010000235.1:0-2148 GCA_043802275.1 Planctomycetota bacterium
ATCAGAGCAATCAGGTGCAAACAAGTGTGTGTCTTTCCTTATTCTCCGTGTTCTCCGTGTGCTCCGTGGTGAAAGCAGTTCGTTGAAGAGTATGGAGACCGATATGACCGACAGTGACCGCCCCCCGCGGCGGGGGATCGAGACCGCCGCCCCGCGCGAACGGGCCGTCCTCGTCGGCCTCGAGACCAAGGAGGTCCGCCGGTGGCACGTCGAGGACCACCTTGCCGAACTCGGCCAGCTGGCGCTGACGGCCGGAGCCGAGGTGGCGGGCAGACTCGTGCAGAAACTCCCCGCGCCGAACCCGGCGTACTACATCGGCAAGGGAAAGGCGGATGAGCTGCGCGCGCTCTGCGCACGGGAGGAAGCCAGACTCGTCGTCTTCGACGACGAGCTCAGCCCCGCGCAGGTGAAGAACCTCCAGGAACTCACCGGCTGCCGCGTCATCGACAGGACGGAGCTCATCATGGACATCTTCGCGCAGCGCGCCCGCTCGCGCGAGGGCAAGATCCAGGTCGAGCTCGCCCAGCTCCGCTACATGCTTCCCCGTCTCACGAGGGCCTGGACGCACCTCTCCCGGCAGGAGGGGGGGATCGGGACCCGCGGCCCGGGAGAGCAGCAGCTCGAGGTGGACCGGCGCCGCATCCGCGAAAAGATCCAGCGTCTGACGGACAAGCTCGAAGAGGTCGAGCGGGAGCGCGCGACCCAGGGGAAGCAGCGGCGGAAAAGAGAGGTCCCGGTCGTCGCGCTCGTCGGGTACACCAACGCGGGGAAGTCCACGCTCATGAACGCGCTCACCTCCGCCGGCGTCCTGGTGGAGGACAGGCTCTTCGCCACGCTCGACCCTACCACCCGCGAGCTTGTTCTGCCCAAGGGGAGGAAGGCGCTCCTCACGGATACGGTGGGGTTCATCCGCAAGCTCCCGCACCACCTCGTCGAGTCATTCAAGGCGACTCTCGAGGGGGTGGCGCAGGCCGACCTCCTGCTCCACGTCGTCGACATCGCGCACCCGCAGGTGGAGGAGCAGGTCCAGGCCGCCTGCGGCGTGCTCACGGAGATAGGGGCGGGCGGGAAGCCGACCATCGCGGTTTTCAACAAGATAGACATCCTCGTCGAGGAGTCGAGGCTGAAGCGCTACGCGCGAGGCTTTCCCCTCCACGCGGCGGTGTCGGCGACCCGGGGCACGGGGTGCGACGCGCTGCGGGAGATGATCGAGACCGAACTCGGGCGCAGGATGGTATCCTGCCGGCTTGCCGTCCCCCAGTCGAACGCGGCGCTAATCTCGAGGCTCCACCGGGAGGGGAACGTCCTTTCGAAGAGGTACGAGGACGAGGTCGTGCATATCGAGGCGGAACTTCCGCCCGCGCTGGCGGGAGAGGTGGAGGGGTACAGGATTTAGCTATCGAGCGATCAATCTATCGAGCTATCAAGCGATCGAGTGGCGAGGGTGGCAGGACGACCTCGTAGACCACGATACGGGCAGGGGTCCCGTCCGCGAAGCGCCATGGCGCCTCTATCGAGGCGACGGAGCGGAGCGTTGACTCCATCGGCCCCTTCCCGAAGAGGCCCCAGAACTGGCGGACGATCATCTCCTGGTCCACCACAAAGCGTATCCCGAAGTCGCGCAGGAAACCATCGAAAAGAGTCCCTCCCCTCATCGCGTCGAAGGCGCGGTTGTTGACGAGCCCGTCCATGTTCACGACCGGCGCGGCGGAGTAGTACCCGTAGATGCCGGAGTTGAACGCCCCGAAGCGCGCCCCCTCCCCGAATCGCGGCCCGAGGTCGTGCGCGACATCATAGAACACGGCCTGCCAGGGGTAGAAGCCGATCCTCCAGTGACGGGCGCCGTTCATGGCGGCGACAGCGAGAATGGCGGAGAGCCCGCCGATGAGGAGAGGTGCGGCCGCGGGACCGAGGCGGCCAGTCCAACGCGAAGCCGCCCACCCGAGCAGGATCGAGAACGCCATGAGGGGCGTGTGGAAATACCACGCCTGGATATGCCAGAAGTAGAAGCTGTAGAAGCAGAAGACGCCCCCGATGTAGGCTAGAATGACGCCCGCGAGGCGGAGGCCGGGCCGATCTCCCCGCGCGCGGGGGAGGAACACGGCCGAGAGGGAGAGAAGCAGGAGCCCGCTGAAGCCGGGGGTCCGG
>JAZDLH010000236.1:0-4275 GCA_043802275.1 Planctomycetota bacterium
GCGTGGTGGTCTTGCCCGCCTCCACGGTGAAATGAAGGTCGAACCGGCCCTTGGGATCGGCGTCGGGGTTGTCGGTCTCGTATCGCATCCAGTAGAGGGTAACCGAATGCTCGCCCGGCGGGATCCCGCCCACGGAGCAGGCCATCTCGGTTTCGCCCGTAAGAACCGGGCTTAGCGGAATCGCCACATTTGGCGCAACGCCGAGATGCGGCAGTTGCAGCAAGATAGGCCCGGTCGAGCCATTCTTCCAAACAAAGATCATGTGGGGCTTCCCGTAGTTCGGCGCGGGCGGGACGAAGCGTAACGTCACCCGCAACATGCCTGCGCGCTTGAAGGGAACGCGCAGGGTCTGGCGCTCATTGGCCCGGATTTCCACGTTCGGCAGGCTTACCGTTTGGTAATCTCTCAATCCCGGGTACCCCGGCTCGCCAACCGCGATAACAAGGGTGTAACGTCCGGCCGGGAGATCGGGCAAAGAAAAGGTATTGCCGACCACATTTTTCCAGGCCTCGCTCTTGATGGAATCATTCTTCACTTCAACCAGGACCGATCGCAAGAGGGGCTCGCCGGTCTCGGCGTCCACGGGCGCAATGTCCAGGCCGCCTGTCGGGGGAAGGGCCGGGAAGACCATGCGCAGGCCGCCTATCTCCAGGTTGTCTTTGTCCAACGTAACTGTACGCCGGACTTTTTGCTGGACCGACCAATCCGTTCCCGAGAAGGATCGCGAGGCTTGCAAAAGATAAGTTCCGGGCTCGAACGGCGCCTCGCAGAAGCGATCCCCTGCTTTGTAATGGTGATAACCCAGCGTCGCCCACATGGAATCCGGCTCGTGGCAACGCTCCCAGAACGAAGGCTTGCCCTGGTCGTCCCTCCAGGTACTGATCGTAAAGGAAGTAAGAGGCTCGCCGTCTTCCCGCGCCACGGTTCCGGAGAGAATGCCCGAGAGCGGAATGTCGAGCACCTGGCGGAGGTCCTTGACCTCGCAATCCATCCCGTCACGCGCGTATTTGATATTGTCATCAATCTGCGAGTTCAACGGGTAGGTCCATGCGGCGACGCGGTATTGTCCGGGCGTTTTCAAGAAAAGGCGATAGCGCCCCTCTGCATCCGTAAGGGCGCCGCAACTCACGCTCCGGTCCTCGCTCCAGGCGCCGACGGTGCAATACGCGAGCGGTTTTCCATTGGCCAGCACCCTGCCCTCCACCTGGTAAAACTCGGAGAGGTCGATGGTCAGGTTCATGTCCTTGCCGTACTTCACCTCGACCGGGAAATTGATCGGTTGCGGATCCCTTTCGTTCTTGGCATCCATCAATAGCGTGGCCGTCAGGCGCCCCACGGGCACGTCCTTTAGACGGAAGGTTCCGTCCTCTTGAATGTCCTCCATGAAGACGATATTTCCCTGTCGGCAGCGGATACGGGAGTCTTCCGGCGCCATGTCATCCAATGGTTTGAAGAGTCCGTCGACGGACGTTCCATGCGGAAGCCTGATTTCCACCGAGGCGGGCACTCCGCCTTTGTCATAGCCGATCATCGCGGGGGAATATCCCTCGGCCGTGACTTCGAGAAGCCACTGGCTGGACGGACCGGCTCCGGAGAATTCGTATCGCCCGCCCGGCATTTCCCCGGCCGTAACAGGGGGAAAGTAATAGCTCTGCAAGAAAGGGGCCCCCGGCGCACGGATGAATTCATCCGGTGAGCCCGGATGCCGTTCTCCCATTTTTAGACAATAAAAACGCACCTTGGCATTGGTTATGTCCGCGCCCGTGACCTTGTCCGTCACGTGGACCGCGACCTCTCGGCCTTTTTGGAGACGGATTTCCACGGGCTTGCCCGGCGCGGCGATTTGCCTATCGCTGTAGGTGTAACCCGGCGCAGATGCGACCAGGGTGCACTGCGCGTCCGGCGGAAAGTCCTCGAACGCGAATCGACCCTGGTCGTCCTGAAAATCCCGCCCCGAAAGTTGCAGCTTATACAAATCCGGGTAGGTGACGTATTGATCGCCCCTCTTCACCTCCGTCATGCGAAGGGTAAAGGCCGTGACCGGCAGGCCCGTGGCGTCGTCCACCACCTTGCCGCCGAGCGGCACGCCTTTACGAATCACGATGCGCGCGTCGGTGGTGCCGGTGGAGATGGGTTCCGACAAGGTCGGGTTTATTCCTTCGCATTGGACCCAGAGGCGGTATTCCCCCTTGGGCATGGCCTTGACCTCGAAGCGTCCTTCCGGCAAGGTGCGCGTCCAGGTCTGCACCACGCTAAACAAGGGACGCCTCTCCTCCAAGGACTGCAAGCTGGAGTCGAGACTGGGCTGCACCGTAGCTCCGGGAATGGGCTTTCCGTCCTCATCCACCACGACGCCGCTGATGGAATACCCGGGCTCCAGCGTGATCCGCAGGTTGTCGGTTTCTTTCTTCCCCATCAAATCCACCGGAAGGGCAGAATAGGCGTATCCTTCCTTTTCGACGTACAAGTATTGGGCACCGCTGGTCGTAAGAGGGCCCAAGCGGAAGGCGCCGGCATCGTCGGTTTGCGTAGTTTGATAATGCCCTTCGCCCTTGTAGCTCCATTCCACAAGAGCGCCGGCCACGGGAGCGCCCTTTTCATCCACCACCACTCCGGAGATCTCGGTGTGGAGGAGCGGTTTCAACGCGATATCAATGGTCAGAACACCGGTGTCTTCCGGGATTTTGAAGGAATTGTGTGTATCCAGGAAGCCCTCCTTCGTGACGACGCACCAGTACTCGCGGCCGGGGAGAATATCGGCCAACGAGTAAAAGCCGGTCTCGTCCGTTACGGCTTTCCATGAGCCCCGAGGCTGCCCGTTCTCGCTGCCGTACCGGATGTTGGCCTGGGCGACGGGCCGGCCGGCGGAGTCGCGAACATGCCCCGCGATCCTGCCGAGGGATTCCGGATTCGACGGCGCATTCACGGTCTGTCCGGCCGTGTCTTTTTCCCCGGCCTTTGGCGCGGCCATGGGCAGGACGCACGCGAGCATGAGCGCCGCCACGGCCGCGGCGGAGGCCGCGTGCAGGCGCGCGTGCTTCCAGCCCGGGCGCTTCAGGTATTCCAGCCGCTGGCGCAGGCGGCTCGAGCTTTCAAAGAGCCCCAGAAACCCCAGCGCGTACCGGCCTTTCACAGAGCTAAGAACGGCCGCCGCATCCGCGAGCGTGCGGCCGTAGGCGGGGGTATGCTCCCGCAAGACGGCCGCCACCGTGGCGTCGCAGCAGACCTCCCGCAGGTGCCGCAAGCGCCTGCCCGCGAGCCAGACCGCGGGATGAAACCAGAAGAGCACGTGGAGAAGGGTCTGGACGGCGTTCATCCAGAGGTCCCCGCGCTTGAGGTGCGCCGTCTCGTGCAACAAGACGTGTTCGAGCGCCTCGCTTGGCATGGATCGCAGGGCGCTCGGGAGAAGGAGCACCGGCCGCGCGATCCCGAATACGCCCGCGCTCCCCGCGGCATCGGTCAAAACCACCCGGGGGAGACGCTGGAGCCGAAGCCTCGCCGCGGCGTCTTGAAGAGGCGCTCTCACCCAGGCAGGGAGCTCTTCTCCGGCCATACCCGCGCGCGCGAGCCGCCGCAGACGTTCTGCGCGAAAGCATACAAGCCACCCGGCAAGGACTGCACTGAAGAGAGCCCAGACGAGCATGGCCCACCCCTTGGCGGAGAGCGCCGGGCCCGGCAAGTCGCGGGCGGACAGGGGCGTCCTTTGAGAATGAGGAGCGAGTCCGGAAGCCGACTGCTCGTTCGCGTCCCTTATGAAGAGAGTCGCTGGAGGAAGGGCGCCCTGTTCCGTGACTCTAAAAGGCCCGGCATTCGCTACTCCTCTCTCCACAGGCAAGGACGTCGATTCGCTCATCCTTCCGAGCGCCGAGAGCCCCGTCTTCCCAAGCTCGAGCGCGCGCGCGGACACGCTGCTCGGCAAGGTGAAGGAGGGCGGAATGAGGAGCCTTACAAAGACAAGCGTCCACAGGGCCAGGCGCACCTCGGGCCAGCCGCGCCGCTTTAAGAAGTGGTCGATCGTCAAGACAAAAAGCATTAAAAGCGCCGTTTGCCAGAACAGGGGCGCCATCCAGGCCCACCAGGGATCGCTTATCCGATTCCAATACGCCGTCATGGTTTCTCCTCCTCCCCGTATAGATCGCTTAATGCCTTGGAAAGCGCCCGCTTTTCATCATCGGAAAGGTCCTCTTCTTCCACCAGGAAATGCACGAGCGATCCGAACGCGCCTTCGAAGGCGTCGGCCGCGAGCGAGCGCACGGCAAGAAGCCGAGCCTTGCG
>JAZDLH010000237.1:0-6923 GCA_043802275.1 Planctomycetota bacterium
CGGAATCCGCCTGCTGTAGGGCAAAGACGATCTGCTGCTCCGTGTACCGCTTCTTCTTCATGACGCAGTCCTCCTGAAATGAGAAAGGCTACCATTTTTCTCATCCCATGTGGACCTGTTTTCGGGGTTCAGGTCACAACATCCTCGCTTTTTCTCGACAAAATATTTCTGTTTATATCCATTATCGAAAAATTGAGGAAAATCTCAATACTCTTCATTTCCGCTGCGGTTTGGACTACCTCCCAGTTTGGATTCAGATTATAGGGGTCAAGAAGACACAAAGCACGCCGAAAATCCTCGTATTTACATCGTGGAAAGACTTCTTTAAGTAAAACGTTATTGCAATCTCCCTCGTATACCGATACATCAGATCGAGTTTCGGCAATTTGCCGTAATCGTTCGACGCGTTTCTTTTCCAAGTCGATGAAATGATAGTGCGAAAAGGCCGGTTCCACTTCTAACGCAATAACCGGGCTCCCATTGATTTCTTCTCCAGTTGCTTTCGAAACGTGTGTCCCTGCCCCTGCGAAACCATCTATAAAGGCATAATGATTTATATGGCTCTGTTTGTTCATTATTTTTACATAGGCCTTGGCATAATCTCGAAGAATTTGCAACTTTATTTCTGTCCAGTATCCAACATAGTCTAGTTTATCTTCACCCATTGTTGAAAATCCTATTGATAATCGCTGAAAATGTTCGGGTTAGACGCCGACACCTATTCTCGGCTACACTATGCCCCTCTCTTTGGTTAATACCAAAGAGTACAATCAAATTACGCTGCCCGCCCGCCCTAAAATCCCCGGATGTCCTTGAGGCGGCGGAGCTCCTTCAGGGCGTCCTGGCGAAAGCGGTCCTGGTCGGGGTCCTCGGAGGCGTAGGCCTCGGCGGTCTTCTCCCAGTAGGCGATCGCGTCGTCCAGGTGGTTGCGGCTCGTCTCGATCTCCGCGAGGTACCAGAGGCACTCCCGGGGCTTGCGCCCGGGCGGGCAGATGTTCAAGCCGGTCTTGAGGTACCGCTCGGCCACGTCGAGCTCGTTCAGGCGGTAGTGGATGACCCCGAGGTGAAAGGCCTCGGAATAGGTCGGCCGGCCGATCCCGTAGGCCGCGTCGAAGGCCTCGACGGCGTTCCGGTAGGCGTTCACGTGCGTGGCCCGGTCCTCGGCGTTCTGGCCCTCGAAGTAATAAGCCTCGCCCAGCCGGTCGTAGGCGGCCTTGAAATCGGGCCGGAGCGTGGCCGCCTTCCGGAAGGCGTTCTCCGTGTCGTTCAGGTGGCGGTGCAGCTTTTCGCGCGCCTCCTGGATCTCCGCGGGTTCGGCCCGCAGCACCACCCCCTCGTCGTAGAGGACCTGCGCCTTCTTGGCGAGATCGAGGGAGATCTCTCCGGCGTCCATCCAGGCGTCGGCGTTGTTCGGGTCCTTGGCCACGGCTCCCTCCACGTAGAGGAGGGCCTCGTCGGCCTTCTTTTCCTGCGCGGCCACCCGCGCGAGGACGAGGAGCGCCTTCGGCAGGTTCGGATCGACCTCGAGCGCCTCCCGGGCGCGAAGACGGGCCTGGACATACTCCCGGTCCTCGAGGGCCACCTCGGCCTGGCGGAGGAGAAACTCGGCCTGGGCTCTCGCGCCGGCGGGCGCCGCGACCGCGGGCTCCACGGGCCGGGGCGCGGGCGCGGGTTTTTCAATGGCGGGCGGCGCCTGGATGAGGGGCGCGAACGCCTCGGGCGCGGCCGAGGGCTTCTCGACGGGCCGCATCTCCGCAACAGTTGGCGGCACCTTCATCTCCCGCGGGAGCGTCTCCAGCGCCTCGGCAGGCTTGGCCGCCGAAGACTCAGGGGCGGGCGGGGCTTTGAACACCTCCGCCTTCTCTTCGGGCAAAGGCTCCGGAACAACCGGAGGCACCTTCATCTCCCGCGGGATGGCCTCCAGCCCTTCGAGGGGCCTGACTACGACCGGCGGAGCGGACGGCGGGATTTGGAACAATCCCGCCGAGGGCGGAAGCACCTCGATCGGCGCCTCCTTCTCGGGCTTGGGCGCAGGCGCGGGGAGGGCTGGGGGCAGTTCTTTCTCGATGGGCAGGAACCGCATGGCCGGACGCGAGGACTCGGGGGAGAGCCCCTCCAGTTCCGACGGATGGCGCATCGGCTCCACCCGGCGCGGCACGACCTCGATGACGGGCTCCTTTAACGGGGCTTCCTCAGGCTCGGTCGGTTCCACAGTCGTGGGCGGTGCCGCAATCGCCAGAGTGGGAAGAATGCTGAACGGCTGCGGGCTCTGCGCCTCGCTCGCGTTGCCGAGCCGGTCTTGCGCGGTCAGGCGCACGAGGCAGTTGTGCAGGGCCTTTCCGCCCGCCGAGGGCACGGCCCAGTGATACACGCCCTGGCCCGGCATGTCCGAGACGACCGCCTCCCACGTCTGCCCGAGGTCCGCGGAAAAATACAGCGCCACGCTGTTCTCGGCCGGGTTGGGGTCCAAGACCGTCCAGCCGATGTCCACCACCGAGCCCGCCCGGTACTGCCGCTCCCTCTGGCCCGGGAGGTCGAGCTCGGTGAACACGGGGCCCTCGGCGTCGAAGACAAGGGTAAGCTCGGGCGCCTCGCCCGGCTGGGGCGCGAAGGTGGCGTTGCCGGCCTTGTCGCCCGCGCGCAGGCGTAAGCCCACCCTTCCGGCGAGCTCGTTCGTATAGCGGAGGGGGGCGTACCCCCCCTCGTTGCGGTTGTAGAGGGTCCAGTCGCGGCCGTCGTTCTCGGTCGTCCAGAGCTCGATCCAGGCGAGACCCGAACCGCCGTCATCCCCGGCCGAGTACTCGAGGTCCACGGTCTTGCCCAGAGGCCGGGCCGGGCCGGTCAGGCGCGCGACGGGCGGCATGTCGTCGGTGAGCACGAGGCCGGGCGCCGGGACGGAGGTCTGGTTGCCCGCGCGGTCGCGGACGGTGAGCCGGAAGCGGTAGGAGGGCGCGGGCGGACTGGGGGGCAGCCACGCGCTCTTTCCCGCCGGGGGCTGGCTGACGAGGAACGCGTTCCAGGTCGCCCCGTCATCCGCGGAAAACTCGATCATGACCGGCCGGGTGGCCGGGTAGGCGTCCTGGGTCTCCCAGGCGAGGGGCAGACCCCGTTCGCCCACGCCCGTCCGTTCCGCCGGGTAGGGGAAGCTCGCCGCGGGCGGCACGGTGTCGACCACCACGACCTGCTCGGGGAAGAGGCCCGCCACGGGGGGCCTCTCGCTCATGCCCTGGCTGTCGGTCGTGACGATGGCGAAGCCGTAGACGCCGTCCTCGGGGAGGGATACAATGAAGGGGCTTTGGGCGTCCGGGTCCTCTCCGTGGCGGGTCCAGGTGATGCCGAGGTCCGTGGTGACGAAGAGCTCGACCCGGGTCACGCGGACGCCCATGCCGAGGCCCTCGCGCAAGGCGTATTCGAGGCTGAATTGCCGGGAAGCGACGTAAAACGCGGTGCTCGGGACGATTCGCTTTTCGGCAGGAAGACCCTTGTCCGCGGTCTTGATCCGCTGCCAGACCGACGGCTGCTGGGGCTTGGCTTCCGCCGCGGCGAGCGGCGCGCACAGAAGCCCGGAAAGCAAAAGGAAATGGAAGGCGGACCGGAGCTTCCTTTTCATCGGGTTCCCTTTCTTACGCCAAGAGAACTATCGGAAAGGAAAGGACTGCATCTTCGTTAGTGTATGTTCGGCCGAAATCTTAATCAAGAAAAAAAAGTTGACAAAGCGCGCGCCCTCTCCTACTACAACCGGATATTTAACTCCGTTTCTTTTCGCCGGTTGTGAAGCGCCGTCTTTCTTTCGCCCGCTTGGCCCGAGGAGAGTCCATGCCGGAAGTGCACCGCGTCGAAGTCGCCGTGAAGAGCGCCGCGCTCGACTCCGCGGGCAAGGGAGTGGCCGACGACCTCCGCCGCCATGGGCTGGAAGGGGTGAAGATTGTCCGCACGGTGCGCGTCTACACCCTCGCGGGCCTCTCCCTCGCCCAGGCGAGGCTCCTCGCGCGCGAGCTCCTGGCCGACGGGGTCGCGGAGGACTTTTCGGTCGACGCCCCGGTCCTTTCCGAGGAGGGGCTCGTGGCCGTGGAGATCGCCCGCCGGCCGGGCGTCATGGACCCGGCCGAGGCGAGCGTGCGCAAGGGCGCGGCGTACCTGGGCGCGCCGTGCGAGTGGGTCCGCACCTCCACGCGGTACCTCGTGGAGGGAAGGGTCTCCGCCGAGGCGGTGCGCCTCGCCGCGGGGAAGCTTCTCGCCAACGACCTCATCGAGGAGATCGCCCTCGGTAAAACTCCCCCCGCCCCCTCGCCCGGCGGGGTCTCGTACGAGTTCCGGCGCGTCGAGGTGCCGCTCGAAGGCCTGGACGACGGAGAGCTCCTCCGCCTCTCCACGGAAAAGCAGCTCTACTTAAGCCCCGCCGAGATGCGCGCGATCCAGGCGTATTTCCGCGGGCAGGGTCGGCCGCCCACCGACGCGGAGCTCGAAACGCTCGCGCAGACCTGGAGCGAGCATTGCGTGCACAAGACCCTGAAGGGCCGCATCCGCTACACCGGCCCGGACGGAGCGGCCCTCATCGACAGCCTGTTTAAGACCTACATCGCCCGGGCCACCCGGGAGCTCGGCAAGGACTGGTGCCTCTCGGTCTTCCAGGACAACGCGGGCGTGATCGCCTTTGACGAGACGCACGGCGCGGTCTTCAAGGTGGAAACGCACAACCACCCCTCGGCCCTCGAGCCCTACGGCGGCGCGGGCACGGGCATCGGCGGGGTGATCCGCGACTGCCTGGGCACGGGCCTCGGCGCGCGGCCCGTGATGAACACGGACGTCTTCTGCTTCGGCCCGCCGGACCTCCCGCAGGAGAAGCTTCCCCGGGGAGCGCTCCACCCCCGGCGGGTCCTGCGGGGCGTGGTCGCGGGCGTGCGCGACTACGGCAACCGCATGGGCATCCCCACGGCGAACGGGGCGATCGTCTTCGACGAGCGCTACCTCGGCAATCCCCTCGTCTTCTGCGGCACGGTGGGGATCATCCCCCGCGCGTGCGTGGCGAAGGAGGCGCGGGCCGGGCAAATCGCCCTGCTCGTGGGGGGGGCCACCGGGCGCGACGGCATCCACGGCGCGACCTTCTCGTCGGTGGAGCTCCACGAGGAATCCGAGCGGATCTCCTCGGGCGCGGTGCAGATCGGCAACCCCATCGAGGAGAAGAAGGTCTGCGACTTTCTCCTCCGCGCGCGCGACCTCGGGCTCTTTAGCTCGGTCACCGACTGCGGCGCGGGCGGGCTCTCGAGCGCCCTCGGGGAGATGGGCGCCGCCATCGGCGTCGAGGTCGAACTCGACGCCGTTCCCCTCAAGTACGCGGGCCTCTCCTACACCGAGATCTGGATCAGCGAAGCGCAGGAGCGCATGGTCCTCGCCGCGGATGCCGACCGGCTGGAGGCGCTCCGGCGCCTCGCGCGCGAGGAGGACGTGGCCCTGACCGTGGTCGGCCGCTTCACGGGCGACCGGATGCTCCGCCTCCGCTACCGGGGCGCGGAGGTGGGCCTGATCGAGATGGAGTTCCTCCACGAGGGCATGCCGCGCGTCACGCGCGAGGCGGTCTGGGCCGAGCCCAGGACCGCGGAGCCGGTCCTGCCCCTCCCAGGCGACTACGGAGGGGACTTGAAGCGCATCCTCGGCTCGTGGAACGTCTGCTCCAAGGAGTGGGTGATCCGCCAGTACGACCACGAGGTCCAGGGCGGAAGCGTCCTCAAGCCCCTCGTGGGCGCGCAAAACGACGGGCCGGGCGACGCGGCGGTGATCGCCCCGCTCCTCGGCTCCCGGCGCGGGCTCGCCGTCGCCTGCGGGCTCAACCCCCGGTATTCCGACCTCGACCCGTACTGGATGGCCGCGAGCGCCATCGACGAGGCCCTCCGGAACATCGTCTCCGTGGGGGCCTCCCTCGAGCGGTGCGCCCTGTTGGACAACTTCTGCTGGGGGAACACCGACAAGCCCGACCGCCTGGGCGGGCTCGTGCGCGCGGCGCGCGCCTGCTACGACTTCGCCACGGCCTACGGCGTGCCCTTCATCTCGGGCAAGGATTCGCTCAACAACGAGTTCGCCTCCGCGGAGGGCACGATCGCCATCCCGGGGACGCTCCTCATAAGCGCCCTGGCCGTGATGGAGGACGTGACGCGCGCGGTCAGCATGGATGCGAAGGAAAAGGGAAACGCGGTCTATGTCATCGGTCGGACCCGCGACGAGCTCGGCGCAAGCCACTACTTTGCCCTCCACGACGCGCTGGGCGTCCGGGTGCCCAAGGTGCATCCCGCCGAGGGGCTGGGCGCCTTCCGGGCGCTCTCCGAATGCACGGCGCAGGGCCTCGTGCGCGCGCTTCACGACCTGTCGGAAGGCGGGCTCGCCGTGGCGGCGGCGGAGACGGCCTTCGCGGGGGGACTCGGGATGGAGCTCTCCCTCGCCGGGGTCCCGGTCCCGGAACACAGGACCCTGCGCACGGATGCGCTCCTCTTCAGCGAGTCGCAGAGCCGCTTCTTGGCCGAGGTCGCTCCGCCATCCGCGGCCGCTTTCGAGCGGATCCTCCGGCAACACGAAGTCGCCTTCGGCCGGATCGGCAGCGTGACCGGCCTCAACCGACTGGTCGTGGCGGACGCCTCGGGCTCGCGCGTGATCGACGAGCCCCTCGACGGGCTCCGGGCGGCGTGGCAGGCGCCGCTCGCATGGTGAAGCTTCGCCTGCCGGGACCACGGAAAGGGGTGTGTCACCCATGGCGGCTGTAAAGGCCCTCGTGCTCCGGACGGCGGGCACGAACTGCGATCAAGAGACGCGGCACGCCTTCGAGGCCGTGGGCGCGCGGGCGGACCTCGTCCACGTGAACAGCCTCTTCGCGGGCGAGCACCGCCTCTCCGACTATCAAATCCTCGCCCTGCCGGGCGGGTTTACCTACGGCG
>JAZDLH010000238.1:0-4946 GCA_043802275.1 Planctomycetota bacterium
GCGAAAACGGCCGCGCCCCGGAGGAGAACGGCGCCCCGAAGCGCGTCATGAAACTCACGGAGTTCCTCTTCTGCCGGGAGATGGAGCACGCGGCCAAGGCGCTCGAGGGGAACGGTTTTTCCATGACGGACTACCTCCCGCCCGCCGACCCCGCCGCCGAGGGAAAATTCGTGCTCGTGGACGAGAAGGGCGAGCTTCGCCTCCGCAGCCTCGCCGAGGTGCTGGCGGGCGTCCGCACCCTCGGCCGGAAAGGCCTCGAGATCCAGCGGTACAAGGGCTTGGGCGAGATGAACCCCGAGCAGCTCTGGGAGACGACCATGGACCCCGAGCGGCGCACGCTCCTCCAGGTCAGCGTGGGGGACGCGGCCGAGGCCGACAACCTCTTCACCGTGCTCATGGGCGAGCTCGTGGAGCCGCGGCGGGTATTTATCGAGAAGCACGCCGCGGACGTGTTGAACCTGGACGTGTGATCCGCGCGCCCTTCGCATTCCCGGCCGAGCGCCGCGAACAAACCCCCGAGGGAACCGACCGCCATGACCGCCGATTCGTCCTCCGCCCCGACCCCCGGCATCCGCGACATCCGGATCGAGGATGAGCTCAAAACCAGCTACCTCACTTATTCCATGAGCGTGATCGTGAGCCGGGCGCTCCCCGACGTGCGCGACGGATTGAAGCCCGTGCACCGGCGCGTCCTCATCGCCATGCGCGACCTCGGGCTCACCCACCGGGCCAAGTACCGCAAGGCCGCCAAGATCGTGGGCGACTGCATGGGCAACTACCACCCCCACGGCGACGCCGCCATCTACGACACCCTCGTGCGCATGGCCCAGCCCTGGAGCCTGCGCTACCCCCTCGTCGACGGCCAGGGCAACTTCGGCTCGATCGACGGCGACCCGGCCGCGGCCATGCGCTACACCGAGACCCGCATGGCGCGCATCGCCGAGGAGCTCTTGGGAGGATCTCGACAAGGAAACCGTGGACTTCGTCCCGAACTACGACGAGACCTCCCGGGAGCCCGTGGTCCTGCCCGCGAAGATCCCGAACCTCTTCGTAAACGGCACTACCGGCATCGCCGTGGGCATGGCCACCAACATGCCGCCGCACAACCTGCGGGAGATCTGCGCGGCGCTCGTCAAGCTCTGCGACCGCCCCGAGATCACGGTGGACGAGCTCATCCAGATCGTGCACGGGCCGGACTTCCCCACGGGGGGGCTACTCTGCGGCCGGGAGGGCATCGTCGAGGCCTACCGCACCGGCCGCGGACGCCTCTGCATACGCGGCCGCTGCCATATCGAGAACGTGGGCAAGGACCGGCAGCGGATCGTCGTGACCGAGATCCCCTTCCAGATGACCAAGCAGCGCGTGGTCGACGGCATCGCGGCCGCGGTCAAGGACGGCCGCATCCCGGGCATCTCCGGCATCCACGACTATTCCAACCGCGAGGGGATATGCTTGAGCATCGAGCTCCGCCGCGGCGAGGACCCCCAAGTGGTCCTGAACCAGCTTTACAAGCTAACCCCTCTCCAGGACACCTTCAGCATCATCAACATCGCGCTCGTGAAGGGGCGACCCTGCACGCTCAACCTCAAGGAGCTTTTGGAGCACTTCCGCGACCACCGGTTCGAGGTGATCCGCCGCCGGACGCTCTTTCTCCTCAACAAGGCGCTCGACCGCGCCCACATCCTGGAGGGGCTCCTCAAGGCCATCGACCGGATCGACGAGGTGATCCGTCTCATCCGCAAGGCCGCGGACGTGAACGCCGCGCGCCAGGGGCTCATGGAGCGCTTCGATCTCTCCCAGGTCCAGGCCCAGGCGATCCTCGAGATGCCCCTCCGGCGGCTCACGGGCCTCGAGCGCGAGGCGCTCGAGACGGAGCACAAGGAGCTCACCAAGGCGATCCGGGAATACCGCGCCATCCTCGCCGACGCCGCGCTCGTCTACGACATCATCCGCGAGGACGCGTATGAGATCATGGACCGCTACGGCGACGAGCGCCGCACCGAGATCGTGGCCGCCGCCGAGGAGATGACCGTCGAGGATCTCATCGCCGAGGAGGAGATGGCCGTCACCATCTCCCACGGCGGCTACATCAAGCGCATGCCGGTCGGCGCCTATCGCCGCCAGGGCCGCGGCGGCAAGGGCGTCACGGGCATGAAGATCAAGGAGGACGACTTCACCGAGTACTTCTTCATCGCCTCCACGCACGACTACATCCTCTTCTTCACGAACCAGGGCACGGTCCACTGGCTCAAGGTCTACGACGTCCCGCAGATGGGCCGGGCCGCCAAGGGCCGGGCGATCGTGAACCTCCTCTCGGTGGGCGCCGGGGAGACCATCACCTCCCTCGTCCCGGTGCGGGACTTCGACGAGGGCCGCTTCCTTGTCATGGCCACAGAGCGGGGCGTGATCAAGAAGACCGTGCTCTCCGCCTTTCGCCGGCCCCAGCGCGGCGGCATCCGCGCCATCAGCCTGGACGATGGCGACGCCCTGATCGGGGTCGTGCTCACGAACGGCTCGCAGAAGCTCATGCTCGCCACCCGGAAGGGCCTGGCCTGCTACTTCTCCGAGGAGAAGGTGCGCCCCATGGGACGCCCCGCGCGCGGCGTGGCGGGCATCCGCCTCGGGGACGACGACGCGGTCGTCTCGCTCCTCGCGGAGACGCCGAACGCGGCGGTTTTGACCGTCTCCGAAAAGGGGCTCGGCAAGCGGAGCGCCTTCCAGGACTACCGCCTCACCAACCGCGGCGCCAAGGGCGTGGCCAACATGCGCCGCACCCCCAAGACCGGCGACGTCGTGGCGGTCATGAGCGTGGCCGACGACGACGAGATCATGATCATGACCACCGGCGGCATGGTCGTCCGCACCGGGGTGCAGGAGATCCGCGTGATCGGCCGCGCCACGCAGGGCGTGCGCGTCATCCGCCTGGAGGCGGAGGACACCGTCTCCGCCGTGGCCCGCGTCATGGGCGGCCGGAACGGAAAGAACGGCGGCAAGGAGGACGGCGCACCGGAGGAACCCGCCGGCGGGGCTGCCGCGGCTTCCTCCCATGCGGCCGGGGAGTCCTCCGACGAGTCCGAGGAGGAGGGAGAGGAGGAGGCATGAAGAGGAGCGACCCCTATGCCGCGTACGAGAATCCCCTGGTCGCGCGCTACGCCTCGCGCGAGATGGCCGCGCTCTTCTCGCCGGAGAGGCGCGTCCGCACCTGGCGGCGTCTCTGGGTCATGCTCGCCGAGGCCGAGCGCGCCCTGGGGCTCCCCGTTCGCCCGGCCCAGATCGAGGAGATGCGGCGCTACGTCGACCAAGTGAACTGGGCCGCGGCCGAGCAACGCGAGCGCGAGGTGCGCCACGACGTCATGGCCCACGTCCACGCCTTCGGCCTCCAGGCGAAGAAAGCCGCGCCCGTCATCCACCTCGGGGCCACGAGCGCGTACGTGACCGACAACGCCGACATCCTGATCCTGCGCGAGGCCCTCGGGCTCACGGCCGTCAAGGTCGCCGCGGTCCTCGACCGCCTCGCGGCCTTTGCGCGCCGGGAGCGGAAACGGCCCGTGCTGGGGCTGACGCACCTCCAGCCGGCGCAGCCCACGACCCTCGGCAAGCGCGCCGCGCTCTGGATGCAGGACTTTCTCCTCGACCTCCGGGAAGTCGAGCACCGCATCGAGCGCCTCGTCCCGCTCGGCGCCAAGGGCGCGACCGGCACGCAGGCGAGCTTCCTCGCCCTCTTCCAGGGCGACCGGCGCAAGGTGGAGCGCCTGGACGCCCTCATCGCCCGAAAAATGGGCTTCCGCAAAACGCTTCCCATAAGCGGGCAGACCTACACGCGCAAGCTCGACTCGCAGATCCTCGCCGGCCTCGCGGGGCTGGGGGAGTCCGCGCACAAGTGCGCCACCGACCTCAGGCTCCTCGCGCACCGGAAGGAGGTGGAGGAGCCCTTCGGGAGGAGGCAGATCGGCTCCTCGGCTATGCCCTACAAGCGGAATCCCATGCGCTGCGAGCGGATCTGCGGCCTGGCGCGCTTCCTCATGACCCTCCCCATGAACGCCTACATGACCCACGCCACCCAGTGGATGGAGCGCACCCTCGACGACAGCGCGAACCGCCGCATCGTCCTTCCGCAGGCCTTCCTCGCGGCGGACGCCATCCTCGAGCTTTTGGCCGACGTATGCGGCGCGCTCGTGGTCTATCCCAAGAGCATCGCCCGGAACCTCGCCCTGGAGCTTCCCTTCCTCGCCACGGAGGACATCCTCATGGCCGCGGTCCGCGCGGGCGGCGACCGGCAGGCCCTGCACGAGAGGCTCCGGCTCCACTCCCAGGCGGCCGGCCGCGCGGTCAAGGAAGAGGGCCGCGAGAACGACCTTCTTGACCGCCTCGCCTCGGACCCGGTCTTCGCCGCGGTGAAAAAGGAGTTCGTTTCTCTACTCGACCCCCGAAAGCACATAGGCTGCGCGCCGGAGCAGGTGGATCGGTTCCTCCGCATGGAGGTGAATCCCGTTCTCCACCGCTACCGAAGGCGCCTCCGCGAGCGGACCGTCGGAGGAGCCGTGCGGGTCTGAGCTTCGCAAGTACGCGCGCCTTGGGAAGAGAAGCGCAGGGCAGGGCAGGACAAGGCAGGACAAGGCAGGGAAGTATAGGGGCAGGTAAGCATTTTTCATCGGATCGGGTTTTTCATCGAATCGGGCTTGACACGTGTTTCGCCCGTCCGTACCCTCTGCGGGTAAAGGCGGACAAGAACGCGGACGGCCGCCCGGCGAAGGATAAAAATTAGTATGGTGTCCCCGGATTTCTGTTCGGATCGACAAGTGCCTCGCGCTCGACGAACAAGGGAAGCTCGCCTGGAGCGAGTCCTTTATCGACGGCAGCTTCGCCCCGGCAAAAAAAGGGGCGCCTGCGTCGGCCCCACCAAGCGGGGCAAGGGCACGAAGTGGATGGTGGTGGTCGACGGCCAG
>JAZDLH010000239.1:0-15772 GCA_043802275.1 Planctomycetota bacterium
TCTGACCCAGTTGGAATATCTTGAATTTCGAAAAGTGCCCTCGGCCGACCTTACACCCCTTTCGAACCTTACGAACTTGAAAGGGCTTTCCTTGATCGAAATCAAAAGCTGCAAAATCGGCTCCCTCGCCAATCTCAAAAAACTCCAGTCTCTTGATTTCCAGAATACAAAGCAAAGCGATCTGACCCCTTTGATCGGACTTGACTCGCTGCAGACCTTATGGTTGACCGGGACAGGAGCTACCGATCTTGCCCCGCTGCGAGACCTTGTTTCTTTGCGCGAGTTGTATTTTCAAGGGGAAAGCGAAACTCCGGATCTAACACCGCTTAAAAACCTTGAAAATCTTGAAACCCTATTTGTCAACCTCTATGGTAAAGGAAATGGCCCCGCTGATCCCTCCTTTCTGGAAAATCTCACGCATCTTAAAAAATTAAAATTGTCGGGCATTACCGGCCAAAGCCTTGCCCCCTTTCAGAACCTCATTTATTTAAAAGAGCTGGAATGCGCGAATACGGATATTTCAGACCTCGGGCCTATACGGAATCTCACCCGTTTGACAACGCTTGATCTTTCCTGGTCACCCGTGAGCGACCTGTCGCCCCTTCAAAATATGAAAGTCCTTCAAACGCTCAAATTGAACCATACCAATGTTAAAGACATCTCGCCCCTGAAGGACATGAAATCGCTCCGGGAGCTATTCATCTCTCAGACCAAGGTGAGCGATTTAACACCCCTGGAGAAGTTGATTTCAATAACTGCTTTGGCATTCTCTGAAACGCCGGTAAGCGATATTACTCCTCTTGCCAATCTTACCCGTCTGGACACCTTGTTGATGGGCAACACCAACGTGACAGACCTCACCCCGCTCCAAAACTTCAAATACCTTAGATACTTATATCTTTCCAAATGCGCGGCAAAAGACTTGTCACCGCTTCTCGACCTTCCGAAACTGGAATTTCTCGACCTGAAAGGCACGTTTGTCGATCCCAAGCTGATCGATGCCCTGCATGAGGCGCGGCCTATGCTCCGTATCCAGTTTGACAAGGTGGCAGAGGAGGAGAAGGGGGCCAAATCCGACGTGGAGCTCTTTTAAGGCGACTCAGCTTTTCCGCAGCGTTTCAATATCGAACTTCTGCCCGATGGTTAGGCTCTGTCTGAAAACTGGGAAGTGGGACCGGCCTCTGTGCCGGTCGGGAGTCAAAAATTACGTGTGGCAGGCAGGGACGCCTGCCCTACTCGAGGTTTGACCCTTTTTAAGACAGAACCCGGGAAAAAACCGGGATCAGTCGAAGATGCCCTGGTCGAAACCGCTTTCGGTCTTCGTCCCATCCGGCGTCTCGGCGGGCGGGGGCGTGACTTCTTCGCCGGAGAGAGGGGCGGGGTCTTCGGAATCGACCGCGGCGGGCACGGCTTGAGGGGCGCCGGCGGGCCCGGGGGAAAGGGGCTCCGCAGCCGGGACGGGCGGCTCCTCCTCGGCGTGGAGGCGCACGGCCTCTTCGCTCGTGCGCGCCCGTTCCACCTGCTCGAGGTAGGCCTTGAGCACGGCCTCGTGGATCCAGCGCCGGCAGGCCGCGTTCACGGGATGGGCCAGGTCCATGTAGAGCTTTTCGCGCGACCTCGGATCCGATGCGCTCATCGAGGGAAGCCGGCGGCCGCAGCCGTTGCAGAAACTCGACTGGCGCACGTTCCGGGCCCCGCATTCGCGGCAGCGGAACATGGCCTTCCGGCTGGGCATGGCGACGAAGAAGCCGTTCTCGCCCTCGATGACCTTCACCTCCCGCACGACAAAACAACGGTCAAAGGTGATGCTGGCAAAGGCCCGCAGTTTTTCCTTCCCCTCTTCCTGCACCAGGCGGATGCGCACCTCCGTGATCTCCATGGCCCTCTCCCCTCCCTCACGCCGTGCTCGGCCGGCCGCTGCGCGTGGAGAGCGCATCGATCACGCCCGCGCACGACCGTGCCTGTCGGACCAACGCCTCGGGATCGTTGCCCTCTCCCACTAGGCCGAAGAAGGTGGACCCGCTCCCCGTCATCCGGACCGCCAGGAAATCGAGCGCGGACAAGGCCCGGTACAGGGCCTCCTGCCGGGGCTCCATGCGGAAGACGGCCTCCTCGAAACGGTTGAACATCTGGGAGGCGATCCCCGGGAGGTCTCCCTTTCGCAGGGCCGAGAGGAACGGATTCGGCGTGCGCGCGCCCGTCTCGCCCCCCTCCAGGGCCGCATACGCCCGGCCCGTCGAAATGCCCCACTCGGGAAAGACAAGGACGAGTTCCAGAACCGGCGCGAATGCGAGGGGCTCCACGAGATCGCCCCTCCCCCGACACAGGCACGTGCCGCCGTAGAGGAAGAAAGGAACGTCCGACCCGATCTCCGTGCCCAGGGCGCCGAGCTCCGAGACGGTCAGGTCCAGGTCCCACAAGGCGTTCAAGGCCTTGAAGACGGCGGCGGCGTCGCTCGACCCTCCGCCCAGGCCGGCGTTCATGGGAATGCGCTTCTGCAGCGCGATATCCGCGCCCAACCGGCAGCCGGTCTTTTCCTTAAGGAGCCGGGCGGCCCGCAGGACCAAATTCGTCCCGTCGGTCGCCAGGTCCTCCGCGTCGCAGACCAGGCGCAGCTCTTCATCCTCGCGCCGCCGGAAACACAGCCGGTCTTCCAATTCCAGCTCGTGGAAGACGGATTCGATGTCATGATAACCGTCCGCCCGCTTGCGAACGACCTCCAGAAAGAGATTCACCTTGGCCGGCGCATTCACCGTGAGAGAATACAAGGTTTTCCTCCGCCCATGTCTACCGGTACCGGCAAGCCTATCCTACGGACGAAAATAAGGATACAGGTTGACGAAACGATGTCAAAAGAAAATGTCGCATCCCATCGCACGCGCAACCGTTTCCGGGCGCCTCAGATCGGTCTTGCTGTCACGAATGATTTCGGGCTCTTTACGAATCCGCCTCGCCTTTGTTACGATAGCCCCGTCTCGGCCGGTTGCTGCGACGGCGCCGCCTGGGAATCGGTAAAGCGAGCGGGACGACGGGAAGAACGTAATGGCGAAAACAGGCCTGCGGGGTCGCGTGGCGCCAAGTCCCACCGTCGCGCTGCACTTGGGCAACGCCCGGACCTTGTTCATCGCCTGGCTCGGTCCCGGCGGAGCGCGTCGTGGGACTCCTGGCCTATGGGTGCGGATGGATGGAAAGAAAGGAGGAATACACGCCGGGCGAGTTGATCGCCCGTTACAACCCGAAAGGCATCCCCCTTCAACCGGTCATCCTCTCCCCGAGGACTGGGCGTGGTTCGGCTCAAACGATCCGAAACGCCGCCTCGCGAGCCGGGCCTGAATGTTCTTGACGCCTTTCGCCGGAGCGGAATAATGCAGGCGCAGGTTTGATCGATGCGGCCTGGCCGTTGACGGGCGGTCGTGGAACAAACGCTCTTGTGCTGATCGCGGCATGCAAGAGCGTTCCGGCCGTCATTCCAAGTCGTTGGGAAAGGAAGAGGCATGGCAGGGGCGTCCCTTCTCTCGGCGGAACGAGCGGTTCTCGTGGTCGTGGACATCCAGGAGAGGCTCCTCCCGGTCATAAGCGACGGCCAGGAGGTGGCGGCCAACACCGTGCGCCTCATCCGGGGAGCGAAGGAGCTGGGCGTTCCGATCGTGCTCACCGAGCAGTATCCCAAGGGGCTCGGTCCCACCGTGCCCAAGGTGCGCGAGGCGGTCGAAGAGGCCCGCGCCGCCTCCCGGAAGGTGGCGTACGTGGCCAAGACCGCCTTCGGCTGCACCGGCGACGAGGCCTTTGTCCGCGCGCTCAAGGAGCTCGGCCGGAAGCAGGTCGTGCTCTGCGGCATCGAGGCGCATATCTGCGTGCTGCAAACCGCCCTCGGCCTCATCGCCGAGGGATACGAAACCTTTGTCGCCGCCGATGCCGTGGGAAGCCGGAAGATGAGCCACTGCATCCTCGCGCTCAAGCGCCTGATGCAGGCAGGCGCGACCCTCGCGGTCACGGAGAGCGTCCTCTACGAGATGCTGCGGGACTCCGGCCATCCCGCCTTCAAGGCGATCTGTCGCTTGGTGAAATGATCCGCGCGGAAAATCCTTAGGAAGAGGACGAACCCATGTCCAATGCCCCCCGGCGGGAATACCTCGAGGTGGAATGCAAGATCCCCATCCCCGACCGGGAGGCCCTGGCCAGGCGCCTTTGCGACCTCGGCGCGGAGGATGGCGGGGACGCGCTCGAGCGGAACCGCCTCTTCGACACGCCGGACGGGACGCTTCGCGCCTCGGGCCGGCTCTTGCGCCTGCGCGACTACCAGGGGGCGGTTCTGACCTACAAGGGCGGTGTTCTTCCCTCCGGGGACTTCAAAAGGCGCGAGGAGATCAACTGCCCCGTGGCTTCTTTCGAAGACGCCCGGGAAATCCTCAAGCGCCTGGGATACGGGGAAACCTGGTACTATGAAAAGCGGCGGCACCTTTGGCGCTACCGCAACAGCGCCGTGGCGCTCGACCTCCTGCCGGGACTCGGTGCCTTCATCGAGGTGGAGGGGGATTCGGCCGAGGCCATCGACGCGGTGCTGGAGGATCTTTGCCTCGACCGGGGGAGGCACGTTCCCAAGACCTACCTCGAGCTCTTTGCCGAGCATTGCGCGGCCGAGGGACGGCCCCTCGAACCCATGCGATTTTCATAAACCCTATAGGGGGGCCCTGCCCCCGGACGGAGCCAACGATTCCAAGGACTATTCCATGAAACGACGCGTCCCTCTCCTACCGCTGGTCATAGGCCTCGCCTGGGGCGCCCTGGCGGCTGCGTCGGAGGCTTTGCCTCCCCTCGAGGCGGACCGGCGCGTAATCCATGCCCACGGCGTGCAGGAGGTGACCTTCACGAACGGCCTCACCCTCCTCTGCAAGGAAAACCGCGCCGCGCCGGTGGTGGCCACGCGCGTCTTTGTCCGGATGGGGAGCATCTACGAGGGGGAACGGCTCGGAAGCGGCGTCTCTCACTACTTCGAGCACGTCATCCACGGCGGGACCACCTCCACGCGCACCGAGGCCGAGAGCCGCGCCCTCCTCGAGCGGATCGGCAACGACAGCAACGCCTACACCTCCCGCGACGCGACCGTCTACTTCATCACCACCGACGCCGAGCACTTCCCCGTCGCGGCCGGGCTCCTCGGGGATTTCATGGCGAACTGCCTGCTCGACGAGAAGGAATTCCTGCGCGAGCGCGGCGTCATCCTCCAGGAGATCCGCAAAAACCTGGACACCCCCGAGCGCGCCGTGCAGGAGCTATTGGACGAAACCATGTTCCCCGGCCACCCGGCAGGCCAGCCCGTGATCGGCCGGCTCCCCCTCTTCCAGGCCGTCACGCGAGAGGACGTCGCCCGCCTCTATCGACGCTACTACGTGGCCAACAACATGGTCGTGGCGGTCGTGGGGGCGGTGGACGCGAAGACCGCGGAGGAGACCGTGGCGCGCGCCTTTGCCGGCTGCCCGCGCGGGGTGCCGAATCATCCGCCCATGCCCCCCGTCCCTCGCCAGACGAGCACCCGCTGGGCCGAGCGCGCCTCGCCCAAGATCCGGAAGACCTACCTCGCGATGGGGCACCACACCGTGACGCTCGACCACCCCGACCTCTTTGCGCTCGACCTCACGGCCGACATCCTGGGCAAGGGCCGAACGAGCCGCCTCTATCGGGCCCTGCGGGAAAAGGGGCTCGTGCAGGAAATTTCCGCCTACTCCTACACGCCCATGTACAATGCGGGCGTCTTCGGCGTCGATGCCTCCTTCCCCGAGGAAAACCGGGCGGCGGTGCTGACCGCCGCGCTGGAGGAGTTGAACCGCCTGAAGACCGAGCCCGTCTCGCAGGAGGAGCTCGATCGCGCCGTCAAAAACAAGATCACGGACGAGGTCTTCCAGCGGGAGACCATGGAACGCCAGACGAGCGACATCGGGTATAATTACCTCCTCCTGCACGACCCGAACTTCACGGATCGCTACCTCGACGGCATTCGCCGGGTAAGACCCGAGGACATCCTGCGCGTGGCGCGGCAATACCTCACGGATGAAAACCGCACCGTGGCCCTGCTCTATCCCGCCCCGGCCGAATCCCCGGCCGGCAGGGAGGCAGAGGATAGGACTCAGGAGGTCGCGGCTGCCCCTGTCGCCGCGGAAACTAGGGCCCCCTCCCCCTCCGTGGAAAAGATCGCGCTCGAGAACGGCGCGCGGATCCTCTACGGATTCGACCCCAACGTTCAATCGGTCCTCATCCAGGCGACCTTCCTGGGCGGGGTCCTGTCCGAGACGGAGGAGGATAACGGTATCTCTCAGCTCATGGCCACGCTTCTTTTGCAGGGCACGGAGAAGCGCAGCAAGGAAAAGCTCCACCGGGACGTAGAGGACCTGGGCGCGCGCCTCTGGTCGCGGTCGGGCAATAACTCCTGGTACGTGGGCCTGAAGCTTTTGCCCGAGGACTTTGAGAAGGGCATGGCCACCCTCGCGGAGGTCGTGCGCACCCCCCGCTTTGCGGAGGAAGATTTTACCCGGGAGCGGATGCTGCAGTTCCGCCGGCTGGAATCCCTGGCCGACTCCTGGGAGGAGGAGGCCGGCCGGCTCTTCCGGGAGACCTATTTCGGAAGCCATCCCTACGCAAGGATTCCCCTGGGAACGCGGGAATCGCTTCCCCGGCTCACGGTCGAGGCGGTCAAGGCCTATCACGCGAGGGTCCTCAATCCCCAGGCGTGCGTCCTCGCCGTGTTCGGTAATGTCTCGAGGGACCTGGCCGTGGAGGCGGCCCAGGCGCATTTCGGCACGATGGGCGGACCGGGCCGTGCGTATTGGACCTATTCCCCCCTTGCCCATACGGCGCCCACAGGGACGACGGCCGCGAAATCCAACAGCAAGGACCAGGTCGTGCTCACCTACGGCTTTCCGGGCGAGCCCTTCGGGAGCGCGGACCTCCCGGCCTTCCTCGTGCTCGACACGATCCTTTCGGGCTATACCTATCCCTCGGGCCGGCTCCACGAGGCCCTGCGCGGCGAGGCCGACCTCGTCTACCTCGTGCACGCGTACAACTGGGAAGGACTGGGCACCGGCGTCCTCCGCATCCTCACGCAGACGAGCCCGGAGAACGTGGAACCGGTCCTGCGAACCATAGACGGAGTTTTATCGCGCGCGCAGTCCGGGGACTTCTCGCCGGAGGAAGTCGAACGCGCCAAGGAGACGGTCGTGATCGCCGATGTCCTGGAGGAGGAGTCCCTTGAGGCGCGCGCCACGCAGGCCTCCTACGATGAGCTCTACGGCGTCGGATACGATTTCCACCAGGGCTTCGCCGGGCGCATCCGGGCGGTTACGCTCGCGGACGTGAAGCGCTCGGCCCGGGCGCATCTCTCTTCACGGCCCGTCCTCTGCGCCACCGGCCCCGCCGAGGCGCTGGAGCGGGTCAAGGAAAAGGCTGTACCATAAGGAGGCTTCCCATGAGCGAACGGTCGACGGTTACGAACATCCTCCTGGCGTTCCTCCTCGTCGCGGCGTGCGCCGGCGTGTACTTCGTCATCGACAGCCAGGACTTCGTCCGCCAGGGCCAGCTCCAGACCCAGCGCGCGATCGAGGAAAACACCAAGGAGATCCGATCCCTTCGGATGCTGCTCGAAGGCGGCCGCTTCGCCCTGCAGGGAGCCAACCCCGGCGCGCCCGTCGGGGGCGAGGGACACCCGCGCCTCCCCTTCAACAACAGCGACCTTGAAGACCCCGAGGCCGAGGACGGCGGAGAGCGCGTGAGCTCGGTCATGTCCTTTTCCGGGAACCTGAACACCGTCATCAACAACGAGGCCACGGTCGCCGACCTGTGGGGCTACTGCAACGACAGCCTGGGCTCCCGCAACGCCAAGGACCCCAAGCGCTTCGAGCCGCGCATGGCCGAGTGGTGGGAGGTCTCCCCCGACGGCAAAGTCATCACGGTGAAGCTCCGGCCGCGCATCCTCTGGCACGACTTCAAGGACCCCGTCACGGGCCGGGAGTGGAAGAACGTGCCCGTGACCGCGCGGGACTTTGCCTTTTACATCGACACCATCCGCAACCCGAACCTCCCGTGCGACCCCATCCGCAACTACTACCAGGACCTCGACCGCATCGAGGTCTTGGACGACCTCACCTTCCGGGCGATCTGGAAAAAGACCTACTTCCTGTCGCTCGAATCCACGCTCAGCCTCTCCCCCCTGCCCCGCCACCTCTACCGGCCCGATCCCGAAACCTCGGACGAGGCCTTTGCCGAGGACATGCTGAAGGACAAGGCCGCGCGCAACCAGGTCATCGTCGGATGCGGACCCTACCGCTTCGCGGAGTACCGGAAGGGCGACCGGATCGTCCTCCTCCGGAACGAAAACTTTTTCGGGCCCCTGCCGCACATCAAGCGCCTCGAGATCCGCGAGATCAAGGACCCGGAGAAGACGCTCATCGAGTTCACAAAGGGCGCCCTCGACCTCATAGGCCTTACGGCCGTCCAGTGGGTCGAGCAGACCCCACCGCCGGACTTCCTCACCGTTTGCGACGACGTGGATCGGGCCGAGGAGCTGACCCGCGAGCACGACGCCCGGAAGAAGGCGGCCTTCCGGGAGGGAGGGCCCTTCGGCGAGAACCGATTCGAGAAGTACCTCTATCGGAGCTTCGCCTACAACTTCATCGCCTGGAACATGCGCAAACCCCTCTTCAGCGACCGGCGGGTGCGCCTCGCGCTCACCCATTGCATCGACCGCGAACGGATCATCCGCGAGGTATTTTTTAACCTGGCGGTGCCGACGACAGGAAACTTCGTGCCGCACAGCCTGTATTACGACTCCTCCATCCGGCCCTGGCCCTTTGACATCGAAAAGGCCAAGGCGATGCTCGCCGAGGCGGGGTGGAGCGACACGGACGGCGACGGGGTCCTCGACAAGGACCTCGACGCCGACGGCGCGCGCGACCCCTTCGAGTTCACCTTCCTCATGATCGCCAATCACCCCTACCAGTCGAAATGGGTGCCCATGATCCAGCAGGACCTGCAGAAGGCCGGCATCCGCATGAAGGTGAAGTCCGCCGAGTGGTCGCTCTACACCCAGGAGCTCGACGAGTTCGCCTTCGACGCGTGCAGCTTCTCCTGGCGCGGCGGGATCGAGAGCGATCCCTACCAGCTCTGGCACAGCTCGCAGGCGGATATCAAGAGCGGGAGCAACGTCTGCGGCTTGAAGAACGCCGAGGCCGACCGGCTGATCGAGGAGGGGCGCAGGACCCTGGACCTCGACCGGCGCATCGCCGTCTACCAGCGCTTCCACCGGCTCCTCCACGAGGAGCAGCCCTACACCTTCCTCTCCTGCGGCCATGCCATGACCGCGCGAAGCAAGCGCTATTGCAACATGATCGTCTATCCCCTCGGCATGGTGGGCGAGCTTCACTGGGTGCCGAAATCCATGCAGCGGCAGGAATGAGGGGCCCCATGCGGACCTACATCCTGAAACGCCTCCTGTGGCTCGTGCCCACGCTCCTCGTCATCACCTTCGTGAGCTACGTCATGATGCGGATCGCGCCGGGCGACCCGGTCCGCGCTCGCTACCTCGGCCAGGGCGCGGAGTCGAGCACCTTCAGGGAGGGCCAGGGCCGTTCGAACGCGGCCGAGCTCTTCCGCAAGCGCTTCCACCTCGACCGGCCGATCCACGTGGGCTACGCCCTCTGGCTCGAGGGGATCCTGACCAAGGGCGACTTCGGCGAATCGATCACCCTGAACCTCGGCACTCCCGTGTGGGAGCTCATCCGCGCCCGGCTCCCGGTCACGCTCAAGCTCAACCTCTGGGCCATGATCCTCATCTATCTCGTGGCGGTGCCAGCCGGCATCTACTCCGCGGTCCGGCGCGGGAGCCTGCTCGACCGGACCTCCTCCTTCGTATTCTTCGTGCTCTACAGCCTTCCGAGCTTCTGGGTGGGGCTTATGCTCCTCATCGCGGTCTCCCGGTGGCTGCCCTCGTGGCCGACCTCGGGGCTCGCGCCCCGGGTGTCCGCCGGGCTCTCCTACTGGGCCATCCTCCGGGAGACGGGCAAGCACTATGTCCTGCCGGTCGCCTGCCTCTCGTACGGGGGGCTCGCGGCGCTCTCCCGCTACGCCCGCGTGGGGCTTCTGGAGGTGGTGCGGCAGGACTACATCCGCACGGCCCGGGCCAAGGGCTGCGGCGAGGCGCGCGTCGTCCTCAAGCACGCCCTCCGCAACGGCCTCATCCCCCTCGTGGTGCTTATGGCCGGGATCCTCCCCGGAATGATCGGAGGCTCCATCATCATCGAGTACCTCTTCGACATCGAGGGCATGGGAGACCTCTCGCTCACCGCGCTTTCGAGCCGCGATTACCCCGTGCTCATGACGCTCTTCGCCTTTAGCGCGCTCCTCACGCTCCTGGGGGTGCTCTTGTCCGACATCCTGCTTGTCCTGGTCGATCCGAGGGTCTCCTTTGAAGCGAGAGAATGACCCCCCGGCCGATGCCCTCTCGCCGGAAGAAAGCTCCGGGTACTGGGGCATGGTCTGGCGGGAGTTCCGCCGCAGCCGTCAGTCCATGGCGGGTCTCGTCTTCGTGGGCCTCCTCTTCGCCGTGGCCTTCCTCGCGCCGTTCCTGGCGGAGAAGCGCCCCTTGGTCTGGACCGAGGCGGGCCGGACCGCGTTTCCCCTCGTGCGCGAGTTCTTCGCGCCCTCGGAAGCGCCGGAGCTTGTCTTGGAGCGAAGCTTCAACTTCCTGCTCCTCTTTCTCCCCGCCGCGGCGCTCCTCCGCCTCTTGATGCCTCGCCTGCGGAGCTCGCGCCTGCGCGCGGGGCTTTACCTCTTCCTTGCCGCGGCGCTGGCGCTGCCCTTCTTCTTGGTGCAGGCGCGGCTCGACCCCAAGCCTTACCGCCAGGACGCCTCCGGGGGCAAGGGGCGCGGCGTCTTCCCCCTCATCCCCTACGGCCCCTTCGAGCAGGGCTTCGGCAACCGCGTTCCGCCCACCTGGTGGGAGAAGCAGGCGGCGCCGGAAGGACCGAAGACCTACCACGCCCTCGGCACGGACAACGCGGGCCGCGACGTGCTCGTGCGCCTCATCCACGGCGCGCGCGTCTCCCTCGCGGTCGGGATCGTCTCCGTGTGCATCGCCGCGGCCATCGGCCTCGCGGCCGGAGCGGTGGCGGGCTTTTTCGGCGGGTGGGCGGACCTCCTCATCCTCCGCCTCGTGGAGATCATGATGTGCTTCCCCACCTTCTTCCTCATCCTCGCCATCATCGCCATCATGGACGAGCGGAGCATCCTGAACATCGTGCTCGTGATCGGCTGCACCGGCTGGACGGGCATCGCGCGCCTCGTGCGGGGCGAGGTCTTGAAGCAGCGCACGCTCGACTACGTGACCGCCTCCGTCGCGCTCGGGGCGAGCTCGCTCCGGACCCTCTTCCGGCACGTCCTCCCGAACGCCGTGGCGCCGGTGCTCGTGAGCATGACCTTCGGCATCGCGAGCTCCATCCTCATGGAGTCCGGGCTCTCGTTCCTGGGCTTCGGCGTGGACATCCCCACGGCGAGCTGGGGGGAGCTCTTGAACCAGGCGCGCGAGGCGCCGACCGTGTACTGGTGGCTCGCGCTTTTCCCCGGCGCGCCCATCTTTTACACCGTGACGATCTACAACCTCGTGGGCGAGGGCCTGCGGGACGCCATGGACCCGCGCCTGCGCCTCCAGCGCGGCTGACGCCGTCCCGGTCGAATGGGAAGGGTCGAGGAATGAATCCGGTGCTCCTGGACGTCCGAAACGTAAGCGTGCAGTTCGGCGAGGGCCCGCGCGCCGCCCGCGCGGTGAACGGCGTCTCCCTCCTCATCCGCGAGGGCGAGACCGTGGGGCTCGTGGGCGAGTCCGGCTGCGGCAAGACCGTGACGGGGTTGTCCCTCCTCCGGCTCATCGACTCCCCCCCCGGACGCATCGCGGCGGGCGAGATCCTCCTGGGGAGGCGCGACCTCATGCGCCTCCCCGAGCGCGAGATGCGCCGCGTCCGCGGGGGCGAGATCGCCATGATCTTCCAGGAACCCATGACGAGCTTCAACCCCGTTTTCACCATCGGCAACCAGCTCGCCGAGGCGGTTCTCCTCCACGAGCGGGTGTCGCTCGAAGAGGCCTGGGCGCGGTCCGTGGCGATGCTCACGGAGGCGGGCATCCCCTCCCCGGAGGAGCGCATGCGCCGGTACCCGCACGAGCTCTCCGGCGGCATGAAGCAGCGCGCCATGATCGCCATGGCGCTTTTGTGCCGGCCGAGGCTCCTCATCGCCGACGAGCCCACCACCGCGCTCGACGTGACCGTGCAGGCGCAGATCCTGGAGCTCTTGCGCGCGCTCCAGGCGCGCCACGGCATGGCCGTGCTTCTCATCACGCACGACCTCTCGGTCGTGGCGGAGATGGCGAGCCGCGTCTACGTCATGTACGCCTCGCGCATCGCCGAGACGGCAACGGCCGAAGAGCTCTACGCCGAGCCGATGCACCCCTATACCCGGGGGCTCTTCCAATGCCTCCCCCAGTTCGGAAAGGAGAGGGAACGGCTCCGCGTCATCCCCGGCGCCGTGCCCGACCCGGCGCACCACCCCTCGGGCTGCCGGTTTCATCCGCGCTGCCCCCTCGCGGACGAGGTCTGCCGCAGGAAAGACCCGCCCCTCGAGGAGAAGCGGCCCGGCCGCCTCTGTGCCTGCCACAGGGTGCCCGTGGAGAAGGCGGGCGACCCGGCATTCGTTCCACCGGACAAACGAAAAGGAGCCTCGGCGTGATGCGCGAAGAACCGTTGGTGGTCGTGCAGAACCTCACCAAGCACTTCCCGGTCCGGCGCGGGCTCCTTGCGCGCGTGACGGGCTTGGTCCACGCGGTGGACGCGGCGAGCTTCGAGGTCCCGCGAGGGAAAACCGTGGCCCTCGTGGGCGAGTCCGGCTGCGGCAAGACCACCACGGGCCGCACCCTCCTCCGGCTCCTCCCGCCCACCTCCGGCAAGGTCTTCTTCGACGGGAAAGACGTCTTTGCGCTCCCCAAGGACGAGCTCCGGCCCCTCCGGAAGCGCATGCAGGTCATCTTCCAGGACCCGTACGCGAGCCTCAACCCGCGCATGACCGTGGAGAGCATCGTGGAGGAGGGGATCCTCCTCCACACGCCCCTCGCGGCCGCCGAGCGGCGCGAGCGCGTCTCGGAGCTCTTGGAAGAGGTGGACCTCTCCCCCGCTTACCGCCATCGCTACCCCCACGAGTTCTCCGGCGGGCAGCGCCAGCGGATCGGCATCGCGCGCGCCCTCTCCACCGGGCCCGACTTCATCGTCTGCGACGAGGCGGTCTCCGCGCTCGACGTCTCCATCCAGGCGCAGGTCCTGAACCTCCTCGCGGATCTCCAGGCGCGGCTTGGAATCGCGTACCTCTTTATCGCCCACGACCTCGCCGTGGTGCGCCACCTCGCCCATCGCGTGGTCGTGATGTACCTCGGCCACGTCCTGGAAGAGGCCGGGCAGGCCGAGCTCTTCGTCGAGCCCCTGCACCCCTACACCCGGGCACTCTTGGCCTCCATCCCCCAGCCGCGGCCGGGCGCGAGGCGCGAGCGCCGCGCCCTCTCCGGCGAGGTTCCGAGCCCCTTGCATCCCCCGCCGGGCTGCCGCTTCCACACGCGCTGCCCCCACGTCATGCCGCGCTGCAAAGAAGGCGACATCCCCACCTATGAGCCCGCGCCCGGCCGCCGGGTGAAGTGCGTGCTTTTTGAGAAGTCGTGAGGAGAACGCCGAAGAGACGAATCCATAGGGATGGGTCCAGCCTCACCCCGTCCGCATCACCTCGTCGGCGATGTCGAAGGCGGCGCTCGGGCGGCGAATGCGCCGCGCGGCGGCGGCCCTGCGCGCGAGCGCCCGGGAATCGGCGAGAAGGCTTCGCACCTTGTAGACGAGGTGCGCGGTCGAGTTCGCGCGCAGGGCGACTCCGCGCTCGAGGAGATAATCGGCGTTCCGCTCCTCCTGGCCCGGGATGGGATGGAAGAGGATCATCGGGAGCCCCAGGGCCAGGCACTCGCTCGAGGTCAGCCCCCCCGGCTTGGTGACCGCCAGGTCCGACGCCGCCATGAGCTCGTGCATGTTGTCCACAAACCCGTAAGGAACCACCCGGCCCTCTCGGGAGGCCGCGACCTGTCGGATGGCGGCCTCGAGCGTCGCGTTTTTTCCGGCGAGCGCCAGGACCTGGATGTCCGGGGAAAGGTCCGCGAGGCGCGCGACCGTCCGGTCGACGCTCCCGAAGCCGAACCCGCCCGCGGATACGAGAACCGTCACGGCGTCCGCCTTCAAGCCCAACTTCCGCCGCAAGGCCGCCTTGCCCGGAAAGCGCCCCGCGAAGACCGGAAGGAGCGGGATGCCGGTGACGCTCACGGAGGCGCCGCCCAGGCCCTTTTCCCGCAGGGCGAAGGCCATCTCGTCGGTCGCCACGAAGTAATGGTCCACGCCCTCCTGGATCCACATGGTGTGAATGTCGTAGTCGGTCAGGGTCACGAAGAGGGGCGCCGCGAGGCGCCCCTCTTTCCGCTCCGTTCCCAAGATCTCGGCCGGGAAATAATGGGTGGCGATCACGCGGTCGGGCGCAAAGGAGCGGCAGGCCTTCACGAGCGGCCGGGCGTTCGCCCGGTCGAAGAGCGTGGCGAGTTTCTTCAGGCGGCTGTCGGCGGCCCGCTCCTCCATCTCCTCGTAGATCATGCCCCAGATCGAGGGGAGGTCCGTGGCGAGCTTGCTGTACGCGGCGGTGAACGCGCGCCGGAACGCGGCGTTCGTGAGGGTGAGCGCCTCGACGTGGCGGACTTCCACCGCGGGATGCTTCTCCGCGAATGCGGCCTGCAGAGCCTCGGCCGCCCTGAGGTGTCCCGCCCCCGCCTTGATCGAAAGAATGAGAATCCTTTTCACGTCCGCCACGACCTGCTCCTCTCTCCTTCGTTACGGCGCCGCCACGGCCGCCGGCCGGACCTCTTCGGCGGTGCCGCTCTTTACCACCTCATTTTTTAAAGGTTCCGCCGGCCCCTCCACATCCTTCGCGTATTGCGCCCGGAGCGTCTCCAGGTCCAGATTTTCGAGAAACGGGAGGAGCGCCTCGCGCCAGATTTCGTGGAAGCCAAAGCCCCCCCGGGTCATCTCCTCGATGGCGTCCCCCTTGCTCCATCCTTGCACAACCATGCGGTAGACGGCCGAGATCGTGCCCGTGCGGTCCGAACCGTGCTGGCAATGCACGAAGAAGGGGCCGTTCTCCTTTTGGGCGACGAGGCGCAGGAACCGGTCCACGTCCTCCTTCTCGGGATGGAAGGGGAACATGGGAATCTCCGCGTACCGGAGCGAGGTGCCCTCGACCTTGCCGCGGTCGCTGTGGACCTTGCGGAGGCTGATGACCGTGCGGACGCCCAGACGCTCGAGCTCCTGAAAACCCTCGGCGTCCGGCTGTTCGCCCCGGTAGAGCTCGCCGCTCACCCGGAAGAAATTGACGAGATGGGGATTTTCTATTTTTTCGGCCCGGGTCGCGGGCCGCCGGGCGGATTCCGCTTGCGCCTCCGAGGACGACGGGACGCGTGGCTCGGGAGGGATGCCCTCCGGGGCACTCGTGCTTATGGATCGTCCGTCTTGCCGTTCGGTCTCCCGCACCGATGCCCGAAGCGCCTCCACGTCGATATTCCGAAGAAAGGGAATCAAGGTATCGCAATAAACGGCATGGAAGCCGTACCCTCCGCCGGTCATCTCCTCGATGGCCGCTTCCTTGCTCCATCCCTGGACGACGATAC
>JAZDLH010000240.1:0-13546 GCA_043802275.1 Planctomycetota bacterium
CGAAGACGAGCTCGCGCACCTGATCGCATGGCTCCTGAACGGTGCAGGCGGGCTTTTTGCGCCGGTACCGATGGAAGAGATGAACACGACAACGGAAACCGTTGCGGAAGAAGGCGCGGCCGTGCTGGCCGCGGCCATGGAAACACGGCTCTTTTCGACCGCGAGCGAAGCGGCGCCGTCCTCCGGAACGGAGAGCTCCGAGTCCGAAGGCGATGCGCCTTCCAGCGCGTCCAGCCAAAAGACCCCGACGGCTTCCGGAGACCTCAAGGCATGGGTTGCCTCGATGCCCGTGCGCCTCGGAAGCTTTCTGCGGAACCTGATCGAGGCGCATGCGGTCCCAAGCGAAATTCCGCAGAACCAGGCGCCGCTTGTTGGCGGCCTGGCGAGGCTCGAGGCCCTTGCCCCGCGCGAGATGGAAGCCCTGGCACAAGCGCTCTCGGTGAGGCTTCTTGCGGCCGAGGGTCTCCCGGGGGACGAGACGCCTCCCGCGGAGGAGCGTCCGGCCATAGAGACGGGAGAAGTCTTGCCCAATGCCGCCAGCGCCGCGCAAGGAGCGCCGGCGCTTTTGCGGATGATCCTCTCCAGGGTTGGCACGAGAGTTCTTGCGCAGTGGATCGCTTCGGCAGCCCGCGAGGCGGGCGCGCCGGAAGCGCTTTGCGATGAAGCGACGCTCGCCGGGCTCCCGCGGCCGATCCTGAAGGGCCTGGCCCTGCTCGTGCTGCGCAGGGATGTGGAGGGGATCGACATGCTGGCCGAGCTCGACCTGCAGACGCCCCAACGCCTTCTCCAAGCCACCTCCATCGCAGAAGCCGAAACCGGCGCGATCCGGCAAGGCGGCGAGGACGCCCCCGCACCCGTGGGGACAGGGACTTCCCCCGCAGGCGAGCCCGCGCTCCCGGCGGAGAATGTTCCGCAGAATCCCTCCCCGGAAGCGACCGGCGAAGTTTCGATCCATCTCGTTAGCGTAAAGGAGTCGGAAGAGTCCGCCTTCACGAAACCGTTTCCTGCGACCGCCAAAGAAACGGGTTCTGAAAGCGTTGGGATGGAAGAGGCGCCTTCTTTCCAGGATCTTGAGCCTCAAGTCAAGCCGACAACTCTGCTCGGCGCAAAGGCTCCTCGCCTGCCGAGGCCGGTGGAAGTTGCTTCTTATAAGCCGGAGGCACACGCAAGCGTTGAAATGACCCTCCACTTGAATAAGGTGGGAGACGCATCGGGAAACGTGGAGCAGACCAACGCAAAAACCCTTCGACAGGTCACATCGCATCTTTCAAAGGGCCAAGCCGCCGCCGGGGCTCTCTCGGCACGGACCTTCCGGATTCCGCTGTCGATGTGGCGCCAGGTTCCGGAAACACAAGCGGTTTGACGCCCGAGACGGTCTTCGTGGAGCGCTCCATGAATCTTGGAGTAAGCACGCTTGCCGCCTCGGATGGACCCATGCAAGGAGGGCTGCCCGCTCAGGGCACTGAGCCGCCGATTCCACGATATCTCAATCGGGAAGAGAACATCGAGCGACTGGGCCAGGCAATGCGGATTTCCGTGCGCCGAGCCCTGAGTTCAATCCAGATCCGGCTTTCTCCACCGGAGCTCGGCAAGGTTACTTTGAAAGTCTCTGTAAAAGAAGGGGTTGTGTCCGCCAAGGTCCAGACGGACAATCCCCAGGCGCATTCATTGCTTGTCGAAAGTCTTTCCGAGCTTCGCCAGAACCTGGCACTTCAGAATATGCGGCTCGGGACATTCGACGTGACCTACGATTCGGATGAAACAATGTCTCAATTTAGCCAAGATATGTCTCAAAACACCTCACAGCACCATCATCGAGAGGAAAAGGATAGGCCGATTCACTGGAATGAGCCGGTTTCTCTTTGGGGAGAAATTGGAGCGATCATCCCGAGTCGCGTGAATATGGTTGCATGAATTATCGGAAATTGACGAAACAAGGGAAAAGGAGGTGATGCAAATGTCGATAAGTGCTTTAACAGGAACGACGGAAAACCTGTATGTCAGTTCCAGTCAAGAGAATGCGCGGAGCAGTTCAACGCAGGCCAACAAGAGTCTTGTAGACCAGGACCAGTTTCTTCAGCTTTTGATTGCACAGCTTCGATACCAGGACCCGTTAAGTCCCATGGATAACCAGGAGTTCATGACGCAGCTCGCGCAGCTTCAAACCCTGGATCAGCAGATCGATATGACCCAGGATCTGGCGGCCATGCGACTGGAGAGCCAGATTGCCTATGCGGCGCAGTTGATCTGCACCTATGTCGTGGGCAAGAACGGCCTGGGGTTCGAGACCGAGGGGGTGGTCCTGAGCGCCGTAATCGATCAAGGGACCGCCTATCTCAACCTGAACAACGGCGACCGGGTCGCCCTCCGGGACGTGACGAGGGTGGATCAGGTCATTTTGCAGGACATGTGAAGGAGAGGAAATCACCGTGACAAGTCGTATGGATGCGCTTTCGCGTGCCCTCTCCATTGGCGCACCGCCTTTGTCGGCGGCGCGAACCGCGCCTCGACCCTCCGCCGCGGGCGAGGATTTCTTAAGCATCCTCAAGGCGCGGATCGAGGCCGAAGCGCCCGGCAGGATTCGCTTCTCCAGGCACGCAGCCGCGCGGCTGGAGGAACGGAATATCCGGCTCACGGCCGGGGATCTCGATCGTTTGAACCGCGCCACGGACCGGGCGGCGGCCAAAGGGGTACGGGAAGCTTTCGTGATGATGGGACAGGTGCATCTGATCGTGAGCGTCCAAAATCGAACCGTGGTGACCGCCATGCCGGTGGGCGAGACCGATGACGCCATTTATACCAACATCGACGCCGCCGTCATGGTCGGACAGGACACGGAAGGGATCGGATAACCCATTCGGACAACGGGCCGGTCCGCATGCGGAGGCCCGGGAGGCGGAGAGACGCTCCTCTCCATCCGAAGCAGACGGACGGTCGAGCGCGGGGCTTCCAAGGCCACCCTCGACCCCAAGGAAAGAAAGGAAGCGCGTTATGGGACTGAGTCAGGCCTTGTTCAGCGCGATCAGTGGTCTCACCAACCACCAGCGGCGCATGGACAACATCGGCAACAACCTGGCCAACGTGAACACGGTGGGGTTCAAGAAAGGGGTGCACCAATTTGCGACCCTCCTTTCCCAGACCCTGCGCGGGGGCACCGCGCCGAGCGACACCCGCGGGGGGATCAACCCCATCAGCGTGGGGCTGGGCACCAACACCAGCAGCGTCAACCAGGATTTTTCGCAGGGCTCGCTCCAGACGACGGGCAACCAGCGCGACATGGCCGTTGAAGGGAACGGCTTCTTCGTGCTGCGGACCGGGCTCGAAGGGGTGTGGGGCTACGCCTACACCCGCGACGGGACCTTTTACCTCGGCACGGACGGGAAGCTTCTCGGAGGCGAGGGCCTGGCCGTGCAGGGCATCTCGGCGGAGGACGGCGCCATCCCGAGCGTGGTGAACGTCAGCGACCTCGTGATCCCAATCGGGAAGACGGGCGCCGCCCAGGAGACGACCCGGGTCGGCATGACCGGGAACCTCAACTCCACGGTGGACATCGCCACGCCCAACTCTATTACGACCGCAACTACCTTTCCCACCACGGCGACCGGGGCCACGTGGCTCACGACCTCCGGCAACACCATCAACGTCGGCCACGTGGAGACGAGCGCCGCGTTGTGGGACATCACCGCCAACCACCTCTACGACACGAACGCCGACAACGTGGGCGACCTGTGGGACATCGACGGCGACGGGGTGGCGGACGGCACGCTCATCGACACCGATTTGGACCTCATAGCCGATTCCGTGGACATCGACGGCGACGCCGTGGCCGACTACGCCATGATCGACACCGGCGCCCCGGTCGGCTACGACGCGGTGGACTTCGACGGCGACGGGAATCCCGACGGAGGGCAGGCGGTCTCGACCACGGACCTCGCGAACCTCATGTACCTGCGCGGGAACACCCTCATCCGGCCCTTCTTGGGCGTCTCCAACGGCGACGAGATCACCATCGCCTATCGCAAGGGCGGCCGCAAGATGACCGCCACCTTCACCTACGACGACGGCCTCCTGGGCTCGCCCGACTACGACGGGACCACGATCCAGGACCTGTCCATCTTCCTCGCGGGAGCGCTGGGCGACGACTCCACCACCGAGCGCCTGAGCGGGGGCGCCATGGGCTCCATCCACACCTCCGAGAAGACCCAGGCCGTGGACGGCTACGACGTGGTGGCCGAGCACGGCGGGGCCTACTGGCGCCAATACGACAGCACCCACGCCCAGGCCGTGGACTACACCGGCCGGGGCGCGACCGACGACACCGTGCGCCTCTCCCTCGCCAGCAACCTCGGCACGGAGAACGCGATCACCGACATCCAGGTGAGCTTTAACAACGTGACCTACACGGACCTCTTCTCCGCGGACGCCGATTACGGCACCGTGGAGGGGGGGAGCAACGCGGCCAACATGATCTTCTACGACTCCCTGGGCAATCCCAAGGACGTGACCATGCAGATCACGCTCGTGGGCCGGGACAGCAACTTCAGCACCTGGCGGTGGGTCGCCGACAGCGCGGACGACACGGACGCCACGTGGCTCTTCAACACCTACAACGACTCGGCCTCCCCCACGACGAGCATCAACGTGGGCACCGGCACGATCCGCTTCGATTCCGAGGGGCGGTTCGTCCGCGGGAGCGAGCTCAGCGAAACGGCCGGCATCGAGATCAGCCTCGACAACCAGGGGGTGAACTATCCCCTGCGCGTGCAGCTCATCGAGGGGCTCGCGACCACCTTGGATCAAGACCTGAACTTCGCCACCTTGACCCAGGTCGCCGCCGCGAGCGATTTCAACCTCAAGGAGCAGAACGGCTCGCCTCCCGGGACGCTCGACACCTTCACCGTCACAAGCGACGGGATCATCAACGGCGTCTACTCGAACGGCGTCCTCGAGGTCCTCGGCCAGATCGTCCTCGCGAAGGTGCCGAACCCCCAGGGCCTCATCCCCACGGGGGCGAACCAGTACATCGAGGGCGCCAACTCCGGCGAGCCGCAGATCGCGGCGGCCGGGACGGGGGGACGCGGGCTCATCCGCGCCGGAAGCCTCGAGCTCTCGAACGTGGACCTCTCGGAGGAGTTTACGAACCTCATCGTCACGCAGCGCGGCTTCCAGGCGAGCACCCGGGTGGTCAGCACCGCGGACGAGATGCTGGTGGAGCTGGTGAACCTCAAGCGGTAAGGAAAAAGGGACTCCGGGGAGGGGCACGCCCCTCCCCGGGATATTCCGGGCGCGAGGCCGAACGGAACCTCGCGCAAGGAACGGACGGCGGACGACGCATGATCCAGTTGACGCGGCTCTCCGGAGACAAGTTCGTGGTCAACGCGGAATACATCAAATTCATCGAATCCACGCCGGATACGATTCTGACGCTGCGCGATGGAGACAAGATCCTGGTGCAGGAATCGCCGGACACCGTCGTCGAGCGCGCCGTGGCATACGCCCGGAGCATTCGCATCCTCGACGGATTGGGCTAAGCGGCGCGCGGAGACGCGCCGATCGACCGGGACAAGGGATCGAACAGGGCGAGGAAACAGGCTTATGGATCTCGCAACGCTGATCGGCTGGGTAGCCTGCGTGACCTTTCTCCTGTTGGGGATCGGCCTCAAGAACGTGAGCGGATTTGTGGACGTTCCTTCCATCATGATCGTGGGTGGCGGCACGCTGGGGGCGGTGTTCGTCTCGCTCCCCCTGGAGCAGATCAAGCAGATCTTCGCCATTTACCGGAAGGCGGCCTTTCACACGCGCCAGCACCCCTTGGAGCTCATCCAGCGGATGGTGGAATTCGCCGAGATCGCCCGGCGCGACGGAATCCTGGCACTGGAGAACGCCACGGAGAACATCCAGGACGAGTTCCTCGTGAAGGGCATCCAGCTCGCCGTGGACGGAACGGATCCCGAGCTCATCGAGGGCATCATGCTCACCGAGCTCGACAACATGCAGGAGCGCCACCTCTTGGGCAAGAAGATCTTCGATCTCCCCACCAAGTACGCGCCGGCGTGGGGCATGGTCGGCACGCTTATCGGCCTCATCAACATGCTGGCCAGGGGCATGGAGGATCCGAGCGCCCTCACCTCCGGCATGGCCGTGGCCTTGATCACCACGATGTACGGGTCGATATGCGCGAACTTCCTCTTCGGCCCCGTCGCGGACAAGTTGCAGATCCGAAGCGACGAGGAGCTCTTGATGAAGCAGATCGTCCTCAAGGGCGTGATGAGCATCCAACAGGGGGACAACCCCCGGATCGTGGATCAGAAGCTGCGCATCTTCCTGCCGCCGACGGATCGCGGCACGGGCCAGAAAGAGGAGTAGGCGCCGGGCCCAACCCGCCTGCCGAGCATGGAGCCGTGTCATGGCGAAGAAACGACGCCCACCCGAGGAAGGAGCGCCGGCCTGGCTTTTGACCTACGGGGACATGATCACCCTCGTCTTGTGCTTCTTCGTCCTTCTTTTTTCCATGTCCGAGGTCCGGAAGGACAAGATCCAGAAGACGATGCGGGCCTTCCAGGCCCAGTTTGGGGTCCTCCCGCGCTACAAGAGCACGGTACAGGTCTTTGTCCAGGCGAAACGGATGACCCAGACCGAGGCCAACATCCTCCGGCGGGGCCCGATGGGGAAGCACATGAACGTGCAGATCATCGATCCCGGCAAGAAGATGAAGATGGTCCTCGGCGGCAAGAGCCTCTTCCGCGAGGACGACTACCACCTGACAAGCGAGGGCAAGCGAATGATCCAGGAGTCGATCTGCCCGGACATCCGCGGCTTCGAGAACAAGATCGAGATCCGCGGCCACGCGGCCTCCGCGCCCGCATTCAAGGACGTTTGGGAGATCTCCTACCGGCGGGCCATGGAGGTCATGCGCTTCCTCGTGGACGAGTGCGGGATCGAGGAGCGCCGCTGCCGGGTGGTCGCCTGCGGAGACACCGAGCCCATCAAGAGCAATCTCACGCCCGAAGGGCGCGAGGAAAATCGCCGCGTGGAGGTGGTGATGACCGAGGAATTCCTCGGCGTCCGGGAAGCGAGGCGCCAGCCCCAATGAGCGCCGGCGGGGCGCGGAGACCGCGCCTCTGCCGCGCTCCGGGGGAAGGGGGCGCGCGAAAGCCGGAACGGGGCCCACAACCAAGCCCCATAGAAGGAGAAGACCCATGCCGGAAGAAGAAACCTTGGAATCGCAAGAAGCCAAGCAGCCCAGCGGCCCGATGATCACCAAGAAGGGATGGGCCGTGGTGGTCAGCGTGGTTTTTCTCCAGGCGTGCCTCTTTGGGGTCGTCCTGTGGTTCTGGAACGCGGATGTCGGGATCGAGGCGCCGAAGGAAGGGAAGACCTACACGCTCGACGACGCGAACTTCCTGAATCGGTATAAACTCTCCTACGACAACCTGAACTTTACGATCATGACCCCCGGCGCATCCAACCTCATCACCCTCTCCCTCAAGATGGATATTATCCTGGGCCTGACGCAGGGGGAAAAGGACAATCCCGCCATCCACCCGAGCGAGTTGGAGATGGGCGCTTTCCACAAGGCCGTCCAAGGCCTCGATCCCGATATCCGCGACAAGCTCCAGAACATCATCGACAGCATGACGCTGCAGGAGATCCAGAAGCCCGTGGGCAAGGAGCGGATCAAGCGGGAACTGCGGGATTACATCAACGACCGGCTCGACGGCCTGGATTTCAAGGAAGCCGTCCAGAAGGATCGCGATAAGCGGCGCATCATCGACGCGAACGACATCAAGATCACCCAGTTCATCCTCTCGTAAGCGGAAAAGGAGGGCCTCATGCCCGAGCCCATGCAGCAAAAAGAGATCGACGCCCTCATCGGCACCGGAGGAGAAGCCTCCTTCGAGGGCCTTTCCAGCGAGGATCTGGACAAGCTCTTCGAGACCTCCCCCCCGATGGGTCTGCCGGATTTCAAAACGGAAGGGCCCCCGGAACACCCGGGACCGGCGGACGAGATTGGCGACATCGAAATGCTCTACGATGTGGAGTTAAACGTCCGCGTCGAACTGGGAAGAACGAGGATGTCCGTGGAGGACATCCTCCGCCTGCGCAAGGGGTCGGTCGTGACCTTTGACAAGGAGGCCGGCGCCCAGGTGGATATCCTGGTCAACGATCGGCTGGTCGCCCGGGGAGAGGTCCTGGTCTTAAACGACCTCTTCTGCGTGCGCGTGACCGAGGTTTTATCCAATAAAGATCGGGCCGTGCTGCTGGAAACTTGAAAAGGGCGTAAAGGAATCTCGGATGGTGGGGAAATTCATTGGTTTTATTCCGATATGGCCGTGGACCGACGTTTTTTTTCAAGCCCGTTTCCGAAAAAAGTTGATTTCGTATCTCGTTTTTATTACAATTGGTTAGGTATGACAAGACGTTTGTGTTTTACATTTTCCCTGGTGGCGCTTTGCTTCATGCAGGCGGGATTGTCGGCCGGTGAAGGGGGAAAGAGTGTTTCGTTCGTAGATCAGCCGAGAGCGGGTTTGGAGGACGCTAAAAAAGGGAAGGTCGCCCCGCCTCCGAATCCGACCCTGGCAAAGTTCGAAGCCTCCCCTCTTGGGGAGGACGATGTGCGGGAAAGGCGTCTTCCGGACTCTGTACAGCCGGGTTCTCCATGGGTGGCGCTTTTGCAACTCATAGGCGCTTTGTGTGTTCTTTGCGGCCTGGCATGGGGGGGGCTGGCGCTTATCAAACGGTTCTTGCCCGGCGGGAGGCGATTCTTTGCCTCGGCGGGCGCGGAAATTTTGGGACGGACTTATCTCGATAGCCGGCGCTATATTGCGCTCGTGCGCGTCGGGAGCCGCATTCTGGTGGTGGGGGTGAGCCCCGAGGGGATCGCTCTTCTTTCCGAGGTCCATGACGCAGAAGAGGTGGCCGATCTTTTGCGCTCTGCCCGCCCAAAAACCGAGGCGGGAAGGTCGGTGTTTCAGTCGTTGCTGCAAGGGAGGATTATCCAGCAAAAGGAGGAAGCGGGGCATGAGGAAGCCTTAGCCGCCACCGGGGGGGAGATGGCAAGGCTCAAGCGCGAGATGGAGAACATCCAGGCGCGCATCCATGGCTTGCGCTCTTCCGTGTAGCGCGGGCCGGGTTCTTTCCCGGAGTGCCCGGGAGGGGGCCAGTCTTGGGGGTTCCGGGGCAGCGTTTGCCCTGCACGCGTGGGGGGATACGGCGTCGTGTCAAGCCGCATGGGGCCGGCCGGGTCCTTGACCCGAACCGTGCTGTCAACTTGTCTCATCATTGCATGCCTCGGCATGGGCGGGCGCGCCTTCGGCGGTGAGGAGGCGGTGTATCTCCCCACTGTCGAGAACGGCAGCCTCGTGCCGGCCAACTCGCCCGAAAAGGTCGCCACCGTCCTTCAAACCATCGCCTTGCTGACCATTCTCACCCTGGCGCCCAGCATCCTGGTCATGACCACGTGTTTTACGCGGATCGTGATCGTGTTTGGGTTTCTACGCCGGGCGCTCGCCACACAGCAACTTCCGCCCAACCCGATCGTGATGGGCCTGGCGCTCCTTTTGACCCTTTTCATCATGTATCCGACGTGGGAAGCGGCCTGGCGCGACGGCTTGGGACCCTATCTCGGCGGCGAGCTCGTGGAGGGCCGGCCCATGAATCAAGGCGAGGCCCTGGAAAGAACCTTGGCGCCGGTGCGGCACTTCATGTTCCGGTGCCTGGAAGAGAACAACGGACGCGACGAGCTCGAAACCTTCATGATCATCTCGGGCCGCCCCGTGACACAGGCCGAGGTGCTCACGCACGCCAATGTGCCGACCCACGTCCTCATCCCGGCCTTTGTGACGTCGGAGCTTAAGCGCGCCTTCTGGATGGGTTTTTTACTGTATCTGCCGTTTCTCGTGGTGGACATGGTGGTGAGCTCCGTGCTCATGAGCATGGGCATGATGATGCTCCCGCCGGTCATGATCTCGCTCCCGTTCAAGATCATCCTCTTCGTGCTGGTGGACGGGTGGGATCTCCTGGTGCGAGGCCTCGTGAGCAGCTTTCCGGTGTTGGGGGGATGATCCATGCCCGTTGAAGAGGTGGTAGCCCTGGCCGAGCAGATGCTTTGGACGGCGTTTCTCGTGAGTCTTCCGCTCCTCGCCACGGCGCTTGTGGTGGGGGTGTTCATCTCCATTCTTCAGACCGTGACGGGCGTCCAGGAGATGACGCTCACCTTCGTGCCCAAGATCGCCGGGGTGGTCGCAGCGGTCTTTCTGTTCCTGCCGTGGATGGTCTCGCTTCTCATGCATTTCACGGAGACCGTCTTCCTGGCCATGGGAGGGAGATAAGGCGCCTCATGAACATCGTGGACCTCACCCTCCAGGATTATGTCGTCTTCATCCTGTGTCTCTTGCGGATGGGCGGGATCGTGGTCTTCGCGCCCTTTTTCGGGGGGGAGGACTTTCCGCGGCTCGTGCGGATCGGCTTCGCGGTGTTTCTGAGCATCCTCGCGTTCCCTTATGCGTCCGCGACCCTCGACGCGTCCCTGCCGCTCTCCACGGGGGTGCTTTTGGGGCTGGCCGCGCGGGAGATCTTCGTGGGGCTTGTCTTCGGATTCGCCACGAGCCTGGTCTTTGCGGGGATTCAGCTCGGGGGGGAGCTCGTGGGCCAGCAGATCGGTTTTTCGCTCGCGAACATCATCGACCCGATGCTTGAGGAAGAGGTGGGCATGATCAGTTTCTTCAAGTTCATGCTTGCGGTGGTGGTGTTCCTATCGCTCAACCTCCACCTCGTGATCCTCCAGTTTCTGGTCGGCAGCTACGCGGTGGTGGGTCTCGGGGGGGCGGTCCTGCGGGTCGAGATGCTCGAACATGTCCTCGGCATGTTCGGCCAGATCTGGACGGCGGCCGTGCAGGTGGGGGGCCCGGTCATCTTGGTCATTCTCCTGGTGAGCGTGGTGGAGGGGATGCTTTCCCGGACCATGCCGCAGCTCAACATCGTCGTGATCGGACTGCCCCTGCGGACATTGGTGGGCTTGCTGGCCCTGTCCCTGGCCGCCCGGCCCATTGTGCGGAGCATGGCCTGGCTCTGCCGGCAGATGGTCGGGGACGTCGAGTATCTGGTGGGCTATCTCGCGCCTTTGCCGGCGTAAGGGAGGGATAGGGAGCGATGCCGGAAGAAGAAGCCGCAGCGGAACGGACCGAAGAGGCGACGCCACGCAAGCGTGAGCAGGCTCGCGAGCGGGGCCAGGTGGCCCACAGCCGCGACCTCTCCGCGGCGGTCGTCGTCTTCGCCGGGGTGCTTCTCCTCCGTTTTGGCGGCTTCTGGCTCGTCGGCAAGCTGGGGCGCATGGCGGAGTTCTTCCTGGAAGAAACTCCCCTCCTTCCGGTCCCAGGGGCCGAGGAGGGGGTGGCCTATGCGCCGCAATGGATGGGGCTCTTCTGCGGGATCGTGGCGCCGGTGCTTCTTACGCTCTTCGTCATAGCGGCGGCGGCGGGGGTGGTGCAGGTGGGGTTCGTGTTAAGCGCCGAGCCCTTGACCCTGCGGTTCGACAAGCTGAACCCCGCCGCGGGGCTCCGGCGGCTCTTCAACCTGCGGTCGTTCATGACGCTCGTGATGAGCCTCTTCAAGGTGGGGGTGGTGGTCGCGGTGGCGTATTATTCCTTCCGCTCCGAGCTCTTCCACCTCGATTCGATGGGGGACCTGGAGGCGCGGGCCGTCATGATCCACATGGCTCAGGCCGTAATGAACCTCATGCTGCGGCTGGCGGCGGTCCTCTTGGTCCTCGCGCTCGCGGACATGTGGTACCACCGTTACCAGTGGGAGCAGGACCTGCGCATGACCAAGCAGGAGCTGCGCGAAGAGCTGAGGGACACCGAGGGCGACCCCTACATCCGCAGCCGCCGGCGGCAGATCCAGCGCCACCTCGCCCAGCAGCGGATGATGGCCGAGGTCCCCTCCGCCGAGGTGGTGGTCCGCAATCCCAGCCATTACGCCGTGGCCCTGGGCTACGACTGGGAGAAGCAGAGCCGGCCGCCCTACGTCATCGCCAAGGGCAAGGACCGCGTGGCCGAGCGGATCATCGAGATCGCGGCTCGGCACAACATCCCCATGCGGTACGAGCCGGACCTGGCGCGGCGGCTCTACCGGGAGCTGGAGGTGGGGGATTCGATCCCCGAGGAGCTCTTCCGAGCCGTGGCCGATGTCCTGGCCTGGGTCTACCGAAAGGACAGCGATCGGGCCGAGCGCATCCGCCGCGCCCGGGCCGCGTAACGCGAGGATCGTGAGGAAAAGTCATGCCCGAACTGGCCGCGACGATGAGGCTTTACGGGAGGCGCGCCCTCGACGCGCGGGACCTCCTCGTGGCGGTCTTTCTCATCTGCACCATCGTCATCATGATCGTGCAGCTCCCGACGTGGCTCATGGACTTTCTCCTCTCCATCAACATCACCTTCTCCCTCGTCCTCCTCCTCACGACCGTGTACGCCCGGAAGCCCCTGGACCTGTCGGTCTTCCCGTCGCTTCTCCTCTTGGCCACGCTCTATCGGTTGAGCCTCAACATCGCCACCACGCGCCTCATCCTCGGCAACGCCGCCGAGGCGCGCGAGCAGGCGGCGGGCAAGATCGTGGCGGTCTTCGCGACCTTCGTGGTCGGGGGCGAGACCGCCGGGCCGCAGGTCATCGCCATCGGCGCCACGATCTTCGTGATCCTCGTGGTCATCCAGTTCGTGGTCGTGACCAAGGGCGCCACGCGCATCAGCGAGGTGGCCGCGCGCTTCGCCCTCGACGCCATGCCCGGCCACCAGATGGCCATCGACGCGGATCTCAACGCCGGCCTCATCGACGAGACGCAGGCGCGCCGGCGGCGCGAGGAACTTCGCCGGCAGACCGACTTCTACGGCGCCATGGACGGCGCCTCCAAGTTCGTGCGGGGCGACGCCATCGCCGGCATCATCATCACCCTCGTCAACATCCTCGTCGGCCTCGTCGTGGGCTCGGTCTTTTACGGCATGGATTTCGCCGAGGCGGCCAAGGTCTTCACCAAGCTCACGATCGGCGACGGCCTGGTGAGCCAGATCCCGGCGCTCCTCGTGAGCGTGGCGGCGGGACTCCTCGTCACGCGCGCGAGCAGCGAATACAACCTGGGCGAAGAGGTGCTCATGCAGCTCTTCAGCCAGCGCAAGGCCCTGGGCCTGGCCGGGCTTCTCCTCGCGGGGCTGGGCGTGGCGGGCCTGTGGCTCCCCTTCCCGATGCTGCCGCTCCTCGTGATCGGCGGATTGTGCCTGGCCGGCTGGCACTTCACGGGCACGGCCGCGGCCGAGGAGGCGAGGAAGCGGATCGAAAAGACCGCGCGCGAGGAGCGCGAGAAGGGGCCGACGCCGGAGCCGGAGCGCGTGGAGCGCCTCTTACAGGTGGATCCCATGGCGCTCGAGGTCGGCTACGGTCTCGTGCCCCTGGTCGACGTGGGGCAGGTGGGCGGCGGGGGGCTCTTGGGGCGCGTCCAGATGATCCGCCGCCAGATCGCCCTGGACCTCGGCCTCGTGGTGCCGCCCATCCGCATCCG
>JAZDLH010000241.1:0-11742 GCA_043802275.1 Planctomycetota bacterium
CTCCTCGCGTTCGGGGTGATGAGCGCCCTGGGGTCCTACCTCATGGGCTACCTCTACGACCGGCGGGGCCTGCGGATGCTCCTCGGGCTCGTGGCGGCGGGGGAGTTTCTCGGCATCCTCTTCCTCGCGCTCTTTCTCTGGGCGCCCTCGCCCGCCTGGTCCCTGGTCTGCGGCGCGGGCATGGGCGCCACGATGAGCGCGGTCTTCCCGCTCACGGTGGTGCTCACGCGCGGCGCGCGAGGCCTGAACAGTCGCATCCGCGCCTCCTTTGCGATCGGGGGGACCTACCTCACCGGCAACGTCTTCCTCTTCCTCGCGGCGTGGCTGCTCCATTACGTGACGAGCGGCTGGATCCTGGCCGGGACCATGCCGATCCTCCTCACGAGCGCGATCCTCGCCCTCGTGCTCGCCCGGCGGAAGGGACGGGGGAGCGTCCCCAATCCCGGATAAGGAACCGCGGGGGACGGCAAGGGAAGATCGGTCGCGGCAGCATTTGCGGTTGCGGCTTTGAGAAATGAGAAGGCGATGTTTCGAATCTTTCGCTCAAGCGGTGAGGACTCAAGGCCGGAGCGGGCATCATAAGGCGGGTAAGGAGCACCACGGAAGGAACAAGAGGAACGCGTTTCTTTGTACATCCCCCTCTTGATTCATAGAGGGGGAGACAGAGCCGCCCGGATCCCTGGGGATGCTTATGTTCGTCATCTTATCAAGTGATCAGTTGGTATCCGGGCTGGGTTCCTGAAGAGGCTTAGCGGGCTTTGGGGGGGGCCTTTTCCGCCTCCGGGTTGAATTCGGAATACGTGCCCTCCACGGCGAGGCCGACCGTGATCTTCGGGCCCTGGCGGAGGGCCTGGGGATGGCCGGGTCCGAAGGTCGCCACGAAGTACTCGTCCTCGAGCTCCGGGATCCTCCGGCCCCAGCGGTCGTAGACAAGCTGCGCGAATTCCGCCCGCCGCATCCGGCCGCTCTCGTCCGTCAGGATGTCCTTCACTACATCGAGCTCGACGCGGTTCACCTCCTCGCCGAATTCCGGATGATTGCGGTACTCCCGCAAGAGCTTGGCCTCGAGCCGCTTCTTGTAGACCTCGATGTTGCCGTAGGGTTTCCTGCGCGCGGCGGGCAGAAATCCCTCCCCGCACCCGGCGGTCCATAGGAGCCCGGTGATCAGGACAAAACCAAGGAGCCAGGCGCGTATCTTCATCATCCCTTCCCGTACGCCTTGGGGCAAGCCGGAACAACCGCGATTCCCCATGCATGGGATCTCGTTATATTTTTTCGGCAGGATCCCCGCGCGAATTGAGCTTTTCTTGGCCGGAACGCACGCGCCGGACGCTTCCCAAGATCGGATTCCATCCCCTTTCGCAGGAAAGCCTTGCGCATGCCGCGGGCAGGGATTACCATACCAAGGAGAGGGGATTTGTGCGTGTGCGATGTTTCCGCGCAGAAAGGAACCCGCCCCGATATGGAACCGCGTGATTTTGGAAAGCGAAGCGGCCTCCGGGTGGCACCGGTGAGCCTCGGCGCCATGCGCCTGCCCAAGGACACGCTGGAGGCGGTGCGTCTCATCCGGCACGCCATCGACGCCGGGCTCCGCTACATCGACACCTCCCGGGGGTACGACGACTCCGAGTACAAGCTCGCCCTCGCGCTCCGGGACGGCTACCGCGAGCGGGTGATCCTCTCCACCAAGTGGTCGCCGTGGAACCTGCGCGTGCAGCCGGGCGACGACGCCTCGGCCGACGCGGTAAGGCGGCGGATCGAGGAGCAGCTCGCGCGCCTCCAGGTCGAGCATCTCGACTTCTACCAGGTCTGGAACGTGGACAGCGTCGAGCACCTGGACGAGATCACGGCCCCGGCCGGCACGGTGGACGGCATCCGGCGGGCCATGCGGGAGGGACTCGTGAAACACACGGGCATGACCGTGCACATGAAGCCCGAGGAGATCATCCCGAGGCTAAGCGCGCTCGACTGGTGCGAGGCGATCCTCTGCTCGTTCCACATGGCCAACCGGCGCTACCGGCCGGTGCTCGAGGCCGCGCACAAGCTCGGCATCGCCACCATCGTCATGAACCCCATGGGCGGCGGCTCGCTCACCCAGCCGAGCCCGGTGCTTGCCCGGCTCGCCGGGGAGATGGGCGTGGCGTCCGTGCCGGACCTCGCCATCCGCTACGTCCTTTCGCAGCCCTGCATCGACACCCTCCTCTGCGGCGCGGAGAAGCCCGCGGATGTGGACGACACCGTCGCCTCGGCCGAACGGGGCCCCTTTTCCGCCGAGGCGCTCGGCCGTCTCGAGGCCTTCCTCGACGGGCTTTTGCCCCAGAACGTCCGCTTCTGCACGGAATGCGGCTACTGCCTCCCCTGCCCCCAGGGGATCGACATTCCCGACCTCATGTCCCTGATTTACAAGGAGCGCTTCTGGGGATTCGGCCAGACCGCCCGGCGGTCCTACCAGCGGCTCTCCGGCCCCAAGGCGGACGCGTGCGTCGCCTGCGGCGAGTGCGAGGCGAGGTGCACGCAGAAGCTCCCCATCGCCGAAGAGATGGCCTACGCGGCGCGCGTGCTCGGCGGCAAAACCTAAGCGCGTCGCTTTGCCCGGCCACCCCTGCGGCGGCGGCTCCAAACCGGCCTATCGAGGCGGCCGGGCGAGGGTTCACTCCTTCTTCAGGGGCTTCTTCCCCCACAGGAACTCCTCGACCTCGGGCACCTCAAAAATATAGCAGAAGATGACGTAGGCGAGCACCCCGGCCGCGACCGGCACGAGCCCCCGCTCGAGCCGCATGAGGAGCTCGGGCTCCCGGGGGATGCTCAGCACCACGCGATAGGTGAAATAGCCGCTAGCGAGCGCTGCAACGAGAATGCGCGCCACCGAGGCGAAGACCGGCCGGAAGGCCCGCTCCCAGGCCTCCCGGACCTTCCGCTCGCGCACCTCCCTCCGCACGAGGCGCCACATCCACCCCGCGGTGAGCAGGGACACGATCGAGGTCGAGAGCGCGAGGCCCCCTTCCCCGAGCCGGGCGGCGGTCTCCCCCAGGGCCCAGCGGCGGTAAAGGTCGGGCGCGCGGATGAGTAGGAGGTTGAGGAGAAGGTTCATCACGACCATGGCGGCCGTGACGCGCACGGGCGTCTTGTAGTCGCCCCGCGCGTAAAAGATCCGCACGAAGAGCAGCTGGAGCCCTATGAAGAAGAGCCCCGGCGCATAGCAGGCGAGGACGAGCGCGGACTGGTAGACCGCCGCGTCGCTGAAGACGAGGTCCGGTTCCTGGAAGATCATGCGCACCACGGGCCCGGCCAGCACCATGAGCCCGAAGGAGGCCGGGAGCATGACGAAGGCGAGAAACCGCACGCCCGTGGCGATCTTCTGGAAGAGGGCGTCCCATTCCTTGCGCGTGGTGTGCGAGACGATCTCCGGAAAAGCGGTCGTGGCGAGCGCGATGCCGAAGAGGGCCAGGGGAAATTGCATGAGGCGGTTGCCGAGGTAAAGGTGCGTCAAGGCCCCGGTGCCCGGGATGAGGAGGTACGCGATCAGGCGGTCGACGAGCACGTTCACCTGGAAGACCGCCAGCCCCACCACGGTCGGGCCCATGGCCCGGAAGACCCGCATCAGCCCCTCGTCGCCGAAGGCCGGAAGGAAACGCAGGCGCACCCCGTGGCCCCGCAGCGCGGCCGCCTGTAAAAGCACCTGGAAAAGCCCGGCCGCGACCACGGCGAAGGCGACGTAGAAGACGCTCGAAGCAAGCGGCGCGCCCCCGGCGCGCCAGTGAATGTAGGCGAGCGCCGCGAGGAGCATGACGTTCAAGCTCACCGGCATGGCCGCGGGCAGGGCAAAGGAGCGCACCCCCTGGAGCATGCCCGAGCCCAGCGCCGAGAGGCAGATGAAGACCAGGAAGGGGAGCATGACCGCCGTGAGCCGGAGAGGGAGCGCGTGGCGCGATCCCTCCCCGGCCGCGGTCCAGCCGAGGAAGCAAAGCGCGATGCCGAGGAGGGTCAATCCGCTGAGAAGGAGAAAGAGCCCCGTCGCCACCGCGCTCGCCAGGCGGTTGCCCTCCTCGGCCGAGCGGTTCTCGCGGACATCGATAAAGGCCGGGATAAAGGCGCTCGAGAGCGCCCCCTCCCCGAAGAGCCTTCGGAAGAGGTTGGGGATGGTGAAGGCCAGGAGAAACGCGTCCAGCACCCCGGGCGAGGCGCCGAAGACGAGCACGAGCCCCTTGTCGCGCACGAGGCCGAGAAGGCGGCTCAGCAAGGTGAGCGCCCCCACGCCCCAGGTGGAGCGGATCATGCCCTTCGTGCTCATGCCGGCCCCCGCGTCGCGTCTTTCCACAAAAGAAACGCGCCGGAAGCGTTGGCGCGCGCATCCCTCTGGAAAACCCTACCGGTTTGGGGGGCGCGTGTCAATGGACGCCGCGCGGTCGAAGCAAAGATTGGGACCTCGATCCGTAAAAAAGCTCTCGTACGAGTCGTTTTTGCCTGCCCTTGGGGAGGGGATGATGAGGCCGCCTTGGGGGCGGCTTCACCCGTTTTGGGAGGACTGGTTGCTCCAGGCCTGCATCTGGGCGTAGAAGAAGTCGCTCTGCGCCTGGAGCTGCGCGAGCGCGCTCTCCATGGCGGCGAACTCGCGCTGGAGACTCAGCTCCCTCTGCTCGAGCATCTCATTCGTGCTGTCGATGCTCGCCTGGATATCCTTGATCTTGGCGGCATAGGACTCCTCCGTCGTGGCGAAGAGGCCGTTGACTCTGTCGGTGAGGGAGGTGAGCGAACCGCGCATGCGGCTTGCCACGCCCTGGTTTTCAAAGGCCTCGATCTCCACGAGACGGGTCTTCTTGTCCGCGGCGTTCGTGGCGGTCACGGTGATCCGCACCTGGTCGGTGAGGGTGCCGCTGGGCATGGAGATGATGTTGAGGGACGTCTCGTTGCCCCGGAACGTGCGCGCCGTCTGCCAGGATCCGGTGAGGGTGTCCCAGTATTCCACGGTGTAGTCGCGGATGGCCCAGTCCTCGGCCGGCTGGTCGGCGGAGTCGAGATGATGGAGGAGAAGCTGCGAGATGGGGCGGGCCTTGTCGAGATACAGGGTGATGATATCCTTCCCGTCGGTGTTCAGGGGATCGTCCAGGGCAAGGCTCGCCTCGTAGCCGTTGGCGGCGCCGAAATCGCCCGATGCGGTGTTGCCGTTGATGAGATTCTCCTCGTCCGTGCCGCCGCCGGCCGCGTTGTCCGCGGCGATCGAGCCGTATCGGCTGCCGGCGGCGACGTTCGTGCTCTGTGTCATGAGTTCCTGGACCGAGTCGAAATGGGCCGAGAGCGCCTGGCGGAGGGCGCCCGAGTCGAGCTCGAGGATCGATTTCTTGAGGTCCGAATCGTAGCGGAACGAGATGCCGATGTCGTACCACTGGCTGATGCCGCCGTCGAGGCCGCCGACGGAGGCCGTGACGAGACTGGTGAGCTGCGAGAGGAGATTCGCCATCTGCGCGTCTCCGAAGAGAAGCCCCGGCGCCTCGTTTTCCTCGTCCCACCTCGTAAGGAGGCGCACGAGATCGCTCACGTCGTTGTAGGCCTGGACCATCTCCTCCGCCGCCGTCACGATGCTCTCGACGTCCCGCGAGACGGTGATGGTCACCTCCCGGTCCGGATCCACGGACTGGACGTTCACCTCGAGGCCGGGCACCACCTGGTCGAAGGTGTTGTCCGCGCTCGACAGGAGCATGGGCGCGGCCGAGGCGCCCGAGGCGCCGTAGAGGAGGAGCGCATCCTGCCCGCGGGTCGTTTCGCTGAACCGGAGCTTCGAGATGTTCGTGTCGAGCACAAAGACGCCGGCCCGGCCGGAATCCACGCTCAAGAGGCTCAAGTGATAGGGGTTGAGGCCGCTTCCGTCGTTCACGATCGAGGCGATGACGTGGGCGTCGGAGAGGCCGATCTTGGTGGCCACGTCCGTGAGCGTGTCGTTCGCGTCGATGGCGATGACCTCCTCGAAGGAGCCGTCGAGGTCCGCATCGGCGGCGGAGCCGAGGATGCCGAGGTCCGCCGCGGTCGTGCCGCCGCCCACCTCCTCCACGCGGATCGTGCCCACGGGGCCCGGTTTGAGGATCCGGTAGGAGACGGCGGGGTCGGCGCTTCCGAAGCCCGCGCCATCCACCTCGAGATCGGTCGCGCCGACGTTCGTGATGTCGTAGGTCCCGGCGTTGGCCCCGGACTCGATCACGAGCCGGTCGCCCGCCTCAACGCCGAGGGCGGCGAAGTCCTTGGTGACGTCCGAGAAGACGACGCCCGGCGCGGCGACGGCGCCGGAGGTCTGGACGGTGGTGAAGAGGTTCCGGCGCGAGTTCTCGATCAGGATCCCGTCGCCGGTGTCGTTGATGCGGGCCTGTAGGGAGAGGCCCGCGGCGTTGATGGCCGAGATGACCTCGCCCACCGTGGCGAGGCCGGAGAGGTCGCCGACGGCCTGCACGCCGTAGGCGTCGGTGAGGGTGATCGAGCCCTGGTAGATGCCGCTGCCCGCGTTGAGGTCGGATAGAAGGGTCGCGCGGCCCAGGTACTTCCGGTCGAGGTCGCCGCCGTCGATGGCGTTCGCGGCGGCGCTGCCCGCGATGCCGAGGGTGGCGGCGGTGGCGGCGTCGCCGATGTCGGCCACGGTGAGGCTGCCCGATCCGCCGGAGGAGTCGCGCAGGACCATGCCGTTGCCGGCGCCGTTCAGAGCGGCCGTGACCGAGACGCCCGCGGCCTCGGCCTGGGTGTTGATGGCATAGAGGATCTCGCCGAGGGTCGGCTCCCAGCCGCTCAGGTCGATGTCGACCGATGCGCCGTTGCGGTCGGTGATGGAGAAGTTGTTGCCGGTCACGGTGTCGCCCTCGAGGCTCAGGCCCGCGCCGCCCGCCCCGCTCAAGGAGGAGGCCAGGACCGTGTTCATGCCGCCGATGAGGAAGGCGCCGGTGAGCGTGGCCCCCCCGGAGCCGGCGGTGAGGATCCCGAGGTCGGCGGCGGTCGTGTCCGCGGCGTCGAGGGGGTCGTTGGCGATGACGATGTTGCTCCCGGCATCCCCGCCCGTGCGATGGACGAGGAGGCGGCGCGCGTCGGCGGGGTCGATCTCGGCGGTGAACTCTCCGCCCGTGTCCGCGGCGATGGCGTTCACCACGTCCTCGAGGGCCGTGGCCTCCGACAGGTCGACGGTGAACGGGCCGATGGCGGTGGCGCCGGTGTCCTCGATGGTGATGCTCCCGAGGGCGCCGTCGTCGATGCCCAGCCCGTCGCGAAGCCAGGCGAGGGAGGAGAGCCCGGAGAGCGTGTAAACGGCCGAGCCGGTGAGGACTCCGGCGGCGCTGCCGAGGAGGCCGAGGTCCGCGGCCGTGCTCCGATTGTTCACCTCTTCGACGCGCAAATTCCCCGCCCCGCCCGAGAGATCGGTGAGCACGAAGCGCGTGCCCGTGGGATCGAGCGAAGCCTCGACGCTCACATCGCTCGCGTTGTTGACGGCGTCGAGCACGTCCTGCACCGTCTCGGCCGTGGCGAGGTCGATGACGGCCGACTGGCCCGCGCCGTCGGTGATCCGGAGGGAGGCGTGCTCCACCCCCTCCATGCCGTTCAGGGCGGCGAGCTTGGTGCTGTGGAGAAGCGACGCGCCCGATCGGTCGATGCGGATCTCGCCCGCGCCCACCGCGGTCGAGTTCGTGTCCGCCAGCCCGGCGCTCATGGCCTGGTGGGTCCGGGCCCGGCGCGCGGAGCGAAAGGTGAAGGACCCGACCGAGGCGCTCTCGTAGGCCGTGGCGGTGAGGATGGATTCGGCGGTCGACCGGGCGGTGTTCGTCCGGTAAGTGGCGGCCTTTCCGAGGATGTCGACCTGGGTCTTGAAGGATAAGAGCAGCCGGCTCACGCTGCGGTAGGCCTCCTGCTTGCCCTGCATCTCCTGGATCTTGTTCTCCATCTTCACGACGGGACGGCGCTGGATGGTCATGAGGCTTTCGATGATACTGGCCGTGTCGAATCCCGAGATGAGTCCGCCTACCGTCTGCGTGGGGAGCGTCATGTTCCATCCCTCTCTTTTCGGCCGAAGACCCGCGGCCTTTTCCTGCGGTTCACCCACCCGCGGCGGGCGTCATCCCCGGTCGCGGAGCGCCGCTCAATCTATAAAGATTATCGGAAGATCCCGGCCCATCTTGAGATAAAATGCGCCTGCTTAACTCATTGGGGAAGCCTTAGATAATGCTTAGGAAGCTTTCCCGGAAGAATTCTTGGCGGGAACCTCCTTGCGGGCGGAGGCGAGCGGCTGGAGGGCCTGGATCCGGATCCCCTTGCCGTCGTCCCTTTGGAATACGGAGAGGGGCCCGGTCAAACGCCTCCGGATGCGGCCGTTGACAGGACCGAGGAGCACCATCACGCCCTGGTAGAGGAATTTATAAACGTTGACCTGGTGCACGGCTTCGGACCGGTTGATGGTGGTGACGGTCTCGAGCTCGGCCAGGTACTCTTCCCGGTGGTCCCGCAAAAGCCGGATCTGCTCGACGGCTGTCTTGACCAGTCGTTTCTGACGGGGAGAGAGTATCTTGAGGCGGCTTGTGTCCTTCCGCATGGGGGCGACGTACCGCTCGAGGCGATTGATGTAACGGTCGTAGAAATCGATTTTTTGCTGGATCTCGGTGACGGGATTCTTCTTGAGCCAGCTGGTGCCGGTGTGGATGCGCGTGGCCACGCCGAGCGGAGAGCCGATGGTCTGCGCCTCGACGCCCCGGAAGGCGCAGATCTCGCCGCCGAGGATGCTGCCATGCTCGATGCGAACCGCGCCCGCCGTTTGGATGGTGCAGTTCACGATCTCGTTTTTCACGACCACGTCGCCCTTGGCTTCGACCGTCACGTCGTTCAGGTATCGTGCCTGGATCGACCCGTTCTCGGATTTCACCACGGCCCGGCCCTTGCCCGCCACCCCGCCGTGGATGGAAACGTCCCCCATGGATTGGACGCGGCAGGCCCCCACCGAGCCGTTGATGGTCACGCTCTTCCTGCCGTAGACGGAGAAGTCGTCGAGCACCTGGCCGTTGACCTGGATGTCGCCCACGAAATTGATGTTGCCCACGGTGAGATCCACATCCCCGTGGATGACGTAGGAATCGGAAACGGAGATGGTCCTGTCCTGGTAGATCACGCGGCCGTCGATCAGGGCCCGGCATCGCGTCCGGGTCTCGTCGAGCTCCGCGTGGGCGCCCACGTGCACGGAGAGGATCTCGCCCGCCTTGCTGGGAAGATCCCGGCCGTTAACGTCCACGCCGTCGACGCCGCGGGTCGGGGCGTGGAGCACGGCGATCGTCTGGCCGGTGAGGACATTCTCGATGAGGTAGGTTTCGCGGTAGTCGATCTTGCCCTGCTCGTCCGTCTGGTAGCGCGCCTTCTCGGACGAGGGCTGGATGCGCCACTCGATGTGCCCGTCCTGGCCGGGCTCGGGCGCGCGGCCGGCCGCGACCTCGATCGGCCCTATGCGACCGGACTGCCGGAGAAGAAGCAGGGCCATGTCCAGGCCTTCCGGGTCGACGCCGAACCGGACCCCGACCCGGTGGAGGAGCTCGACGATCTCTTCGCGGGTCGGCTGAGCCTCCAGCCTCCGAAGCTCGTACTCGAGAAAGACCTTGAGCCGATCGGGGGAGACCAGGACGCGTATATGGCTCTTCACGTCGTTGGTCTCGTGGACGACGTTGAAGGAAAGCGTCCGGCTGCCCGGACCGGTGACGCCGATATGCCTTGAAAATCCCTCGAAGGGCTCTACCATCCCGGCTTCCCCCGGGGTGCGCTCCCGCCCTCCCCTGGAAGAGGGGCGGATCGCACCTCTTTTTTTATCGGATCGTCGTATCCCTTCCTCCGCGCACCGCCTGCCCCTCCCCTCCCTTCGGAACCGGGAAAACAAGCCCGTTCACATGGCCATGGTCCCGGCCAGTTTCGCGGCGTGTGGCCGAATTTCCTCGTCCTCGAATTTGCGGAACAGGATCTCCGGCTCGCGGATCGCATGTCCCGGGCGAAGCTCCCCCGGCCCGTCCCATGCGCCGGGAGCGAGCGGGGAGAGGTTGAGCATCGTGCGGAGCTTCACCGCTGAAAAGGGAAGAAACGGCGCCATGAAGACCGAAAGGGCCTCCACCACGCGCAGGGCGGCCGAGACGGCCATGGCACAGCGCGCGGGATCGGGGCCGCGGGCGCTCCAGGGTTTTTCCGCCTCGAGGAACTGGTTGCCGGCCTGGGCGAGGCGCATGAGGCGCTGCAAGGCCTGCTTGTAGCGATGGCCGTCCAGAAGCTCCCCGAGCTCGGCGCGGGCCGACTCGACCTCCGCGAGCATGCCCTGCGCGGCTTCCGAAAGCGCGCCCGTCTTGGGCACGGCGCCCTGAAAATACCTCCCCGCAAAGGCCAGCGTCCGCTGGATGAAGTTGCCGAGCGTGTCCGCCAACTCGGAGTTGTTGCGCTGCTGGAACTCCTCCCAGGAGAAGTCGGAGTCGCTTCCCTCCGGCGCGATGGCCGTGAGATAATACCGCAAGGGATCCGGCGGAAAGGCATCGAGATATTCGTCCACCCAGACCGCGTAATTCCGGCTCGTGCTCGTCTTGGCCCCGCGGATGTTCAGGAATTCGTTCGCCACGATGTCGAAGGGAAGCTCAAAGCCGCCGTGCCCCATGAGCATGGCGGGCCAGACCAGGGCATGGAAGACGATGTTGTCCTTGCCGATGAAGTGGACGATCCGCGCGTCCGGCGTCTTCCAGTAAAGCTCCCAGAGATCGGGCTCCCCCCGGGACTCGGCCCAGGCCTGGGTGAAGGTGATGTAGCCGATGGGGGCGTCGAACCAGACGTAGAGGACCTTGCCCTCCATGCCATCGAGCGGCACAGGCACGCCCCAGGACAGGTCGCGCGTAATGGCCCGGGGGGTAAGGCCCTGCTTCAGGAGATTCCGGCTGAACCGCTTCACGTTGTCGCGAAAGTGGGGGTGCGCGTCGAGGTAGGCCTGGAGGTCCTTTTCAAAGGCGTCGAGCCGCAAGAACCAATGGTCGGTCTCGCGCACCGCCGGCGCCGCCCCGCACAGCGCGCACTTCGGCTCGATGAGCTTTACCGCCTCGATCATCCGGCCGCAGCTTTCGCACTGGTCGCCCTTGGCCCCGGGCCTGTTGCAGAAGGGGCAGGTCCCCTCGACGTAGCGGTCGGGCAGGAACCGGTCGCAGGCGGCGCAATAGAGCTGCTCGGTGGTGCGCCGCTGGATGTGACCCTGCTCGTGCAGCCGTAGAAAAAAGGCCTGGGAAACTCGACTGTGGCGCTCGGAGCTCGTGCGGTCATAGACATCGAACTCTATCCCCAACCGGGTAAAGGCGCGGGCGTTGGCAAAATGATACCGATCGATGATCTCCAGGGGCTCCACCCCCTCCCGGGCGGCGGTAACAGTGATCGGAACCCCGTTTTCATCCGACCCGCAAATAAAGGCGGCTTCCCGCCCGCGAAGGCGGAGGTATCGAACGCAAATGTCCGCCGGGAGATATGCCCCGGCCACATGGCCGATGTGGATTCTGCCGTTGGCATAGGGCAGGGCCGCGGTTATAAGATACCGGGCCGCTGTTGATGCCGAGGGTTCTATCACGGGCTTTCCCCTGGATTCTTCATCTTGTAATGACACACAATTCCTCTATCCACAGCCACTTCCGAAAGCCGGGGTCTTAGCGCTGCAACTGATTATGCAACTTGACATCCAGGTGTCAATACCTCTTGCCCACGGTTTCTCCCGGGAGCAAGGTCCGTCCT
>JAZDLH010000242.1:0-8514 GCA_043802275.1 Planctomycetota bacterium
GGTGCATGATATTCATTTTCAATGCCGTTCAGCTGGTGTTCCCTTCTTTTTCAAGCACTGGGGAGGCTTGAAAAAGAAGAAAGCCGGACGGCTGCTGAACGGCCGAACATGGGATGAGTTGCCGGTGATGAAGAACAGCCTTTTGTTATCAAGAGTTTAGAGCGTTGCGAAAACCGCCCGCTCCTTGGGAGAGCGGGCGGTTTGTTGCAACCCATCGGTCGGGCTATAACGGTAGAGGCGGCGCGCGCCGGAATGTTCCGAGATGGCGGCAGCCTCGCGCCTATGCGGAACAAGGCGTGATCGCTCTTTTCTTACCGGCTGTAGAACTCGATCACCTTCTGCTCCTCCACCGGGCAGCGCACGTCCTCGCGCGTGGGGAGGCGCAGGACCCGGCCGGTGAAGGCCTTCTCGTCCACCGCGATCCAGTCCGGCACCTCCGAGTCGCCCACCGTGGCGAGCGCGTTCTGCGCGCGCGCGAGCGAGGACTTCTTCTCCTGGACGCCGATGACGTCGTTTTCGCTCACGCGGAAGGAGGGGATGTCCACGCGCCGGCCGTTCACCGTGACGTGGCCGTGGGCCACGAGCTGCCGCGCGTCGGCCATGGTCACGCCGAAGCGCATGTTGCAGACCGCGTTGTCGAGCCGCCGCTCCAGGAAGATGAGCAGGTTGTGGCCGGTGTTGCCGGGCATCCGGTTGGCGTCCCGGTAGGCGCGGTGGAGCTGCTTCTCCGTGATGCCGTAGTAGTAGCGGAGCTTCTGCTTCTCGATGAGGCGCACCCCGTACTCCGAGGGCCGCCTTCGCCTGCCGCCCGTGGTCGGGAGCACCTCGCGCCGGGAATAGGCCTTGCCCACGCCGCTCTTGCGGGAGGCGAGGAAGCCCAGCCTCCGGCAGACCTTGGTCATGGGGCCGTGGAATCTTGCCATGGCTCTTTTTCCTCTTTTCTTCGATGGCCGTGCCGCTTTTCTTCTCCGCCCCTTCCGGCAGATACAATCCAGCCGCGGCCGGACGGACGGAACCGGGGATTATACAGGCCGAGGCCCCGGGTTGCATCAAAAAAATGGGGAAAATGGGGGAATTCGTCCGGCGCCGCCTCTTAGTCCGTCTTGGCGCCGCTGGGCCCAAGTTCTGTCGCGAGCCAGGCGCACGCCTCGGCCGTGGCGGCGAAGGAACGGTCGGCCTCGGCGAGCGCGTCCGCGGAAAAGGTGCTCGTGACCGCGAGGACGGTCATGCCCGCTTCCCTCGCGGCCCTGACTCCGTTTGGCGAGTCCTCCAGGGCCGCGCAGGCGCTCGCGGGCACGCCGAGCCGCCTGGCGACCGCGAGAAAGGGCTCGGGATGGGGCTTGTGCTCCGCCACGTCGTTGTAGGCCACGGTCGCGCGAAAGAAGGGCGCAAGGTTCGTGAGGGAGAGCATGTACTCGAGCTCCGACCGCTGCGAGGAGGTCGCCACGCCCAGGGGCACGCGCCTGGAAAGCCCCTGGACCGCATCGAGGACCCCCGGAAAGGGCTTGAGCTCCTGCTGCGCGAGGAAGTGCATCTCCCGGCGCTTGGCCACGAGGTAGGCGTCCCGCAGATCCATGCGGCCGTGGGCCTCCGCCAGGGAGGTGGCCAGGGCCTCGTCCGAGTGGCCCACCCACTGGAGGAAGTAATCCGCCTTGTACGCGTGGCCGAAGGACGCGAGGCCCTTCTGCCAGGCGCGGATGTGCATGGGCTCGGTGTCGAAGAGCACGCCGTCCATGTCGAAGACCACGGCCCGGATCGCGCGCTTTTGTTTTATGCGTTTTTTCATTTTCCAATATCCTGTTAGGAGGTCCTTGCGACCGATGCAAAAAAAGCGCGGTATTTCGCAAGCCATCCGGCGAGGGAGATTGCCGTCAGCCCCATACATACCCGAATCGTCCGGAGGAATCAAGGAGGCGGCCGCGTTTCTTAAAGCCTGTTTCAAAACCGCTGATTTTCGCTTGCAACGCCATGCCGGGACACGGATGGAAACCGTTTGGAAACAGATTGTTAGGAAATGGCCGCGATAAGGCTATTTTTTGACAAGGAGCATCGGGCTTGCACAGGAGGGGGGAAGAAAAGCGGCGGGGCGGGTCTGTAAGCCGGCTTCTGTCGAGGACGGCTATCTGTCTACGCGCCGCGGTTGCCCGCGGGCTTTAGCACCCTACCCGGACCTGGTAGCGGCGCGGGCCACGCCTCGGTCCCTATGCGGGCTTGCTTCGGATGGGGTTTGCCGTGCCGCTCCCGTCGCCGGGAGCGCGGTGCGCTCTTACCGCACCGTTTCACCCTTGCCTGATCCCGGCAAGCCGGGCCATCGGCGGTCTGTTCTCTGTGGCACTTTCCCTGGGGTTGCCCCCGGTGGGCGTTACCCACCATCCTGCCCTGCGAAGGCCGGACTTTCCTCCCGGACGCCCCCCGGAGGGAGCGCCCCGGCAGCCGTCCGATCCGCCCCGCCGGATTTTTTCATCCCGATTATCAAACATCGCGCAGCGCTTCCAAGAAACGCTAAAAAACCTTCCCTTTAAAAAATAACCTGAAAAATCGGCAAGGTCAAGCGGAATACGGACTTGGCGGGCACATTTCCCCATGCCCACAAGGATCGCAATAACGCAGGAGGAACTTGCCCCCCCCGTGCCGCCTGCCCGATGACGGCGCTGGGTAAGAGCGGTTTGAGAAAAAACGCTCTCCCCCTCTCACAAACGGCCGGCGCGCGTATCCGGGCGTTACCAGGTTATTGCCCGGCCCTATTCCGTTGCGGAGGGCGTAGGTGGCACGGGAGCGGTCGGATCGAGCGCGGACGCCTTTTGTTTCGCCTCGAGCTCCTTGCGGTACGCTTCGGCGCGCTCCACGATCTCGGTGTAGAGAGGAAGCTTCGCGGCGGCCAGGGCGGAGTATTTCACCGCGCCCTCGATGTCGCCCGCCTCGTGGAGGGCCAGGGCCAGGGTGTCGAGGATCGCGCCGTCCTTTTCCCCGGTCATCTCCGCGGCCTGGCGGCTGAGCGCGAGGGCGCGCGCCGGGTCGCGGTATGGCTTGTCCTCCGCGGTGAGGAGCAACCACGCGAGGTCGTTCTTGGGCGAGGCCTTGTCCGGGAAGGCCTGGAGGAGCGATTCGTACAGGCGAAGTGCCCCCGGGTAATCCTTGCGTTTCTCGCGCTCTATGGCCGCGTCCAGGAGGTCCCACAGGGGGGGCGTCTCGGTCTTCAGGCCGTCCAATCGCACCGAGGCCTCGATGGTTCCCACGGCCGGGTAGGTATAGCGGAGCACGATCTCCGCATCCGGGGCCTTTTGCAGGGCCTCGGGCAGGAGAAAGAGGCAGTTCTCCGGCACCCCCATCTCGATGTCCGCGGCCGTGATCTCGGTCTCCCCGCTTTCCGTGCGGATCAGGCTCGCGACGGTTCGTTTCCCGCCCGGTCCGAAGGGAGAGGTGGAGTACCGCTCGCCCGCCAGGCCCACGAGGGCCGCGCCGTGGAGGTCGATCTGCCGCTCGTCCACGCTCGAGCGGGTCGCGGTAAACGTCACGCGGAAGGGAGGTCCGACCTTGACCCGGTTCTCCCCGGCAGCCATGGCGAGGGCGGGGAGCCGGGCGATTTCCGACTCGTCCTCGATATCGGCGCTCACGAAATGGGCGATGTCCTTCCAGCCCTCCTCGCCCGGCACGTCCGGCAGTCGCTGCGCGACCGCCTTCCAGACTTGATACTCCCCGGCCGGGAGGATGGCCGTCTCGCCCAGGCGGATGTCGAGGTAATGATCGTCGTTCGCCCGGCCAAGGAGGAGATTCACCGTCCATTGGGGATCGGACGTCTCGAGCGCGAGGCCGGCGCCGGGCCCGGCATAGGGATCGAGCTTCAGCACGAGCTCTTCCGGGGGAAGGGCCCAGGTCCATAGCGCCCCGTTAAGGGAGAGGATGCGCCCCAGGGGGACGGGACGGCCCTCGTCGCCCACCTGGAGCGCGTCCTTGCCCGGCTCGTCAAAACGGCCGTTCACATTGCCGTCGTAAAGGTACAGCCGCGTCTCGCCAAGACTCCCCTCGAGGCGGGCACGTCCGGAAAATACCACGTAATTCGGGTGGACAAAAAACAGGACCAGCGGATAGTCGAAGGGCTTGCCCTGGATCACCGTCGGGACCGTGAACATCTCCCCCATGGAGACCCTCTTCCCGTCCGCCTCGTCCGCCACGCCGTCCCCGTTTCGGTCGGGGTGAACGTAGCCCTGTGCATAGCTGAAGACGAGCGTCCCGGCGCCCGTGGAGAAATCCATCTCCCCGCGGCCGCCCGGCTTGAGGTCGACCTCGCGGTGTCCCCAGGGCCCCTCTTCCTCGTTGGGGTGGCTGACCGCCTGGAGAGGGACGGTGACGGCGCTCGGCGTCTCGCCGCCGAAAAGAGACCCGGTCGCAAGGAAGACGAAAGCGGCCGACCACGATCTAACGTTCATGTTCCGGCTCCTTGTTCCATTCCCGAGCGCATTCCCGTGGGCAGGATTGCGTAAGACGTGGAAACCCCTCCTCGTTAGCATAAGACCCGTCCGGAAGGGGGTCAAGCGGAATGTGGAGGGGTCCTCCAGGGCGGATCCGGGCCGGAAGCGAGCTTGACCCCATGCGGGGGTCTGGTATACTGGGGCTCCCGGCCCTCAGGAAAGAGCCATGCTCTCATTCGTCCATGCCGCCGACCTTCACCTCGACAGCCCGTTTTCCAGCCTCGGCCGGTGCGACGAGGCGCTGGCCGGGCTTCTCAAGGAGGCGACCTTCCAGGCCTATCAAAACCTCATCGCGCTCTGCATCCGGCGCAGGGCGGACTTTCTGCTCGTGGCCGGGGACGTCTACGACGGCGCAGACCGGAGCCTGAGGGCCCAGCTCCAGTTCCGCGACGGCCTGCAAGAGCTCGCGCAAGCCGGCATCCGGGCGTACGTGGCGCACGGCAACCACGACCCCTTGGACGGGTGGATCTCCACCATCGCATGGCCGGAAAACGCCCACGTCTTCGGCCCCGAGGTCGAGACCGTTCCCTTTTTAAAAGACGGCTCGCCCTGCGCCTTGATCCAGGGGGTGAGCTTCCCCCGAAGCGACGTGCGCGAAAACCTGGCGCGGCGCTTCCGCGCGGCCGAGAGCGGGCTCTTCCAGATCGGCCTCCTCCACTGCAACGTGGGCGCAAACACGGGCCACGAGCCCTACGCGCCGTGCACCATGGAGGACCTCGCACGGGCCGGGCTCGATTACTGGGCGCTCGGGCACGTGCACGCACGCCGGGCGCTCTCGGCCGAAAGCCCGGCCGCGGTCTATCCCGGCAATCCCCAGGGCCGCCACAGGAACGAGTCCGGCCCGCGCGGATGCTGCTTCGTGGAGGTGCGGGCCGATCATACCGTAAAAACGGAGTTCGTCCCGCTCGACGCGGTGCGGTGGTCCGAGGCGGCGGTCTCGGTCGAGGGCCTCTCCTCGGAAGAGGAGCTTCTGCGCGCGCTCATGGACTGCCTGGAGGGGGTTTCGCAAGGGGCGGGCGGGCGGCCCAGCCTTCTCCGGCTTACCATCGAGGGCCGTGGCGCGCTCCACGCGGCGCTTCGCCGGGAGGGGCACGAGGCGGATCTCCGCGAGCACTTGCACGGGAAGGGCAGGGCCCTCGCGCCCTGGGTTGGGATCGCCGGGCTCCTGCTTAAAACCCGTCCGGCCGTGGACCCAGCCGCGCGGCGCGAGGCGCAGGACTTCGTGGGCGATTGCCTGCGGCTCCTGCAAGCCGCCCGCGAGGATCCGGTCGGAGCGGCCTGGGTGCGACAGGCCCTGAATCCCCTCTACAACGACGCGGAGATCGGGAAGATGTTACGCGAAAAGCGCCTGCGCGCGCCCGAGGGCGAGGCCTTGCAAGCTTTGCTCGACGAGGCCGAGACCCTAACGCTCGATCTTCTCCTCGGGGAGGAGGGGTCATGAGGATCACGCGCATCCACATCGACGGCTTCGGTCTCTTTCATGACCTCACGATCGACGCCATCCCGCGCGGGCTGTCGGTCTTTTGCGGCGGGAACGAGGCGGGCAAGACCACGCTCCTCGCCTTCGTGCGCGCGATGTTCTTCGGTTTCCCCGACGGGCGGAGCAGGGAAAACGCCTACCTCCCCATCCGGGGCGGGCGTCACGGCGGGCAGCTCGAGCTTCTCCGCAAGGACGGCGCGCGTTTTCTTCTCGAGCGCCACGCCGGCCCGCACGGGGGGAGGGTAGGCCTCGTCCTTCCCGACGGAAGTCGATCCGACGAGAAGGCGCTGCCCGAGGTTCTCGGGCCCGCCACACGCGACCTCTTCGCCCGTGTCTTCGCCTTCAGCCTCGAGGAGCTCCAAAATCCGGATTCGCTGGACGCCGAGCAGGTGAAGGCCGTCCTGTACAGCGCCGCGCTCGGATTGGGAGGCCGGTCCCTCGCCGGGATCGACAAGCGGCTTCTCAAGGAGAGGGAGACACTCTTCAAGCCGAGAGGAAGCGCCCAGCGCGTGAACGCGCTTATCGAAGAATGGAAGGCCGTTCGCCAAAGGCTCGACTCGCTTGAAACAGGCGCCTCGCGCTACGACGAGCTCCGGCGCAAGCGCGAGCGGAGTGTGGGGGAACTGGAGGAAATCGACGGGCGGATCGTCGGCGCGCACCGGGAGGCCGCGCGGTACAAGGCCCTAAGCGACGCCGCGGAGGACTGGGGCGCGCTCCGGGCGGCGGAGGAGTCCCTCGCCGGCCTCGCCTTGACCGGGGCGGACGCCGAGCTCTTGGGCGTTGCCCCGGATACGGTCCGTCTCCAGAGGGGGCGCGACCAGTTCGACAGCGCGGCGCGCGACCTTCCCGGCCTTCGACTGGCGCACGAGGCCGAGGCGAAGGCGATGGAAGAGTCGCTGCGCAGCCTCGGGGCCGAATGGACCGGGGACAAGGTCCGGGCCTTCGACGCATCCGTGGCCGCGCGGGACCGGGTCCGCTCCCTGGAGGCGCGCCTGCGCGAGGCGGAGAACCGCCTGCGCGAGGCGCAAAGGGGCGAGGAGGTGGCCCGCCGCGCGGCCGAGGAAAAACGCCGCGCCTTGAGCGCCCGCGCGGACCGGGCGCCGCTCCCCATCTGGCCGGGGGTGGCGCTTTTCGTCGTGCTCGCATTGTTCGCCGGGCTCCTTTGGATACAAAAAGCTGCGATTCCGGCCGCGGCGGCGCTCTTCGTGGGCGCGCTTTTAGCGGGCGCTTACTTCGCCTTCCGCGCGCGACTCTCCGCCCGACAAGCCGCGCCCGAGGCCGGGACGGACGGGCCGGAAGCGGAGACCGAGGAAGTTCGTGCCGTCCAGGAACGCGCCCGGGCCGAAGCGCAAGCCGACGAGGCGCGCGCGGAATGGGCCGCGTGGCTTTCGCAGGCGGGTCTGCGGGAGGGCTTAAGTCCCACGGGAGTTTTGGAGCTCTTCACGCGCCTGGGCGAGTGCCGCGGGCATCTCAAGAAGCGGGCCGAGCTTTCGGAGCGCATCCGGGCCGTCGAGGCCGACGCCGCGCGTTTTCGGCAAGGTGTCGCCGGGACCTGGCATGCGTGTGCGCCGGACGAGCCCATGGATCCGGACGCGGGCCGCGCGCTCGATTGCCTTTCCGGGCGCCTCGAGGAGGCCCGACAAAAGCGACAGAAGCGCGATACGCTCCAAAAGAACGCGGCGATCCGCCGGGAAAGCCTCCGGCGCCTCGCTAGGGAATTCGGCTCGTACGAGGAGCTGCTCCAGGCGCTCTCGACCGCCCCTCTCGAAGAAATACAGGCGCGCCGGCGGGTTCTTGCCGAGCGGCTTAAGGAATTGGAAGAGACGCGAAACCGCGCCGCGAGGGACCTGGGCGGCTTGGACGAGGCCATCCGCGCGCTCGAGGCCGAGGGCGACGCCTCGATGCTCCGTCTCGAGGGGGAAGGATTGCTCTCAGACCTAAACGAGGCCGCGGAGGCCTGGGGCGCGCGCGCCCTGGCCCAGGCGCTCCTTAAGGAAGCGCGCGCCCGGTATGAAAAGGAGCACCAGCCCGCGGTGGTGAGGGACGCGTCGCGCTTCTTCTCTCTCATCACGGGCGGGGCGTACGCGCGCGTGGGCTCCTCGCTCGAGGGGGAGGGCGCTCTTACGGCGGTGGACGCGCTGGACCGGGAGAAGGGCGTGGAGAGCTTGAGCCGCGGCACGCGGGAGGAGCTTTACCTCGCGGTGCGCCTCGGGCTCATACGAGAGTTCGGCGCGCGCCAGGAGCCCTTGCCCGTGGTCCTGGACGACGTCTTCGTGAACTTCGACCCTCCCCGGGCCCGGGCCGCGCTCACGGCCGTGGCCGAGCTTGCGAAGACGCACCAGGTCCTGCTATTCACCTGCCATCCCGAGACCGTCCGCCTCGCGCGCGAGGCCGCGCCCGGGGCGGTCGTCTACGCCCTGAAGGAAGGGCAACTGGAAGAGGCATCCTCTTGAAAGGGAATCCCGTGCCATGAGACCTTTGCCGCACAAATTGGGAAGGGCGTTCTTGAAAAGATGCAAGGGATGTTTTTTAGAAGGCACACCTTCAAGGAGAACCCCATGAAGA
>JAZDLH010000243.1:0-5330 GCA_043802275.1 Planctomycetota bacterium
CCGGCGGACCGGCGACCGCCCGGTCGGACCTCTTCGGACTGGGGGCGACGCTCTACATGCTCCTCACGGGCATGGAACCCTACCCGGAGGGCGTCCTGGAGGGCTTGAAGGAGGCGGATACGGGCCTCTCCCTCCCCTGGCCCGGCGAGTTTGTCGCGGGGGTGCCCGCCGCGCTCGCGAACGTGCTCCAGGCCCTTTTGGCGCCATCCCCGGAAGCGCGGCCGGCCACGGCGCTGGAAGCGGTCGACCTCCTGGACGACATCGGCCGGCAACTGGATGCCCGCCGGGAGACCATGACAGGACACGCCCGCTCTGCGGCGCTTCGCATCACCGAGGAGCAGAAGCGCCGCTACAAGCGTTTTCCCACGGATATGGAGGTCCGGTTCCGCCCGATCCGGATCGACAACGCGCAAAAAGAGAAGTCCTTGAACGAGCTTAAGAACATCAGTGAAAACGGCGCCTTCGTCCTGACCGACATCCCCGCGCCGCTGGATTCCTTTATCGAGATGGACTTCGTCCTCGAGGGTTCCGGCACCCAGGTCCATGTGCTGGGCGTGGTCCGCTGGCGGGACGAAACCCCCGGCAACATGGGGATGGGCGTTCAATTCCTCGAGGTCAAGGCCAAGGACCGCGGCACGATCAACCGGTTTCTCAAGCGCCGGTCGGCCACCGAATCCATCCAGTCGGTCACGGGAAGCGCCCTGCATCGGGCCGTCATGCGGAACGTCATCTCCCACTGGGACGAGGAGGTGCCCATCGCCCATATCATGCGGGGCACGGGCGCCAGCCGCTCGCTCTTCGATCGGTCCCTCCTGGATTTCGAGAAGAACGGGTTTGTGGAGCGCAAGGGCGAACTCATTCGGTGCATCCGCCCCGCTTCGCAAGAGCTCTGCAAGGCGCTCGATGAAATCACCCGAACTTCCCAGAAATGACCGCGCAACGGCCCTGACTCCGAAACAGGATGTAACAAGTTCGATTTTCATGAGTGTTGCCACGAGAGCAGCCGTCGCCCGGCCAGTTGATGAAAAGGGCGGGGCTCATTGGCCGAAAGAGGGTAGGTAACAGCGCGGGACAAGACGGTGTCGTCGGAGAAAGCTGCGTCGAAGCCCCGAGGAGAGGATATGCCAAGGCGCAACGAACCGGATTCCGTCCTTGCCGGTGCCCAAGGCCTCTGGCGTCTGAAAGCGGCGGTCTTCCTGTGCGGAGCGGCGCTCATGAGCCTGGAGATGGTGGGGGTCCGGATCCTGAACGTCTATTTCGGCAGCACCATTTACGTATGGGGCGCGATCATCGGGATCTTTCTCGGAGCCCTTTCCCTCGGCTACTGGCTGGGGGGCATCCTGGCCGACCGGAGTCCCCGGCTGCCCGTGCTGGGAGTCGTGATTCTCCTCTCCGCCGCGAGCATTTTTGTCATCCCCTGGCTTGCCAAGCCCCTGTGCCTCGCCCTGGGGCGCGTGGAGTCCTTCGGACCCAGGCTCCAGGCCCTCCTCGGGAGCCTCGCGCTCTATTTTGTGCCGAGCGTGCTCATGGGCATGGTCTCGCCCTTTGCCGTGCGTCTCGCCGCGCAGGAGGTTCGGGGGCTCGGCCGGGTCGCCGGGCGCCTGTACGCCCTCTCCACCCTGGGCAGCATCGCCGGGACCTTTCTCACGGCGTTCGTGCTCGTGGAGTTCATGGGCACCCGGGCCACGGTCCTCTCCCTCGGCGCGCTTCTCGTGCTTACGGCCCTGGTCACCCTCGAGCGTCCGCAGAGCCGCCTTTTCGCGGCCATCGGCGGGGCCTGCCTCGCCGTGCCCGCCTATTATGGGACGCGGGGATCGAGCCTGTCCCTCCCGGGAGACTACGCCATCCTCGAGGAGTTCGATTCCGCGTATCACCACGTCATCGTCGCGCGGGGCACGTACGAAGGCGTGCGTTCCAATGTCCTCTTCTTCAACCGCCTCACCCAGAGCGCCATCGAGCTGGACGAGGAGGGGAATCCCCGCCGGCCGGTCGTCTCCACCTGCGGGTACACGGACATGCTGCATCTCGGGATGCTCTTCCGGGATCGGCCGCCGAAGAGCCTCCTCGTGATCGGGGGCGGGGGAGGGGTGGGGCCCATGGTCTTTCGGCAGGACTATGCCGATCTTGAGCGGATCGACGTGGTCGAGATCGATCCCGGGGTGCTCCGCATGGCGCGCAAGCACTTCGGCTTCCCGGCCGAGGGCTCGGACCCGGCGATCCGCGCGCACGTGAAGGACGGCCGCCTCTTTGTCCAGGCTTCGCGCGACCGGTATGATTACATCGTTCTCGACGCGTTTTCGGGCGGGGGGCGGATTCCGGGCCATCTTCTCACGCGGGAATTTTTCGAGGGGATCGACCGGATCCTCGCGCCCGGCGGCGTGGTCGTGCTGAACGTGATCGCCGCGATCGAGGGGCAGGGGGGCGCGCTCTTCCGCGCGGTCCTGAAGACCCTCGAAGCGGTCTATCCCCAGGTCTACGTCTTCCCGCGCGACTATCATGGGAAAAGGATGGAGAACGTGATCTTCGTGGCCACCCGCGCCGGGGAGCGCGTGGCGGGCGAAGAGGTACTCAGGCGCGCCGCATGGAAAATCCGGCGGGAGGAGATCCGCCGAAAGACCGTCCAGACCTTCGCGAGCCACCTGGTGACCGAACGCCACGATCTTTCCCGGGATCCCCTCCTCACGGACGACTTCGCACCGCTCGACAAGATGGCCCTTCGATAATCGGAATAATTTTCTGGCCAATATGTGCGACATCGTGTAGGTTATCCATGGGAGCGCGGGAAACGGTCCGCCTCGGATGGCCTGGGCTTCGAGCGACCCGCCTTTCTTGTGAACCGTGGCGGAATATCCCGGCGCGGAGCGTGATCCGAAGGGGAAGGCGGGGGAATTCTTTTGTTGACCAACCTCACTTGGAGGGAGTAAAATGATCTCGCAGGCCTGGAAAAGGGACGCGGGAGAGGCTGATTCCAGGTGGAGGGAGACGCCCATGGCCGCGGTGCGAAGACGGGGATTTACGCTCACGGAGCTCTTGATCGTGATGGCCATCATCGCGATCCTGGCCGGGCTCCTGCTCCCCGCCTTTGCGAACGCCAAGCGGGAGGCCAGGAAGATCGACTGCATGAACAACCTGCACAATTTTTACACCGCGATCGCGCTCTACCGGAACGATTACAATTTCGAGTTTCCCCTGTGGCTGAGCCAGATGAAGAGCTTCGGGCTCATGCCCGGCGAGGTCTTCCGCTGCCCCGAGGACTCGAGCGACGGCAGGCAGGGATGCCGGCCGGATGACGTGACCTTCGGCCACTATGCCGAGGCGAACGATTTTCCCGAGGATCTCTTTACGGACGTGGACAGGACCGACATGGGGACATACAATCGGGTGACGGCATATGCGATCAATCCGGACATGAAGGATAGCAGCTACCTGTACGAGTGGATCTACGAGAAGTGCAGCTGGTACTCCGGCGTGCCGTCCCTCCCCAAGGACCTCGACACCGACGGCGACGGCACGAAGGACGAGGTGAGCTGGCGGGCGGTCAAGCGGTTCGAGTCCAGCGCGTCGGGCGTGGCCCGGTCCAAGATCAAGTGGAACGGAAGCGAATGGGTGGAAGACGAATCGAGTCCGCTCGTCAAGACCCAGTACCTGGTGCCGGTGGTGCGTTGCTTCTGGCACCTCCGAAAACGAATCAAGGAAGCGTCGACGGGAAACGTCAACTTTGACGAGGGGGAGTACGAGGTCATCAACCTGCGCCCGATGGGCAACATCAACCGGAGTAGTCCGCATTTTTGGCAGATCGCGCAGAACTGACGTCGGCTTCGCCCGCGCGGAAGAACAAGGGGATTGCGAGCCGGGGGCACAGGCGGCTGTGCCCCTTGCCGTTGGAGGCCCTGCGGCATGGATGAGCGTCTTTCCGGGATCGGCGAGCGCGCCGTGGCGGGGGAGGGCGCAACCCCGGAGGAGGCCTCGTGGCTGGAGGTCGCCCCTTTCGAGGAGCTCCTCTTCTGGGCGGGCCGCGCGCGGCGGGCGCGATTCGGAAACCGGGTCTCTCTCTGCGGGATCGTGAACGCGCGCTCGGGCCTGTGCGGGGAGGACTGCCGCTTCTGCGCCCAGAGCGCGCGCTACGCCACCGGGGTGAAGACCTATCCCCTGCTCGAGCCCGGGGCGATCCTCGCCGCGGCGGAAGAGGCGCATCGAAACGGCGCCTCCTGCTTCGGCATCGTCACGAGCGGCGCGGCGCCCAAGGCGGCCGACCTCGCAGCGGTTGCGCGGGCCGTTCGCCGGATCAAGCAAAAGCTTCCCGTCGAGGTGAGCGCATCGCTCGGCAGGCTCGATGCGACATCCCTCACCCTCCTTCGGGAGGCCGGCCTGGATCGCTACCATCACAACCTCGAGACCTCCGAGCGCTTCTTTCCCTCCCTCTGCTCCACGCACACCCATGCCGAGCGCGCAGCCACGGTCCGGGCCGCCGGGGCCGCCGGGCTTCGCGTCTGTTCCGGCGGGCTTCTGGGCGCGGGGGAGGCGTGGCAGGACCGCGTGAGCCTCGCCATGGCCCTGCGCGGGCTCCGGGTCGAAAGCGTCCCCTTGAACTTTCTCCATCCCGTCCCCGGCACGCCCCTGGCGGGGACAAAACCCCTTCCGCCCCGCGAGATCCTGCGGATCATCGCCCTCTTTCGCCTGGCCCTGCCCGCGCAAGAGATCCGCGTCTGCGGCGGTCGGGGCGTTGCCCTGCGCGATCTCCAGGCGCTCATCTTCCAGGCCGGCGCGAGCGGCATGATGGTGGGGAATTACCTCACCACCCCGGGCCGCGCCGTGGAGGAGGACCTCCGGATGCTCTCCGACCTGGGGCTCGAATGGCAGGCGGGCTGCGGGAGTATCTCCTGACCGGCCTGCCGGGCGCATGAAAATTCCTTGACCCGGGGGGACGCGCTCCATACAAACGGGTGCGGCCATGCTTGACGCGCTCGCGCCCCTCGCGGGCGGCTTTCAAGCCCGGCCGGCCGACACAGGAAAGGGAAGAACCGGCATGGATCCTGAAATCGAGCCCACCGGCAAGCAAGAAACGTTGTCCGAAGATTCTTTAAAAAAGGCCGCGGGTGCGGAAGACTCCTTGGCCGAAGGCGCGGGTGCCGTGCCCGGGACGGGGCCAGGCCCGGCCCATGCGCCGCTCTTCGGGCCCCCGCCTGGAGAGGCGCTGGGCGCGCCCCTGCCGAAGGCTTTGAGCTACGGGCTGGGCCTCTTGCTCGCGGCGGCCACGATCGCGCTTTTGGCCCTTGTGCTGCGCCTCCTCGAGCGCCTGCCGTACAACGGCTGATCCGGCCGGCCCCGGG
>JAZDLH010000244.1:0-2181 GCA_043802275.1 Planctomycetota bacterium
TGTGTTTTGCTTATGTCAAAATCGGGTGTCCTGCTTGGGCGCGGTGGGCCGGCCCACCCCTCCCCGCCTCCTCCTCGTGTGGGGGGGGGGGGGCGCCCCAACGGCCGCCCCGCCCCTTTTGTCCGAGTCCTCTTCTTCCCACCCTGACCCCTTGCGCCCCCGGACACCGCTCCGGTAAAGTTGCGGCTGAGGGCGCGCCTTGGAGCGTCCCTCCCTGAAGGAGCGACCCCGTGCAACACGCGGATCGGCAACCCTCCCGGGCGCTAACGGATTCGGTGCAGTTTGTCAAGGGCGTGGGGCCTGCGCGCGCGGCCGATTTCGCCCGCCTCGGCGTCCACGCGGTCCTCGACCTCCTCTACACCTTTCCACGGCGGATCTCCGACCGCACCCGGTTCCGCTCCGTGGCCGAGGCCCGCGCCGCTCCCGGCGAGGAGGTGACCCTGCGCGTGCGCGCGCTCGACAGCCGCTTCCGCCGCATCGGACGGCGGACCATCACCACCGTGCTCTTCGAGGACGACACGGGCGCGATCGAGGGCGTCTGGTTCAATGCCCCCTGGGTGCTGGACAAGTACGAGGGGAGCGAGGTCCTGCTCTTCGGCAAGGTCGCCGAACGGAAGGGGCGCCCCCAGATCGCGCATCCCCGCGTGGAGCCGGCCGAGCGGGAAGGATTCGCGGGGGAAACGGTCGGGCACCTCGTGCCCGTCTATCCCCTGACCGGGATACTTACCCAGGCGTCGTGGCTTCGCGTCATGCGCACGGCGCTCGACCGGTACGGGCCCCTTCTGCCTGAGTTTTACCCCGAGGCGTTCCTAAAGAAACGCGGCCTTCTCTCCCGCCGGGAGGCGGTCGAGACCATGCACTTCCCGAAGGACGCGCCCTCCCGCGAGCGGGCCCGCTCGCGGCTCGTCTACGACGAGTGCCTTCTCCTCCAGCTCGGGCTCGCCTTCCGGCGGCACCAGGAGGTGGACCTAAAGCCGGGGCGCGCCTTCCGGATCGACGCGGCCGTGGAGGGACGCATCCGGGCCCTCCTCCCCTTCGCCCTCACCCCGGCCCAGAACCGGGCCCTGATCGAGATCTTCGGCGACATGGCGCGCCCCGTGCCCATGCACCGGCTCCTCCAGGGGGACGTCGGCAGCGGCAAGACCGCGGTGGCCTTCGCCGCGGCGCTCGCCGCCGTCGCCAACGGCGCCCAGGCGGCGGTCCTGGCGCCCACGGAGCTTTTGGCGCGCCAGCACGAGTACGTTTTCACGGCCTTCCTTTCCCGGTCGTCCCGCGCGCGGGTGCGCGTGGCGCTCCTTGCCGGCGGCCTCAAGGTCCCGGAGCGCCGGGCGCTCCGGGCGGCCCTCGCGGCGGGCGCGGTGGACATCCTCGTCGCCACCCACGCCGCCCTGGAGAAGGACATCGCCTTCAAGGACCTGGGGCTCGTGGTCATCGACGAGCAGCACAAGTTCGGCGTGGAGCAGCGCGCGCTCCTTTGCGAAAAGGGGCGCCTGCCGGACGTGCTCGTGATGACCGCGACGCCCATCCCGAGGAGCCTGGCGCTCACGCTCTACGGCGACCTCGACATCTCCACCATCGACGCCCTTCCCCCCGGCCGGAAGGGCGTGAAGACCGCGCTGGTCCTGCCGGAGGACCGGCCCCGCATCTTCGGCTTTCTCCGGCGGGAGATGAAGAACGGCCGGCAGGCGTACATCGTCTCGCCCGTCATCGCGGAGCACGAGGCGCTCGATCTCCAAAGCGCGATCGAGCTCTTCCAAAGCCTCTCCGAAGGGGAGCTCGCCTCCTTCCGCATGGGGCTCCTGCACGGCCGCATGGACCGCTCTTCGCAGCGATCGGTGATGGAGGCCTTCCGCGCGGGGCGGCTCGACGCCCTGGTAAGCACCGTGGTGATCGAGGTGGGCATCGACGTGCCCAACGCCACGCTCCTCGTTGTCTACCACGCCGAGCGCTTTGGCCTCGCGCAGCTCCACCAGCTCCGCGGCCGGATCGCGCGCGGCCACCAGCGGGGAACCTGTCTTCTCCTCTCCGACGCGGAGAATCCGGCCGCGCGCGAGCGCCTGGGCATCCTCGCCCGCGAGAGCGACGGCTTCCGCATCGCCGAGGAGGACCTGCGCCTGCGCGGCGAAGGGGAGTTCCTCGGCACGCGCCAGCACGGCCGCGCCCTCAAGCTCACGGACATCA
>JAZDLH010000245.1:0-6137 GCA_043802275.1 Planctomycetota bacterium
GTAGAAAAGCATCTTCAGCCGGGGGAGGCGTAGGAAAAGAACCGCCACGCCTCCGTACGCATACCCGGCCAGAAAGAGCGGGGTCAAAAAGGGAACGAGCAGCAGAATCCACGCCCCGGTGCGAGCAGCGCCGGGGGGACCGGCAACAACTCGCCGGCACAAGCGGGCGAGGAGCGCGGCGGCCACCGCAATCCCCGCCGCCCGGAAGAACGCTTCGTGGCAGGCCAGCGCGACGGTCACTTGACATACTCCGATTTCAGCCATTCCAGGCATGCGTTCCGGGCCGGCAGGGTGCCCGAGAGGGCATATCCGTCCCTGGCCCAATCCTTGAGCGAGCGCACCTCCTCCGGGAGCAGGGCTTCGGGAACCGGGCCCAGGGGAATCTGCCGCGAAGAGGAGCGCGCGAGATCGAGCTCGACCTCCTCGGAGAGGAGATAGTCCGCGAGCCGTTCGGCCTGCTCCCTCCGCCTCGTGCCTCGGATGATGGCCACGGTATTGGGGATGCAGATGGTGGAGCGGTTCTCCAGCCGCACGGGGAGCATGGCGACGGGCTTGCCCGCGTCCCTGGCCACGAAATAATCGTCCGTGTCGGTGAAGGCGATGTCGCAGGCCCCTTGGGCCACGGCCTGCTTGGTCTCCCCGTTGCCGGCAAGCTCCTGCAGGCCGCGCCGCCGGACGGCGCGGTGCCACTCCTTTACCCGCTCCGGGCCCCACAGGTCCCACAACAGGCTATACTGAGTCAGGGTCGTGCCGTACAAGGGCTTGGCAATCGCGAGGCGGGAGAGGTCTTCCCCGGCGAGGGCCCGCTCAACCGCGTCCTCCGTGGCCCCGGCCTTCTCCGTGTTCACGATGTAGACCCTGAGCCTCGCGGCGAAGCCCGTCCAGTATCCCTCGCCGTCCTTGAAAGCGGCCGGGATACGCTCCCACCCCGGGCCCTTGTAGGATTGAAGAACCCCGCGCTCCTTGAGGTCCATGGTTCCGAAGATCTCGTTGTTCCAGAACACGTCGCACCGCGGCGCGTCCTTCTCGCGGACGAGAAGCTCCACCAGGCCCAGGGACTTTGTGGCCTCGGTGTCGAACCGTACCGCGACGGGGATGCCCGTCCGCTTTTGAAAGTCGTCCAGGATCGTCTGCGCATAGACCGCATCGTGCGCGCAATAAACGACCAGCGCCTCTTCCCTCCCATGCCAAAAAACAAGGTAACTCGCGAGCGCCACCGCCGCGAAGACCAGGAACACAACCCGGCGCCGCACTGTTCCGGCCATGGTTGTCCTTCCTCCTTTGGCTGCGCGGATTTCTCCCGGTGCGCCCATCCGTGCGGAATGTTCCAGGGCGCCGGCATCAATCCGCGGTGAAACGATTTATTTTTCGAGTGTGTCGAAGTAGCGTTTGATCGATTCGTGGTACCCGGGCGGCACCTCTTCCTGGAGAACGGCCTCGCCCGCGTTTTGCTTCACCTCCTGGACTTGACGGAGATAATCCTCCTCGGCCTGCCCGGCGTCGGAGAGTCCCCGGGTCTTCCATTGGAGGAGCATCTTGCCCGCGGTCAAGGCGGATTTCGAGCGCTCGCTCTTGTAATCGGTCTTGAGCGTTTCGTCCTCCGGCGCCTTTCCGCCCTCCCCCAGCCCCGGGCCCTTCATGCCCGGCCCCATTCCCCTACAACCGCACGCATCTAAAAGTTGCGTGTAGAGCGCCATGTATTCCTCAAGGGACAGGCACCCCCCCCCCCAGGACATTGCCCGTCCAGATTCTCCAGCATGTTCAGCTGCTTGGCGAGCTGGATCAAGGACAGGGCCGTTTCGAGGGACTCGATATCCTGAAGGGAATCCATGTAGCGCTGCAACTCGATTTCCGTGAGGTCCAAGGACTCCTGGAATGCCTGAAGGGCATCCTGGGACAGCCCCTTCGCGCCGCACATGCCCAATTGTTCCAGGGCCTGCTGCAGGGCATTCGAGAGGGGCTTGGAGTTGAGCTCGGCGGACATGAAATCGCCCATGGCCTTGGCGCGCTCCTGCAACTCCTTCTGGAGGCGCCTCTTTTCCTCGAAGTCGGGCATGCCCTCCAGCTTCCTGGCGAGCTCCTTCATGGCTTTGAGCTCGTCCTTGAGGCCGGCGCTCTCGCCCTTTTGGATATCCTTCCTCCACTGGGAGGCCTTTTGCAGGTCCCCGCCGAAACGCTGGGAGCTCGAGACGCGGTCAAGCGATTCCAACAGCTTCCGCTCGCTCAAGTTGCGCCACAACTTGCCGAGCTCTTTCTGCTGAAAGGCGAGACGCTCGAAGTTCGCCTGGGGATTGATCTTGCGCATGGCATTGAGGTCCTGGGCCAGTTTTTCCAGGGCGAGCTGGATATGGGTCTCCTCACCGGCGGGGGTGAGCGCCTGCTCGACGAGTTTCCTGCGCTCTTCCACGGCCTTCCGACTCTCCGCCAGGCGCTTGAGGCGCGCGCGCGCCTCCTCGCGGAGCTTTTCCCGGCCCAGCGGATCGAACTGCGGCAGATACAAGGCCATAACCGGTAAAAGCAATCCTGCCAATACGGCGACAGAAGCCTTGCGCGACCAATGGAAGGGCAAGACCTTGCGCGGATCAATCACGGGCGCGCGTTCTTCCGCGCGACGCATGACCAGGGGCTTGTAGACCGCCTGCGCCGAGCCGATCCAGGCGGTCGTGAGGAAGAGATCCCCGGTATCCATGGAGAGGTCCACCAGCCTCGCGGCCCGCCTGGGATTGGGCCGTCGCGCGGAAACGAGCGCGGCCACCAAGGCCGCAAGCGGCACCAGCAGGACGCTTTTCAGGCCGAACCGGTCGGGGATCAATGCAAGGAGACGTGAAACAAGAAGAAGTAATGTGTAAAAGGCGGCAAAGCTCACAAAGAAGAGACAGGCCTTTCGCCCAAAGGATGCCAAAAGGCCCCGGAACGCCACGCGCTTGAGGAGTCGAGCGGTTTTCTTTGGGCCCATATTCGCTTCCTTCTAACTTGCCTTGGAGGGATTTTTACATTACAACAATTTTGGCAGAAAACAAGAGAAACTTTTTAAGCCGCCATGCCGAGCAAGCCGTTCCTCCCTTCTACACCACGAGACGCCGAGCATAACAAAAAAGAGTCTCTTCCGCAGAGCGAAGCGCAATTCTTGCTCCACGTAATGCATTGTTCCACAAGTAGTAATAGGATAAAAAATGGCGCTTTATCCGAGCGTAAGAGACCGTGCTCATAAAAAATAGGACTTCCGTGAACACGGCTCCGGCATGGAGATGCCCAGGGCCGGCTTTGACGAGGAGAACACCCGCACAGTCGGCTTTTTCCTTGGCGGCAAAGCCGGAGTAAGGCAAAGGGAAATCTTCCCTGGCCAAGCCTCTTAACGCAGGCGGCGTCATCAAATCATTCGACCATTCGCCAGGGCATGAAAAAGCCCTGCAACCCGATTCGTTGCAGGGCGTTGGATTTTGGCATCCCCACAGGGAGTCGAACCCTGGTTTACAGACTGAGAATCTGTCGTCCTAGGCCACTAGACGATGGGGACCTGTAGACCCGCGTCGGCTCTCTTCCACCTGAAACACCCCCCCTCTTTTTAGGGATAAAGGGAGGCCTTCCAGTGGATATAACGCAAGGCACAAAATATAGATCCGCCCTTCTTCTGTCAAGCGGTTTTTTCGTAATCCCGACCCGGTCGGCAATACCCGTGTAGAAAACGCATTGTTTATAAACTCCGCTGCCTATGAAAAGTAACTGTGATCGCATCTGGGGCGGTGCGACATCCCGGAAGATATTGAACGGGGGCCCATGTCCGGATGGTATGGATGTAAAAACTGCGAAAAAAGTTGGTTTCCTTGTCAAGCTCCGTTGTCAACGTCCGCTAACTACAGGTAGAAGGGGACGCGACCGGAGCATTGCAGACCGCGTTCGTTCGAGGAAAAGGGACAAGGGAATACATGCGGGAGGAACACCCATGCAGATCAACCCGGCGGGACTCCAATCGGCAGGACTCCTCCAGGCGTATCGGAATGAGGACAACGCCCAAGGAAGGTCGAGCCGGAACATCGGGAAGAACTGGAACGCCCTGATGAACGGAGGGGCGAACGCGGCGGCTTCTTTACAGGGACTGGGCATAGGGGCCCTCGACGCAAACGGGTCCGGCCAGGGGTTGCAGAACGCCCTGGACAACCTCCTCTCCCGCGCGTTCGGCGGACTGGACAGCGTGGAGTTATCGCCCGATGCAAGCTATTCCCTGCAGTACACGCGCGCGCAGTTCGAGGTGAATTACCAGTCCATCAGCGCCATGTCCAACGCCCAGGGCGTTTCGGTCCAGGGCGCTCGCTTCTCCTTCAAGGCGTCGTTCGAATTCCTCCAGCTCGCGAGCGGCGGAGAACCCATCCAGACCGAGGCGGCAAGCGGCCAGGACCTCCTCGACAAGCTCATGGACCTCTTCAGCCCGGAAAAGACCGCCCAGCGCATCCTCGACTTCGCCCTGGCCCAGTACGCGCCCCAGGGCGCCGACACCGAGGAGTCCCGCTCGGCCTTTGCCGACTGGATTGGAGACGCCATCCAGAAGGGATTCGACCAGGCGCTCTCCCTCTTGGGATTTCTGCCCGAGGAGATCCAAGCGGGCGTGGACAAGACCCACGAGCTCGTGTTCCAGGGGCTCGAGGACTTCGTGAAACAGGGCCTGCCCGCCGACCAGGCCCAGCGCACGAGCGCCATCCAGGCCTATGCCCAGGCCTGGCAGCTCTCCGTGGAGCTGGAGTACAGCTCGTTCGGCATCTGGTCCTACAACAGCGACGGCCAGGCCGCTTCGAACGAGGCGCAAAATGCATCGAGCACGCTCGAAGCGGTTGCGTAGCCGGTCAGGCCTTGCCGGCAGCCGCGGCTTAGAAAGAAAAAACTCGCTTCTCTCTTATAGGAGTCCTACTTCACCGGATTGAAAAAGAAGCCCCTCACGAGTCGGGGGCCGGGGTCATCCCTTCCGGCCCAATCATCCCCTGCCCCCGATTTCTTCCTTCCTCCCGCAAGGCCCTTGCTCCTCCCTCCTCGATATAAGACCTGAGCTCTTCCCCCAGGCGCCCTGTTTTTTTTGGACACTTTTATACATCCCGGATGCCCGCTTCAAACACTGAGCCCGTGGAACACCACCTCGCCCCTCGCGGCAGGGAGTCAATCACGGCGGCCGCTACGCGCCCACGTAGAGCTTTACAATGAGGAGCGCGCCGAGGAAGACCGTGGCGTAGCCGATGGTCTTGCGCATGTTCTGCTCCGGCAGGATCTTCACCGTCCACGCGGCGAGCGGTACGGACAGGATCGCCCCCGTGACGAGCGGGAAGATCAAACTCCACGCGAAGGTTCCCTTCTGGAACAGGCCGTAGGTGATGATCCCCGCCAGGCACATGACGCCCTCGGCAAGGGAGGTAACGGCGATCGCGTTCTTCTCCGGCACGCCGATCAGCACCTGCCCGCCCGTGAGGAGCGGCCCATACCCGCCGCCCGAGATGCCCTTGTTGAAGGCCGCGACCGTGCCGAGCCCGATGATCTTGCCCCAGGAGAAACGGCCCATGTAGCGCTTGGCCAAAAGGATGAAGAGCCCGATCGAGATCACCATGAGGCCGATGTACCAGCTGACCACGTTCTTGGATAGCTTTAGGGCCAGAAGGACCGACCCGCATCCGCCCAGGACCGAGCAGATCGAGAGTATCCAGGTGCTCGTATAGGCCCGGGTGCCCCGCCGCAGATCCACGTTCCCGACGCGGTGATGAAAAAACCCGGCCGAGATGCCCGTAACGAACTCCGAGACAAGAATGGCGGGAACCACTGCCTCGATGGCCTTGTAGCCGAAGATGATGAGAATCGGGGTGAGGGTCGTGCCGTATCCCATGCCCAGGGCCGAGTCGATGTATTCCGCGAGAAAGGCGATACCGGCAATGGCGGCAAAACGCCAAATCCCGCCGAGGGGCAATCCCTCTCCCCCGCGGAAGGTCAGCCACAAGAGGCAAATCCCGCTGAAAATCAGGAAGAGGTTCCACCCCCACAGGAGCGCCTTCGGAGCGCTTAAGATATCGAGCAGTTTTTTTGTCATCTCCTTTTCTCCTATATGTTATAGAGTATATATCTTAAAAAAAGAAGCCTCTCCTTAGTTCCGCTTATTCTTTGTG
>JAZDLH010000246.1:0-2648 GCA_043802275.1 Planctomycetota bacterium
GGCAACAGCATCGACATGTTCGCCAAGACCGGGCTCTACATCGTGGCCGCGCGCCTCTTCAGCATGAGCGTGGAACAGGGGCTCCGGTTCTACGGATTTCTCGAGGACGTCTTCGTCGAGCGGCTCTCCTTCCTCGTGGACCGGACCCTCCGCCAGAGCCTGGCGCACGCCTTCCCCTTCCCCCTGGGTGACGGGGACTTCGCCGCCATGACCGAGATCCTCAGGCAAAAGAACGCCCGGCACGAGGTCGCCCGGATCATCGAGTACATGACCGGCACCTATCCCGGCGAGGAACCCCCGGCCGCGGCCCGGAATCGGCCGGGCGCCACCAAGTGCCTGGCGCTCCTCTACCAGGGCGAGGACGCCATCGCCCGGATCCGGGAAAAGCTCGGGTCCACCGATCCCGCCAAGGCCGAAAGCGGCACTGTTCGCAGCGACTACGGAACCGATCTCATGAAGAACGGCGCCCACGCCTCGGATTCGCTCAAGAGCGCCCTGCGCGAGCGGTCCATCGTGGGGCTCTCCGGGCGGGAAAAAAGCGACGAAAAGCGGCTGATCCACGCCTTTCTCAAGGGCAGGCTCTCCGCCTTCCTCAAGCGCTCACCCTTCGCCGGGCTTCGCAACCCGTGAAAAAGAACAAGCCCCTTCGCGTCCTTCCCCTCGATGCGGGCCCGCTTCCCACCAATTGCTACCTCGTCCACCGGGAGGGGCATTCCCCTTGCGCGGTGATCGACCCCGGCGGGGACGCGGACCGGATCGCCCAAACGCTCCGGCGGGAGGCGCTCGAGCCCTCGATCTTCCTCATCACCCACGGCCACTACGACCACGTCGGCGGCCTGGCGGAGCTCGCGGGCCTCTATCCAAGCGCGGAGATCGCGTGCCACGCGGAATGCGGCCGCCGTATGAAGGATCCGGAGAAGAATTTCAGCGCCCTTTTCGGCATCCCCCTCGCCGCGCCCGAGGCCGGACGCACCCTTTCGCACGGGGAGGAGATCCGCCTCCCCGGCGTGCGGCTCCTCGCAATCCACGTGCCGGGGCATGCGCCCGGGCACCTCGCCTTTTACGCGCCCGAAGACGGGGTCCTTTTCGCCGGAGACGTCCTCTTCCGGGAGGGTGTCGGACGGACCGATCTTCCCGGCTCCTCGTGGGAGGCGCTTCGGCAGAGCCTCTCCGAGCAAATCCTTGTCCTCCCTGAAGAAACCCTTGTCTATCCCGGCCACGGTCCGGCCACGACCATCGGCCACGAGAAACGCCACAATCCCTTTCTAACGGACTTGTTCGCTTGACTATTTACGAAACGCGCGCGCAGCGAAGAGGATGCCTCTCCGGGAACCCCTGTCCTTCCCGGGTGTTTTTGCGGGAGATAAGCCCGTTCGGCCGCCGGAGGGGAATTTCCTGCTTGCCGTCCCTACGGCCGGCGGATACAATCACTGGCGCAACGCTTTGGCGGAGAGAGAATTATGGACCTGGAGCGTCTTCTGCGCACCCTGGCCGCCCGAAACGGGAGCGACCTGCATCTCAAGGTCGGACGGCCTCCGCTCATGCGGCTTTTGGGCGACCTCCTTCCCACCGACGAGCCCCCCGTCGCCGAGGCGGAGCTTAGAAGCGCCCTCTACTCCGTCATGGGGGAGCGCTGCATCCGGATCTTCGAGAGCTCCCTCGAGGTGGACTTCGCCTTTGAGATCGAGGGGCTGGCCCGTTTCCGGGTGAACGTCTTTACCCAACGGAGCCGGATCGGGAGCGTGATGCGCCTCGTTCCCATGACCGTGCCGTCGGTCGAGAGCCTGGAGCTCCCGCCGGTCTTGAACGCCATCGCGGACAACCCCGACGGGCTCGTGCTCGTGACCGGCCCCACGGGGTGCGGCAAGTCCACCACCCTCGCCGCCATGATCGAGCACATCAACCAAACCGCGCCCCGCCACATCGTGACCGTGGAGGACCCCATCGAGTTCACCCACGCGGACAAGCGCTCGACCATCAACCAGCGCGAGCTCGGCGTGGACACCGGGGCCCTCTCCACGGTGCTGCGGACCGTCCTCCGGCAGGACCCGGACGTCATCCTCATGGGCGAGATGCGCGACCCCGAAACCATTTCCTTCGGCATCACCGCGGCGGAGACCGGGCACCTCGTCTTCGCCACGCTTCACACCCAGGACACGAAGCAGACGGTCGAGCGTATCCTCGACACCATGCCGCCCAACGTGCACGCGACGATCCGGACGCAGCTCTCGCAGCTTTTGCGCGCGATCGTCTGCCAGCGCCTGTGCAAGCGCGCCGACGGGAGCGGCCGCATCGCCGCGGTCGAGGTGCTCATCAACACCGCGAGCGTGAGCCACCTCCTCCAGGAGGGCGAGACGCGCTCCCTCGAGCACGCCATCTACGACGGCGCCTACTACCAGATGCAGACCTTCGACCAGGCCCTCTACGCTTTCGTGCGGGACGGCGTCGTCACGGAAGAAGAGGCCCTCACGCAAAGCGCCACGCCGGAGGACTTGAAGCTGCTCCTGCGGGGCATCCACCGCGGCCCCGGCCACGCGGAGGAAAAGGCGCCGGTGAAGAAGCTTTTGCGCCGGACCGAGTGAGGCCGCGGCCCGGGGCCGCACAGGAGAAAAGGGGCACTTCATGGCATCGTCCCATGCGCTCATCAC
>JAZDLH010000247.1:0-23989 GCA_043802275.1 Planctomycetota bacterium
TCGCCGCGTTCCCAGATATCAAACTTGGGGAAACGGCTTTGCAATTCATCAACACTCCGATCGGCCCGCTCGCGAGCCCAGCGCAGCAGATCGGGCTTGATGTTGACGCGCGGCATCAAGTAACCTCCTTTTGCACGTCAATCTTGCCGGTTACGGCTACCAAAATCAAGGCCTTGCAGTATGAGTCTTGTTAGACTCTTTTCCCCCTGTTTCTGAAGCTGGAAATCCTGCCGCCTTCGTCCGTCCCATTCATGCCATGACTCAGCATACATACTCATCCCCCTTCCCGTCAAGAAAAATGGATCGGCGTTTCCGTATAACCGTAGCTCACCTAACGCATGGGCAAAACCGTCTCGGCCGAGTAGTTCCGCTTAGGCGTTTCCGTACCTGGAGCCGCCGAATAAAAACTCGCGCAAAAGCCCACTTCCCAAAGGGCGCGTTATCTCTATAATGCTCTTATCGCGCTCCAGGACAAAGGCCCCCCTGCGGACGCAGGAACGCGAGGCACCGAAAAGAAAGGAACGGCATGGCCAACGAGCCGAAGACCGCGATCCGACCCACGCGCGAGGAGGACTACTCCGAGTGGTACCAGCAGGTGGTGCGCGCGGCCGACCTCGCGGAGAACGCGCCCGTGCGGGGCTGCATGGTCATCAAGCCCTGGGGGTGGGCCGTCTGGGAGAACATCCGCCAGGCCCTCGACGCCAAGTTCCGCGCCACCGGCCACAAGAACGCGTACTTCCCCCTCTTCATCCCCCTCTCCTTCCTCCAGAAGGAGGCCGACCACGTGGAGGGTTTCGCCAAGGAGTGCGCCGTGGTGACCCACCACCGCCTGGAAGCGGGCCCCGACGGGATTCTCCGGCCCACGGGCGAGCTCGAGGAGCCCCTCGTAGTCCGCCCCACGAGCGAGACCATTATCGGCGCCTCCTTTTCGAAGTGGGTGCAGAGCTACCGCGACCTCCCCCTTCTCATCAACCAGTGGGCGAACGTCGTGCGCTGGGAGATGCGTCCGCGGCTTTTCCTGCGCACGGTGGAGTTCCTCTGGCAGGAGGGGCACACGGCCCACGCCGCGAGGGAGGAGGCCTGGGAGGAGACCCTGAAGATGCTCGAGGTCTACAGGGTCTTTGCCGAGGAGCACATGGCCCTGCCCGTGGTGAAGGGAGAAAAGACCCCGGCCGAGCGCTTCCCCGGCGCGGCGAACACCTTCGCCATCGAGGCCATGATGCAGGACCGCAAGGCCCTCCAGTCGGGCACCAGCCATTTTCTCGGCCAAAACTTCGCCCGGGCGAGCGAGATCAAGTTCCAGACCCGTGAGGGCCGCGAGGAGTACGCCTGGACCACCTCGTGGGGCGTGAGCTCCCGCCTCGTGGGCGCGCTCGTCATGGCGCACGGCGACGACGACGGCTTCGTCTGCCCGCCGCGCCTCGCGCCCGCGCACGCCGTCCTTTTGCCCATCTACCGCGACGAGGCAACCCGCGCCAAGGTTCTCGCCTATTGCCAAGCGCTCGCCGGGGCGCTCGGGAAGGTGGACTACCACGGCGCGTCCCTCCGGGTGGAGATCGACGACCGCGACATGAACGCCGGCGAGCGCTCCTGGGAATGGATCAAGAAGGGCATCCCCCTCCGCGTGGAGGTGGGCCCGCGCGACATGGAGAAGGAGAGCGTCTTCGTGGGGCGCCGGGACAAAAGCCCCAGGGAGCGCTCCGCCGTTGGGAAGGACGCCTTTGCAGCTACCGTGGCGGGGGTACTGGACGAGATCCAGGCCGGTCTCTTCGCCCGGGCCCTTGCGCTCCGGGAGGCGCACACCCGGCCCATCGACTCGTGGGAGGAGTTCGCGGCCTTCTTCACCCCGAAAGACGAAGAGAAGCCCGAGATCCACGGCGGGTGGGCCCTCTCGCACTGGTGCGGCGACGCCGCCTGCGAGGCGCGGCCCAAGGACGAGCTCAAGGTCACCATCCGCTGCATCCCCCTGGACGCCCCGGAGGAAAAAGGCCCCTGCCTCGTCTGCGGGAAGCCCAGCCGCCGGCGGGCGATCTTTGCGAAGAATTATTGATGCCTTTGAACGGGGCATTCGATCCGGGCCGGAGAAACGCGGGGAACCCTCTTTACAGCATGGCGCTTCCGCCCGGAATGTGCTATAGTCAATCTAAGGAGCCATTGGGATCGAGGACCGGGTATGCGCTCCCTTCATGTAAAAAACTCTTCGCCATGCGGCCGCTTCCGCGGAATCGGGCGAGTTTCCGGCCGGGGCGCCTTGTGGCTATGCCTGCTCGGATGTTTCTCCGTCTTCCTGGGCGCTCAGGGCGCGGACTCTACACCCCCCGCCAGGCCGGGGCCGGCCCGATCCGGCCGCAGGGCTCCGGTCAAGCCGGCGGTAGAGACAAACGCGACCAAGGCCCTTTTCCCGTCGGACGACAAGAAGGGGTCCGGACCGGATGCGCCCGCCTCTGCCGAAGCGAAAGGCCCTCCCTCCCCGCCCGAAGGGGCCCCAGGGGGGAAGGCCGTTACACCCCAGGCGCCGGAAGGGACGGAGACCGAGGTCGAGATCTTGGGCACGGTCGGCGCCCTAACGCAGCGGCAGCTTGTTCGTCTCGTGGACGGCGCATCGGTCGAGGGCATCGTCCTTTTGCAAGGTCCGCGGGGCGTGGTCCTAGCCGTGGACTCGGACAAGCAGATCGAGCGGTTTGTGCCCGTGGAATCGATCGAGCGCATCGAGCCCGCTTTGCCCTCCACCGGGGAGACCTTGAACCCGGACGAATCGGGTTCGGTCATGCGCTTTGCGTTCGGTCCACGCGAAGGAAGCCTCCGGATCGTCGCCCAGGCGAATGCGGCGGAGCTCCCGAAACCGGAGGCGTCCCTGTTGCCGAAGCCCAACCCCGTCGCGCCGGTGGCCCCGGTTCCCACGGCCCCGAAACCTTCGGTCAACCAAACCGGGGAAACGGCCCGTCGTCTCATCCGGATACTGACCGAAGAGGGCGTCCCGACAAGAGAGGGCACGGCATCGCCCAGAGGCAGTGAAATGCCGTGGGAAGAAAAGGCGCGGACGGAATCCTTGAACCTCATCGAGGACGATTGAGGATTGAGCAAAAGGAAAAGGGTCGTTTACGCTCGCCCCGGCCCGGACCCCGTTCCGAAGCCTGCCGGGTAGCGGAACTCCGGCTTGTCCGCCGCAGGAAAGACGCTTGTCAGAAAGCGTTTTTTTTGCTATAGTACGCTCGATCCGGAGCATGGGCGTTCTGGGGCGCCTTCCTCGCCGGAGTCGGAGGGTGAAGAAGGGCGAAAAGCGGCATTTCGGCGCGAGGGCCGCGTGGCGCGTGCGCATGTGAACCGCGGTTGACCTCTTTCTTGAAAGGAGCCTCTCATGCAAAGCCGGATCCTCCTCCTGACCGGCTGGATGTTGCTCTTCGGCGCCGCTTTCGGCGCGGAACCGGCGGACCGCGGGGGTACGGTGGACATCCAGCAGCTCCTCCGCTCGCCGTACGGTTTCGACCGGATCCAGGGGATCCGCAAGGCGAGCGAGTTGAATGACAAGGCCGTGGTCCAGGAATTCAAAATCGTCGAGCAGCTTCTCAAGATCGCCCAGGACGAGATGGGCGCCCCGATCGAACGGACCGAGGCTCTCCGGGCGCTCGTGGTCCTGACCAACAGAAAGATGATCGATCCCATCGAGACGCTCGGCCGGCTGGAGGGAATCATCAACAATCCGAGGACGAACCTCGAGGTGCGGATCGAAGCCCTGAACCTCCTCAGCCGATTCGGCCGGGTGCAAGGGGCGACCCTGGACGAGCAGGATCTCGTCCGCCGGGTCAACCGCCGGGTACTGGAGATCGCCCAAGGCAATGCCCCGGTCCCCTTGCGATGCAGCGCCTTCCGGGTGCTCGGCATCCTCGCCCTCCCGGGAAGCGACCGGCTCCTCTACCGCATCGCGGCCAACGATCCGAATCCGAACGCCCGCCGGGCGGCCATGGAAGGCCTGACCCTGTTCCTTGAGACAACAGCCTCGACGAGCCCGCAGCTTTTGACCGAATTTCGCCGCATGGCCGAGAAGGCCAATGCTCCGGCCGATCGGGATATCCGTGTCGCCTGTCTCCAGGCCATCGAGCAACTCCTATCCAACGGGGCCGATTCGAGGGGTACCGACACGACCGAGTATCTCCTCGGCGTCATGACCACCGGCTCCGAGCCGGAGGTCATCGCCGCCAGCCGGGCGCTTCTCCGCATCACCGACCCGCGGGTCGTGCAGGTCCATCTCGATCTCCTCGCCCGGGGCTTAAAGAACCCCGTCCTGGAGGAGGTGCTGATCAAGGGGGTCATCGAGCTCATGCCGCGCCTGGCGGCCGTCGCCTCGTTCCCCCAGTCGTCTTCCGCGGAGAAGGACGCGGCCGTGCGCAACGCCAACCGCATCGTCAACGAATTCCTCGGGCCCGTGATTCTCCTCCCCCAGGCGCCGCTCTCCCTCCGCCGCATCGCCGCCATGGGCCTCGGCGCGGTGCCCGTCGCCTTCGATCGAACCCGGGCCGTCACCGCCCTGATCGCCGCCTTGCGGACCTCGCCGCCCCGGGAACTGGCCAACGAAATCGAATCGTACCTCCTGCGCATCTCGATGCTCCCTCGGCCGTATCGAACCCCCGACGGAGGAATCGATGCAAGCGCCTGGGAGCAATGGCTCCAGCGCAATAGCGGCCGGCTGGTGCCCGGACGCGCCCCCTGGGACGAAGGATTTTGACTTATGAGCAAACCCTCCGCAGCCGGATGGACGGCAAGAACGACCCTGTTTTTCGCGGCCATGGCGGCCCTGCTCTGCCTGGGGAGCGGTTGTTTCCGCCGCACGCCGCCGGTGAACACCCAGATCCCTCCGCCCCGTCCCCCGGTCACCGAGGAGGTCTTTGCAGCCGGGCAGGAGGCCTACGCGGGAGGCGACTACAGCACGGCGGCCCGGCGCATGGGCGATTACGCCGCCGCCAACCAGAGCACGCCCCGCGGGCTCGAGGCGCGTTACTGGCAGGCGATGAGCCTCCTCGCGATGGGGCAGCCGATCCGGGCGCGGGAGCTCTTCAAGGGCCTTTACGAAGAGATCGAGGCGGGTCTCACCCTTCGGGCCATGGCCCTTCGTGGAGAGGGGCGGACCTATCTTGCGCAGAACGATTACGTCCGCGCCGAGAAGACCTACCAGGAACTCCTCGACCGGTATCCGAACGAATCCGACACCCAGGAGACGCTCAAAATCCTGGCCGAGTGCGCGCGCCGGCGCGGGGACTCGGGCGCGGCGGCAACCTATGAGCGAAAGATGGCCGGCACCCGCGCGCAGGAGCTCCGCCTCGTCCCGGAAGGCGGGGGCGCCGGCGGGGAGACCTACGCGCCCGATCGCTCCCCGGCGGAGGGCGGCGCCCGGTACGTGGTGCAGGCGGGCCTCTTCAAGGACCGCGCCATGGCCCTGGCCCTGGTCCGTCGGCTCCAGGCGAGCGGTTTCGAGGCCATCCTCGTGGAACGGCCGGGTGAGGCCATACCCTACGCGGTGCAGGCGGGCAGCTTTCTCTCGCGCTCGCGGGCGGTCGCGCACGCCACCGCCCTGCAGCAGCACGGATTCCAGGCATTCGTCAAGCCCTGACACGGGACGGGGCCTCTCCGATCGCTTTCCGCATAGGGGCACGCGCAAGGTGCCCCTATACCTACGGTTCGACCGACAGCGGGAGGTCTTCATGGCGGAACCGAAGACGCCCATGATGCGGCAGTACGAGGCGGTCAAGGCCGCGCATCCGGACAAGCTCCTCTTCTTCCGCATGGGCGACTTTTACGAGATGTTCCAAGAGGACGCGGTCGTCGCCAGCCGCATCCTCGGCCTCACCCTCACCAGCCGCGCCAAGGGCGAGAAGGCCGTGCCCATGGCGGGCGTCCCCTTCCACGCGGCCGACAAGTACATGGAGCGCCTCATCCGCGCGGGCTTTCGCGTGGCGGTCTGCGACCAGATGGCGGATCCCGCCACGGTCAAGGGCCTCGTGCCCCGGGAGGTGACGCGCATCGTCACGCCCGGAACCCTGACCGACGAGGGGTTGCTGGAGAACGCGGCCAACAACTACCTCGCCGCCGTCGCCCTGTGGAAAAACCGGGCGGGGCTCGCGTACCTCGACATCTCCACGGGCGAGATATTCCTCGAGGCGCTCTCCCCCGAAGAGGCGGGCGACGCCCTCGAGCGCATCGGTCCCGCGGAAACGCTTCTGCCCGAGGAAGGGTCCCGCGAGGAGAGTTCCCCTCTCTTCGCGCTTCGCAAGCGGCGGATCGGACTCGTGACCCCCCATCCGGACAGCGACTTCTCCGCCTCGAACGCCGGGGCGCTTCTCAAGGCCCATTACGGGGTCGCCTCCCTCGACGGCTTCGGCCTCGAGGAGGACAATCCCGCCCTGGGCGCCGCCGCGGCCCTCCTGCGCTACGTCTACGCCACCCAGTGCGGCCGGGTGGAGCACATCCGCCCGCCCAAGACCGTCTCGCGCACAGAGACCCTGATCCTCGACCGCACCACCATCCGCAACCTCGAGCTCGTGGAGACCCTCTCCGGCCGGGAGCCCCGATCCACCCTCTTCTCCATCCTCAACCGCGCCTGCACCGGAAGCGGCGGCCGGCTCCTCCGGCGCTGGATGCTCGCCCCCCTGGCCCGCGCGGAGGCGATCCGCCTCCGGCAGGAGGCCGTGGGGGAGCTCATGGGAAACTCCCTCCGCCGGGACGATATCCGCAGGCTCCTCGACGAGGCCGCGGACATCGAGCGGATCCTGGGACGGGTGGGCTGCGGCCGGGCGAATGCGCGCGACCTCGCGGCCCTGGGCCGGACGCTCCTCCTCTTTCCGTCCCTCCTCGACGCCCTGGCGGGCACGCAAAGCAGCCGGCTCATGGCCCTCGCGCAGGACCTCGGCGGGCTCGATGCCCTCGCCGGCCGCCTCGCCGCGGCGCTCGTGGACGCGCCCCCCTCCGGCCTCGCCGAGGGCGGGCTCTTCCGCGCCGGGTACAACGCGGAGCTGGACGACCTCCGCGCCATCCGCCGGGACGGCAGGGACTGGATCGCCCGCTTCCAGGCCGAGGAGATCGAAAAGACCGGCATCCATTCGCTCAAGGTGGGCTTTAACAAGGTCTTCGGATATTACATCGAGGCGACCAAGACGAATCTCGATCTCGTGCCGGCGCACTACGAGCGCAGGCAGACGCTTGTGAACGCCGAGCGCTTCGTGACGCCCGAGCTCAAGTCCTACGAGGAGAAGGTCCTGGGCGCAGAGGAGCGGATCTTCGAGCTAGAATACCGGCTCTTCCTGGAGCTGCGCGCCGAGGTCGCCGCCCGGATCCCTCCCGTGCAGCGGGCCGCCGCTGCCCTGGCCGAGATCGACGCCTGCGCCGCCCTGGCCGAGCTCGGCGCCGCGCGCCGCTACGTCATGCCGGAGGTGGAGGAATCCCTCGTCCTCCAGGTCGTCGACGGCCGCCACCCCGTGCTCGACGAAGCACTGCCCACGGGCGAGTTCGTGCCGAACGACCTCGCGATGGACGGAGAGGAGGCGCGCGTCCTCATCATCACCGGCCCCAACATGGCGGGCAAGAGCACCTACATCCGCCAGGCGGCGCTCCTCGTCCTCATGGCGCAGATGGGTGCTCCCATCCCGGCGGCCCGGGCGCGGATCGGGCTCGCGGACCGCCTCTTCACCCGCGTGGGCGCCTCCGACGACCTCGCGCGGGGGCAGAGCACCTTCATGGTCGAGATGAACGAGGCGGCGAATATCCTGAACAACGCCACGCCCAGGAGCTTCATCGTGCTCGACGAGATCGGCCGCGGCACGAGCACCTTCGACGGCGTCTCGCTCGCCTGGGCGCTCACCGAGCATATCCACAACGTGGTGGGGAGCCGCGCGCTCTTCGCCACGCACTACCACGAGCTGGCCGAGCTCGGGGTCATCCTCCCGGCGGCCAAGAATTACAACGTGGCCGTGCGCGACTGGGGGGGGGACGTGATCTTCCTCCACAAGATCCAGCCCGGCAGCGCCGACCGCTCCTACGGCATCCACGTGGCCAAGATCGCGGGCCTCCCGCGGCCGGTGATCGAGCGCGCGCGGGTGATCCTCGAGGGGCTGGAGATGCAGGCGAGCGAGCGCGACAGCTCGCTCCTGGGCGAAACGGACGCCCTGCGCGCCGCGGCGCGCGAGGCGCAGCGCACCCTCTTTGACGATCCCGACCGCGACCGGCTCTGCGCCGAGGTTGCGAACGCCAACCTGGCGGCCCTGACCGCCCCGGAGGCCCTCGCCTGGCTCAAGGCCCTCCAGAAGAAGGCCGCGCGGTGGCGGAAGAAAGGATGACCCGGGATCGATCGACCGGCAGAAGCAAGGGGACAATCGTTGGGAACGGACGACAAAACCCTCCTCGATGACGTATCCGAAAAGCCCGGCCCGCCGGCCGAGCCCCTGCCCTATCGGCCGGATCGGACGGTGCGGGAGTACCTCGCCCGGAACCGGCGCGAGTCGGCCGTGGACCTCGCGACGCCGGGGCAGCTGGGCCGGGGGGCCCTCCTCGGGGCGGCGGCGCTTCTCCTCCTTGCGTACGACTACAAGGTCTTCTGGGCGGGGCTTTTGTTCCTCCTCTCGGGCTTCTACCTCGCCGCCATCCTCTACAAGCTCGTCACGGTGCTCCGCTCGCTCTGCGGCGCGCATGAGATCCGCGTCTCTCCCGAAGAGCTTTCGGCGCTCCGGGAGGAGGATCTCCCGGTCTACACCGTGCTCGTGCCGCTCTACCGGGAGAGCGCCGTGGCCGGCCGGATCGTGGCCGCCATGGAGCGGCTCGACTATCCCGCCGAAAAGCTGGACGTCAAGTTCCTCCTCGAGGAGGACGACGCCTCCACGGCCCGGGCCTGCACGGGCCTCGCGCTCCCCGAGGGCGCGGAGATCGTGCTCGTGCCCCACAGCTTTCCCAAGACCAAGCCCAAGGCCTGCATGCACGGCCTCGCGCGCGCGAGGGGGGAGTACCTCGTGATCTACGACGCCGAGGACCGGCCCGAGCCCGACCAGCTCCGCAAGGCCGTGGCCGCGTTCCGCAGGGCCGAGGAGCGGGTCGCCTGCCTCCAGGTGAAGCTCAACTACTACAACCCGGACGAGAACCGGCTCACGAAGTGGTTCACGATCGAGTACACCGCCTGGTTCGACCTCTTCCTCCCGGGGCTCCATTCGCTGGGCGCGCCCATCCCGCTCGGGGGCACGAGCAACCACTTCCGAACCGCCATCCTGCGGGAGGTGGGAGGATGGGACCCCTTCAACGTGACCGAGGACTGCGACCTCGGCATCCGCCTCCACCGGCGGGGCTTCCGCACGGCGATCCTCGACTCCACGACCTGGGAGGAGGCGAACTCCCGCCTCGGGAACTGGATTCGCCAGCGCAGCCGCTGGGTCAAGGGATACCTGCAGACGCACCTCGTGCACACCCGTTCGATCGTCCAAACCCTGAAGGAGCTCGGGCCTTTCGGGGCGGCGAGCTTTCTTCTCACCGTGGGGGGGCTCTCCCTGACCCTTCTCCTCAATCCCGTCTTCTGGACGATCCTCCTCCTGTACGGGGGGCTTTGGGCCGGAGCGGCGCTGGGTTTCGGCGTCCATCCCTGGCAGATGATTTACACGGATCGCGTGAGCGACATCGACCTTTCCTTCACGCTCTGGAGCCGGCTCTCCTGGGTCTTCTTCGGCGTCTCGGGGGTGCTCTTCCTGGCAAACGGCGTCTTCATCCTCATCAATGTGCTGGCCTGTTTCCGCCGGGGCTTGGGGCGGCTGGCGCCGCTCGCGCTCCTCTCGCCCCTCTACTGGGCGCTCATCTCTCTCGCGGCGTGGAAGGGATTGGTGCAGCTCTTGTTCCGACCCTCCTATTGGGAAAAGACCCGGCATGGCCTCATGCGCGGCCCTGCGCCCGGGGACCCTGGAGCGGAGAACCCGGCCCATGACAGGTAAGACCCGGACGACTCTTCGGCGGATCGGGGCGGCTGGCGCCTGGGCGTTCCTGCTCCTCGGGTCGGGGGGGAGCGTTTGCGGGGGGGAGAGCCCTCCTCCGGGGCAGCCCCGGGCCGTGCTCGACATCTCCGGAGCGCCCGACATCGTGTTCACCGACCTCGTGCTCCAGATGCACATCCGGGCCTTTCTCGACCGGGAGGCTCCCAGGCGGCCGCCGAAAGAGAAAGCGGATCTCCTGCCGGCCACGTTGCAACCGTCTTTTTTGAGGGAAGGGTTTTTCGAACGACCCGTGGCGCTCCCGCCCGTGGAGATCGCCCTGCCGCCCTACAGCGCCGAAGCTTGTGACATCCGGTTTCCGCTTGCGCCGGCCTATCTTTCCGCGCGCCATAGGTTGCGGCTGGAGCTTCGCGCCTTCGGGAGCATGACTGAGGCTTTTCTCTCGATCCGGCCGGCGGGCGAACCGGGAAAGGACCTCGAGGCGCGCGGCCTTCATCTCTACACACGGCAGGGCGAGCGGGTGATGCTGGGGACCGTTCGGTGGGGGGAATCGGCCTACCGGCGCTGGGCAGTTCCCAGGGCCGCCGCGCGATGGGCGTCCTCCCGACCCGACATGCCGGTCGTGGCCCTTTCCTGCGACGCGGCAGGGGGGGACGGTCTCGCGGAGATGAAAGAGCTCTTTCTAAAGAGGGATCGGGATCTCCGCATCATTCGCCCGTCCGGGCAAAGCGGCCGATGCGCGCCGATCCTGGGCCTCCTTGCGGCTGCCGGCCGCCTGGAGTGGAAGGGCGACGCCGAGGTGCTTCTATCCCCCGGCACGGCGGACATTGCCTTCGGCACGCCGCCCGCGCTCTACGGCATGGCCCTTCATGCCCTCGTCTCCCGGATGGAGACGGTCCTGCCCTCGGCCAGGGGAAGGATGTTCCTGGCGTTGCCGGCCCTGCCGCCGGGCCTGAGCTCGCGCGGGGAGTTCTACCGGCTCGCGGCCGCGCGCGTGGCCAAGGAACGCCACATGCGCACGATCGACCTGGAAGCAGCGGTCGATCCGCTGGTCGCCTGGGGCGCGCAGGGAGCGGAATTGCTCATGGTCCCCGCCGCGCGCGAGGCGCTCGCCCGGAGGCTCGCGGCCGCGCTCAATCCCGGACCCCGGGACCGGTTCGCTTCAGCCCTCCTCGCTCTCGCCGGGCTCGGGTTTTTCCTCCTGATTTTCCGTATGCGCCGCGCGCGGCGACGATTCCGGGCGCTTGTGGCCCATACCTGCGGCGAGGGAGAAACCCCTCCAGCGCCTTCGAGCGCGGGGACGAGCGATCCGAAACCGTGAAGGCGCGTGTTCCCAGCAAGGAATCTCGCAGCGAGAGAAAACGGGAGAGAATCCTTTAGGGGGTTGCTTCCGGTCCGCGGTCGAGTTCCGGCTTGAGAGCGTCATTCTTGGGAAGAGGGGCCTGGAGGTTCCCGGGCCGGGTTTCGGGCACCACGGTGTCGTTCCACTCGCCGGTCCGGATCTTGTCCTCGTTCGATTCCCACCATTGGATCCACTTCGCCCGGTCCCAGCCGAAGTCCTGATGGGTGAGGCGGCGAAGGACCCCGAGGAGCGCATCCTTCTCCTCCTGGCCGGCGTCGTCGCGCATGGAGGTGATGAGGATCGGGATCACGTCCTTGGCCGGATAGCGGCCGATGGCCTGGTAGAGGATCGTCCGGTCGGCCTGGCCGCTGTTCAAGGCGTTGATGAGGGCGGGAAGGCTGTCCGCGCTTCGGATGGCCGCGAGCGACCGGGCGGCCGCGTTCCGCACGGCCGGATCGCTGTCCCTCAAAAGCGCCGTCTCCAGGATGCGCCGGGAATCGGCCGCTTCCAGCCGCCCGAGGGCCCAGGCCGCCGCTTCCCGAACCGTGGGTATCGGCGCGTCGAACAAAATCTCGTCCAAGACGTATTCGGCCCGCCGCTCCCTCGCGTGTCCGAGGAGGCGGATGTAGCCCTCGAGGGGCCTGGCGTGGGCCTCTCCCATGGGATCTTCCACATATTCGAGTGCGCCCTTGGCCGCTTCGTTCCCTTCCAGAGCGAAGAGGGCGTCGGCCGCGGCGCACCGGGCGGCGCTTTGGGGATCCTTCAAGAGCACCCGCAGGATCGGGATCGCCTCGCGCACCCCCATCCGCGCGAGAGTGCCCGCGAGGGCGGCGCGGATCTCGCCGGACGGGCTCGTGGAGAGGAGTTCCAGCATCCTGTCCTGCGCGCCGCGTCCCATGCGCAGGAGCCGTAGGTAGGCGCTCTGTCGGGCTTCCTCCCGCTCGCTCGTGAGGAGCTGGATCTGCATGTTGATGCGGTTCCTCCGCTGGTCCGCCTGCCTGGCGGCGGCGGTGAGCATGGCGTCGATCAGGGAATCCGGCACGTCTTTCTTGCGCAGCTCCACCATGGCCTCGGCGGTCACGTCGAAGTCGTTCTGGCTCTCTTCGACCTTGCGCTGGACGAGCGCGGGGGACATCCCGGACTGGATGAGTTGAATCACGTTGTCGTTCGTGAGTATCTCCTCGGCGAACAGGGCCCCGCCCGCGAGGAGCGCCAGGGCGACCAGGGCCGCGGCCCATGCTGGGTTCTTTTTCATAACGTTGTTCCTTGTGCCTTTTGCCCTTGTCCCGGAGCCGTTTACCGCCCGGCGCCACATCGCAACCCGGCGGATCCCCAGGGCCCTTCAACCCCGTCATAACCGGCGCGGCAAATCGGCCTTATTATACCCGGCTGCGGAAGCGAGGGCAAGGAGAGAAGCACCCCTTCTCAAAACGGTCCGGAGAGGGAAAATCATTGACAGTCCCGGCTCCTCCCTCATAATCGGGAAGGTTTTCTCGCCGGGAGTCGAATGACGGGGAGAGATCTCTCGTGTGGAACCTGGCCAATGCGCTGACCCTCTCCCGCTTTGTGACCGCGCCCGTCTTCCTGGCGCTCGTGCTCTCCATGGAGCGCGGGGCGGTGGCCGTGGATCTCGCGGCCCTCGGCATCTTGATCGTCACGCTCCTCTCGGACCTCTTCGACGGCTACCTCGCGCGCAACCAGCGAACGGTCACCCGCTTCGGCAAGATCATGGACCCGGTGGCGGATTCGACCTTCTTTCTCACGGCGCTCTTCGCCTTTGCGGCGAGCCCGCGGTTCCAGGCGCCGATCTGGATGCCGCTCGTGGTGCTCTATCGAGAGATCGGCATGCAGGTCCTCCGTCGGTACGCGGCGCTCTCCGGCGAGGTGCTGCCGGCCAGTCTGAGCGGCAAGGTGAAGATGTTCGTCCAATCCGTGATCCTCCTGGGCATCCTTGCCGGGATCCTCCTCCGGGACGCGGCATGGCTCACGATCTCCCCCGAAGCCTTGCGCCGGGGGGTAGCCTGGGCCATCGGTCTCATCGTGGCGGTGAACCTCTTAAGCCTCATCCAGTATCTCTTCGAAATCCCCCGCCTTCGGCGCGCCCTCCGCGACAAAGGGGCCTAAGCGGACCCTGGGGCGGATTCCCCGTCGAGTCCCCGTGCGGAGAGCGAAAGATTCGACGCTCGGCGTGTCAGGGCGCCTGGAACAACAAGGGGGGCGTCGCGCTTTCCGGGGTCTTGTCCGGCAAGACGGCCTCGGCCTCCGCGGTGGCGGGAAGAAGGGCCGCAGCCTCCGCCCGAGCGGCGCTGGGGGCCGCTTCCACCGGAGGGCCGGCAAGGGGGGCCGCGGCCGAGGCCGGAGTTGCGGAACGCTCCTCCGGCCGGTAAAAGGCGCTCACGACCCCCAAGAGCCTGCCGGCCGCCTCGGGGGAGACACGGTTGCGCTGCGGGGAATCGGCATCGAGCTCGGGGCCGACCGGCGGCGTCGCGGGAAGGGCGGCGTCGCGCAACGCCTTGAGGCTGCCCTCGCTCACGCAGCGGCGCAAGAGCATGGCAAGAGCGGGATCCACCCTCCCCCCGGCCGTGGCCATGGCCTCGTGAAACCGCTCCACCGCCGCGAGGGACCCCGGGAAATCCACCAATCCCAGGCGCCGGAGGGCCGCCTCGTCCACCACGAGCGTGCGCGCCCACATGCGGCAGCCCGTGAGCATGAGATCCGATCCGTCGAAGCGCCAGAGGAGGGAACCGTCGAGATCCTGGAGGGCGTTCGTCTCCACGACCCTGCCCGGCAGGCGCAGGCGGAACAAGAATTGGAACGACGGCTCCGACGGGAGAAACTGGATCTCGTCGTCGGTGAAGGCCACGGGAATGTCCAGGCCCGAGAAGGCCCCGAGGATCAGCGGCAGGCCGACCTGCTGCAAAAACCGGTCGAAGGAACCGAAACTCGCGCGAACCTGTCCGATCGTCTGAAGGAGAAGCCGCATCTGGCGCTCGGGGTCCTGGAAGTCCTTGGCCGAGAGCGCCGGCGCCTCGGCGCGCCGCGGGGTCACGAGATCGCGGAGATGGTCGTCCAGGAAGGACCAGCAGCGCGCCTCGTTCTGCTTCCGGGCGAGCTTGGTGCCCTCCGAGGAGAGGGAAAGGCCCCAGCGGCTCATCTCCTTCTTGTAGCGCCGGTCCCATTCCGCATCGTCCGATTCCACGCCCGCCCCGTCGCGCGCGCTTCGGCGGATCTCCCACAGAACCTGGTAGAGGCGCACGGCGATCTCGGGCACCGTGGCCTGGAGATATTCGTCAAACCGGGCGAGATCGTAGTCCGCGCCGAATTCCGACTCGAGCGCGCCGGTCAAGGCCGCCACCGAAAGTTGGGCGGCCTGTTCCACGGCCTCATCCACCTCGGCGCGCTCGACGATGTCGTCCACCCGTTCCTCGAACTCCATGGCGGAAAAGAGGATATAATCGCGCCGGCGGACGACGATCCGGTTGTGCGCCAACAGGTCCGTGCCGCGCGTCTTCTTGACGAAATCCACCGGGATGGACTCGGGCGTGGCATACTGCCCGGCGAAGGAAACTCGCTCGGCCGTCTTCTCGTAGCGCTGAAAGCGTTCGGGCGGGGGAAGCACGAGATACTTCTCGAGATCGAAAGCCCCCGCTCCGGGGGCCTTACGGGCCTGGCTGGCGATCGTGACGGAGCGGCTCGTCCTCCCGTCCTTCTCCACCGCGGTGTCGGCCACGTAGGTGACGACCGGCCCGGCGCATCCGCCCATCCCCGAGACGACGGCGAGGAGATAGACCCATCCCCCACGGCGGATCGTCCGGCCGAGCGACCGCCGTGCTGCCGCGGGCTCCCCTCGTTTCGGTCTCATGTCGCGCGCTGCTCCTCGGGACTTTCCGCCAATTTTATTCGTATGTGCCCGCCAAGGCAAGGCCGCTTGTCGGCGAAAAATCTTTTGCCTCCCGCCTTGACGGAGAGACGCACGCTGCCTACACTGCGGGGGAAGGCGCGCCTCGGTGCGAAAGCCCCCGGAAAACCGTGAGGAGGAAGCCCTGCCGTGAATGCCAACAGCAAGAGGTTTTTGCAGTCGATTCTGGCGCAGCCGAGCCCCAGCGGTTACGAGCAGCCCGTCCGCCAGGTCCTTTGCGCCCGGATGAAGGCTTATGCCGACCGGGTCCATACCGATGTCCACGGCAACACGTGGGGAGTGCTCCATGAAAAGGGGCGTCCGCGCGTGATGCTCGCCGGGCATTGCGACGAGATCGGCCTCATGGTCACCTACATGAACAAAAAGGGGTTCATCTCCTTCGCCTCGGTGGGAGGGGTGAATGTGCCCCTGCTCCAGGGCGCGCGAGTGCGCATCCACACGCAAAACGGGCCCGTGCCCGGCGTGGTGGGGGTGAAGCCCATCCATCTCATGACCCCGGAGGAGCGCGAGAAGGCCAAGAGCAAGATCGCGGACCTCTGGATCGACATCGGCGCCAAGGACGACAAGGACGCGGGAAAGGCCGTGCGCGTGGGCGATCCCATCACCATCGACGTGGGCTTTACCGGATTGCGCAACGGTCTCGCCGCGGCGCGCGGCTTCGACGACCGCATCGGCGCCTTCGTCGTTTGCGAGGTGCTCCGGCTCCTCAAGGGCCGGCGCTTCGCCCCGGCCGTCTATGCCGTGGCCACGGTGCAGGAGGAACTGGGCCTGCGCGGGGCCCATACCGCCGCCTACGGCATCGACCCGGACGTCGGCATCGCCGTGGACGTGGGTTTCGCCTCGGACTGCCCGGAGGTGGACAAAAAGGTGGTGGGCGACATCCGGCTCGGCGGCGGCCCCATTCTCCACCGCGGCGCGAACATCAATCCCGTGCTCGAAGGGCTCCTGGAGAAGGCCGCCAAAAAGGCGCGCATCCGCTGCCAGCTCCAGGCCGAACCGCGCGCCACGGGCACGGATGCCAACGCCATGCAGCTGGCGCGGGGCGGAAAGGCCACGGCCCTCGTGAGCGTGCCCACCCGGTACATGCACTCTCCGGCCGAGGTTCTCTGCCTCAAGGACGCGGAGGATACGGCAAAGCTTTTGGCCCGTCTCCTCCTGGATCTCAAGGCCGGGCAGACGTTTATTCCATAGGCCGCCACGATCCCCGCGTGGGGCCCGGACCCGACGGGGCTCGTGGAGGGAGGGAAACCGGCGTCGCATGACCACCCCGTTTGTCCAAAAGCTTCCAGCCTTCGCCACGATCGATGCCGGGGTCTTCCGCGGGCTCGTGGATACCCGTTCCGCGCGTCTCCTCATGCTCGCCCATAGCCTGGCCACCTGCGCGATGGACCGGAGCGTGCTCACCCGGCCGCTCCTCGCTTCCCTCCTCGCCGAGGCGGGGCCGCTCCGGGAGCTCTTCGACGCCTACGGCGCCCTGCACAACCGCCGATGGTACGCCTTCCGGCAGCTCGTGGACGGCATCCATCTATTCGCCGAGGTGAGCTACACGATTTTGCACATCCAGATCTCCCTGCCGAATTACCATCTCATCCAGGCGGAAGGGGATTTCAACCAGGCCACGCGCGACGCGCTCCGCTTCACCGGGAACGTCCTCATGCTCATCGCGGCCCGGCTCCTCGAGGAGGCAACCCGGCAGGACCTCTCCCTTCCGGCCGCGAGCCCGGAGCCCGAGACCTTCGCCGAGGACCTGCCGCGGGGGTTCCTGCCGCGCGACCGGACCTCGCGCCATGTGACCACGGCGGAAGAAACGGTCGCGCACCTCGCGACGGCGTTTTTGAACCTCGCCGCGGAGAGCAAGTTCCTGCACTCCCCCTCGCGGCTTGCGCACGAGAACTCCGCCTCGTGCGTGCCCGATCCCATCAGCGAAGAAAGCCTCCGCCAGATCGAGCACCGATTCCAGAACCTCCGGTCCGCGTACGACACCTACATCTCCGACACCGACACCGAGGAGCAGGACCCGGATCTCAAGGTCCTCCGCGGCCACGTGAGCGTGATCTTTCACCTGCTGGAGATCGCCACGCGCCTCGTCCACTACTACGAGCGGCACGTGCGCGCCTCTTCCGACGACACGCAGCGCATCCAGCGGCCGCTCTTGCACCCCGGGGCCCTCCTCGAGGTCGCCATGCACTACGCCATCCTCTACGCCAGCCGCTACCTCCTGAGCGCCCGGAGCCTCTGCCAGGGCATGCTCAAGCGCTACGCCGAGGTCGGGAGCATCACCGTGCCCGTGCCGCGGTATCGAGGCTTCCACGTCCGTCCCTCGACCCTCGTGGCGCGGATCGTCTCCCACTACGCGAGCGACGTCCGCATGGAGCTGGGGGGCGAGTCCTACGACGCGAGCGCGCCCCTGGAGCTCTTCCGGGCCAATGAACAGATCAACGCCGAGAAGCGCCGCCGCCTCGCCCAGGAGATCGCCCGCGTCCAGGAGGCGCTCCCCCCGGCCTTGAAGGACCGCACCGTCGCCGCGGTCCGCTGGATCGCGCTCGCGCTCGCCCAGGCGAACAAGATTGTGATCTACGAGCAGCCCCTGCCCCTGGAGGAGATGGAAAACGACTCGTGCGAGACCCTCTCCCAGATCGCGGTGGACGACATCGCCCGGCTCCTCGCCATGGGCAAGATCGACATCGAGAGCGATCTCACCGCGACCTTCACGGGCGACAAGCGCGTGCTCGCCGACCTCCAGCGCCTCGCGAAGGGCGGATACGGGGAAGACCGCTTCGGGAACAACGTCCCCCTCCCCAACGAGCTGCAATACCTCCGGTTCTGAACGTCCTTCCGCCCCGGCCGGCGCCGTGCGGGGCCTCCACCCAATATCCCCCCGGTTCCACTTCGCAGGTCTTCCCGCCTCAAGCGGAGAATCTTGCGGTCCTTCGTGACGGCGGCCGCGGCTCGCCGGCCACGGAGGCCTCCCGTGGCAGGCGAGCGTGCCGGTCTCGGGGCGTGGGCGGAGGAGGTTCCTCAGGCGGTGTCGCCGCCGGTAAGGCGGTAGATTTCTTCCCGGAGGAAGAATTCCACGATGTCCGGATCGAGCTGTCCCTTCCGGGCCATCTCGCGGAGGATGTCGGCCGAAGCCTCGTGCGGAATCGCGGGCTTGTAGGGGCGGTCGAGCGCCGTCAGGGCGTCGTAGACGTCGGCCACGGCCATGATCCGGCCGGCGAGGGGAATCTCGTCCCCGGCGAGCCCGTGCGGATAGCCGCGCCCGTCCATGGCCTCGTGGTGGCTGGCGGCGATGTTCGGGACGTTCCTCATGTCGTCCGGCCAGGAGATGGCCGAGAGGACGGAATAGGTCTTTTCCACGTGGCTCTCGACGATCTTGCGCTCCTCGGGCGTGAGGGTGCCCTTCTTGATGGAAAGATACCGGTACTCCCAGTCGGTGATCCAGCCTTCGGTAAAGATCTTCTGGAGGCGATCGGCGGCCTCCTCGGTGAGAAAACTCGCGGCGTTCAGCTTCACGAGAAAGTCCACGCGCTCGTCGAGGCGGCGGTTGCCCTGGGGGTCCGCGGAATCGATGAGGCGGCCGTGCCGGCAGAGGTCCAGCCGCTCCTCCGCAAACCGGCGGCCCAACCGCTCCCGGATGACGTGGATCCAGTTCATGGGCAGCCGCTCGGCCTTCTGAAGGACCGCCTCGGGCACGCTCACCTTGCCGAAGTCGTGCAAGAGGCACGCGTAGCGGAGCTCCTTAAGCTGCGAGCGGGAAAACCGCACCTCCCGAAACGGCCCCTCGCGCGCCCAGTGCATGGCCTGGGCCATGCGGATGGTGAACTCGGTCACGCGGCGCGAATGGCCGGCCGTCACGGGGTCGCGCTCGTCGATCGCGATGGCGATGGCGTCCACCACGCTCTGGAACAGGTTCTCGATCTGGTGGTAGAGGCCCGCGTTCTCGACGTGCACGGCGATCTGGCCGGCGAGGGTGGTGAGGAAATCCGCGTCCTCGCCGGTGAAGACGCCTTCGTCCTTTTTGTTCAACACCTCCAGCGCGCCCAGGATCTTTCCCTTGTTGTTGCGGAGGGGCACGCACAGGACGCTCTTCGTGCGGTAGCCGGTCTTTTGGTCCCAGGAGCGGTCATAGAAGGGGAGCGCGTAGGCATCGGCCACGTTGAGGGACTGGCCGGTGGTCGCCACCCGTCCGACGATGCCCGCGGAGACGGGCATCCGGATCTCGTTGATCTCGAGCCCTTCGCCCACCATGGTCCAGAGCTCCTCGGTCGCGCGGTCGTAGAGGAAGAGGCTCGATCGGTCGGCTTCCATGGCCTGGGTCACCTTGGCGATGACGAGGGGCAGGAGCGCCTCGAGCTCGATCTCCTGGCCGAGCTCCTGCACGATGGCCGTGATCTTGGCCAGGCGCGCGTTCAATTGCTCGAGCCGTTTTACCTCGGCCTCCAGACGCAAGGCCTCATGGGAACGGCTCCGATCGGGAGGCGCCTCTTCGTGGACCATGCGAGATCCTTCCTTGGCAGGGGCGCCTGACCGTCTCAGCGCGCGGGGAAGATCCCCTCCCCCGGGAGCGCCGCGTTCCCATGACCCGTGAAATCGGCGAGGCGCTCGGGCGGAAGCGGGGGCCGGTATCCGGCCAGCCCCCGGACGTAAGGGCAGTCGGCCGGGAAGGCTCGGGCAAGGATGCCCCCTTCCACGGTCAGGCAACGGGGGTTTTTCACGCGGCGCTCGCCGTAGATGGTGCACAACTTCGTGCGCGTGTCAAGATAGACGCACGGGATCCGGGTCTGGATGACCTCGTCCCCGATGCGCACCTTCTCGTAACAGCACGCCCCGCATCGCCGGCAGCGGGCTCCGGCCCTGGGGCGTTCCCCGGGGACGCGCCTGCTCTGGCAAGTCGCTCCTCCCGGACCAGGGCCTTTCGCCCGGTCCTTTTGCAAGGCGTTGTACGCCAAGGGGGTTCGGATGTCAAGAACGGGATTCGAAGCCTCCTCCTTGACAAAAGAAAAAGACCTGCTACGGTAGGGGCTCGTTGCTGCGCCGAGAGGCGCGGCTGTTTGGGACCCACGGGCTATAGAAGGAGACGACCATGGCACGGATACACAATTTTGGAGCGGGACCGGCGGCGCTTCCCCTTCCGGTCCTCCAAGAGATGCAGGCGGAGCTTTTGGACTTCCGGAAGACCGGCATGTCGATCCTGGAGAGCTCGCACCGCTCGAAGCCCTTCGAGGCGGTGATCCAGTCGGCCGAGTCGCGCGTCCGCAGGCTCTTGAACATAGGCGACGACTACGCGGTCCTCTTTCTCCAGGGCGGCGCGAGCCTCCAGTTCGCCATGGTGCCGATGAACCTCCTCGGCGGCGGCACGGCCGATTACATCGACACGGGCTACTGGAGCATTAAGGCCTTGAAGGAGGCCAAGTTCTTCGGCACGGTGAACGTCCCCTACAGCGGCAAGGGCACGAACTACACGCACCTCCCCACCGAGGAGGAGCTCCTCCTCACCGAGGGCGCCCAGTACGTTCACCTCACGAGCAACAACACCATCGCCGGCACGCAGTACGCCTCCTTCCCCCGGACCGAGACGCCGCTCGTGGCCGACATGTCGAGCGACATCCTGAGCCGGCCCTTCGACGTCGGCCCCTTCGGCCTCATCTACGCGGGCGCGCAAAAGAATCTCGGGCCCTCCGGCATCACCCTCGTCATCCTCCGCAAGGACCTTGCCGAGCATGTTCCGGACACGGTGCCCCTCATACTCCGTTACCAGACCCACATCGAGGCGGACTCGCTCTACCACACGCCGCCGACTCTCGCGGTGTGGGCGGTGGACCTCGTCTGCGCGTGGATCGAGAAGGAGGGCGGGCTCGCGGCCATGGAGCAAAGGAACAAGCAAAAATCCGACGCGCTCTACGCGTCCATCGACGCTTCGGAGGGATTCTACTCTTCGCCGGTGGAAAGGGCCGCGCGCTCGAAGATGAACGTGGTCTTCCGCCTGCCAAGCGAAGAGCTCGAGGCAAAGTTCCTCTCCGAGGCGGCCGTCCGGGGACTCTCGGGCCTGAAGGGCCACCGCTCCGTGGGCGGCATGCGGGCGAGCCTCTACAACGCCGTGGAGCCCGCCTCGGTCCGGGCGCTCGTCGACTTCATGGCCGACTTCGCCGCGCGGAACGGGTGAGGCCCGATCCCGCCTGGAAAACACCAACCGGAATGCGCCGCAACGGCAAGGATGGATTTCCTTGCCGTTCGGTTTTTTAAGAACCCTTTTGCGCGTGAATGGTTCAGGGGCTGGAAGGCGTCTCGAAGTTCTTGACCGCGGCCCGGCGGGCGCGGTCCATGTCCCGGCGGAGGAGGATCACCGGGTAGAGCCAGACCATCTCGGTGAAGGAGGCGGGGGCTTTCTCCGTCGCGGGAATGAGTGCCCGGTACGCCTTCTCCCGCGCTTCGGGAGGAACCCCGAAGCGCGGCGCGCGCGCCCCGAGGACGGCGGCCAGCCGCTCGTGGAGCCTTTCGTTGCGGCGGCAAAAGTCCTGCGGGAAGGCGGGCGCGGACACGACGACCCTCTCCCGCAGGGCCGCGCGGAAATCTTCCCGGTCCGGCCAGACCTCGCGCAGGAACGCCTCGCTCGCGGCCAGCTCCGCCGCGCTCCTGCCCGGTAGAAACACGCGGGAGAAGACGTCCGCCACGGCGACCTCCCCCCCCTTGCGAACCTCGCAAAAGGTGTGGATCGCCACCTCGCTTCCCGGCCGCATGAGGCACAGGATCCGCGTCTCCCAGCCCGCTTGATAGGCAAGCTCGCAAAAGACCCAGGCCTGCCGGTCGCAGAGCCCGATGCCCGCTTCCCAAACCGCCAGGGGCCAGGGGGTGGGGTCGTCCTCCAAGGGGCCGGGTTTCACACGGTTGAGGACGGCCTCGTAAAGCGCGCGCAGCGGCTCGTCCCGCCCCGCGACAATCTCTTGGGCGATCGCCTGCATCCGGAAGGCCTCTTGCCAACGCCGGAGGTCCCATGCGTTGAACGGCCGGCGGAGAAACGCGGCGGGGATCCCCCGGCGCTCGAGGATCTTCTCGTACCTCGGATCGGGGGCGTCCTCGGCCGAGGGGGGGGCGATTTGGGACGCCAGGCGGAGGGCTGCCTTCGGCTCATTGCCCGCCACGGCCGTCAGCCATTCTTCCACGATTGAAGGCGCCTCCGCGCCGGAGGAAGGCGAGGCACCCGGCGCACCGGACGGGGAGATCTTTTGCGCCTCTTCGATCTTGCGAACCGCCTCTTCCAGGGCCGCGTGTCGCTTCTGGGAGAGCCTGGCGAGCGCGTCGCCCAGGCGCGGATCGCTGTCCAGGGCGAGCGCCGCGCGCCAATACGAGGCCGCCTCCTTCGGACGACCCGAGAGCCTCTCGATCTCCCCGAGGCGCACGAGGTACTCCGGCTTGTGGGGATAGAGCTTGTGCGCCCTCTCGTAGGCCGCGCGGGCCTCGATCACCCTCTCCGGATCGCTCGGGAAGAGCTCCAGGAGCAGGCCGCCGAGATAGGCGTGCGAGGCCGCGTGCTGCGGAACGAGCCGCGAGCTTTCGCGCGCCCAGCGCAGGGCCTCTTCCCGGACCGCCCGGCTGACCTGCGGGAGCGCTTTCCGCAGGAAGGAAGCGGCCTCTTCCGGCGAAAGGCCGGGAGGCACGCGGGCCCGGGCCTCCCGCCGGGCGAGATTCAGGTACATTTCGGAGAGCCTGCGCGCGAGCTTCGCGTCCGGTGGTCCGCGCTCGGCAATCGCCCGGTACAAGACCAGGGCCTTCTCCGTCTCGCCCGACTGAAAGCACCGTTCGGCGGCCGCGAGGTTGAGCGTCCGCTGCCAGTCGGCGAGCGGCCCCTTCCATCCCGCCGTTCCGAATACGAAAAGAAGGAAGAAGAGAAGCCCCATCGCCGCAGGCTCGCCCGCCGGGAGCCGGAAGCGAATCCGGGGCTCGCGGGCCGCATCGGTATAGAGGAGCGCCAGGCCGAGCGCCGTCCACAGGGAGGCGCTCGGCATCTGCATGTAAGAATAAAAATCGGCCAGGAGATGTACGAGGACGCCGAAGAGGCCGACCCGGACCAGGGTCCAGGCCAGGCGGTCGCTCGAGCGGTCGTTCAAGAGACGGAAGACCCGGAAGAAGACGGCCGCGGCCGCGATCGGCAGGATCAGGACATGCGTCGTGAAATGAATCCGGAGCGGCAGAGGGTTGCCGTGCGCCCGGGCCGAGCCGGGGCTCCAGAGCTCCCGGAAAAAAAACTCGATCCCCAGCCCGTTGAAGGCGAGGTAGGTGATCACGAGCATCGCCACGAGGACCCCGGCCCCGCACCGGCCGAGAATCCGCTCCCGCGCCTCGAGCGTCTCCTTCCCGGCGAGGGGCTCGTCCGGGAGCGCGTTCTCGCAAAACCGGGCGCGGAAGAAAACCGCCCAGACGGCGATCCACAGGCCCAGGAGAAAGACCCCCCCGTCGGCGGCGAGCTGGAGGTAGGCGTTGTGCGCCCGCTGCACGGCCCAGCCGGCCAGGGGCTTGTACCGGGTGTAATAGATCCCGTACTGGTCGAGCCCGAACCCGGTGAGGGGCCGCTCCCGGATCATGCGCCAGGCCGCAATCCAGTAGTTCTTCCGGACGCCCACGCGGCCCGTCTCGCCGGTGATGTTGTCCCGGAGGGAACGGACCCTCTTCGCCAGGTCCGTCGGCGCGAGCGGCGCCCCGGCCCCAAGCCAGAGTCCCCCGGCCACGAGGAGCATCAGAACGACCGCGCCGGAGCGCTTGAGAAGCCTCCTGGCGCCGGCG
>JAZDLH010000248.1:0-6110 GCA_043802275.1 Planctomycetota bacterium
CCATTACGGCGCGGGCGAGAAGCCCACAGGTCACTACAGCGCGAACGAGAAGAGCGCCGGTCACAACGGCGCGGAAGACCTCGAGCCCATTCTTCACAACCACCTTCTCCGCCTTGGCAATGACTTCGGATTCTTCGAAGACCTCGGCAATAACCGCTTCCGCGATTCTTTCGACGTGGTATGGGACCGCACTGTCGATAAGGATATCGGGAACGTCGTGGGCCAGGTCCTGCCCGAGCCCACCCTCCGGGGCTACGCCTTCCCCGACCCGGTCGATCCGCGCTATTTTTCGGACATCCCGGCGCGCATCGCGCAATACGGCGACCGCTTCCGCGCCTTCTGCATCGGGTTTTCGCTCTATGAGCGCGCGTGGACCCTCCGGGGCATGGAGGCCCTGATGACAGATTTTTACGATAACCCCAAGTTCGTGCGCGAACTCCTGCGCGCGATCGCGGACTACAACATCGCCCAGGCGGAAAAGGCCATGGCCTTCGAGATCGACGCGGTCTACTTCGGCGACGACTGGGGCTCGCAGCACGGCCTCCAGATGGGCCCGGCCCTCTGGCGCGAGTTTCTTCTCCCGGAGCTCAGGCGCATGTACGGGGCCGTGCGGAAGGCGGGCCGGTTCGTGATGATCCACTCCTGCGGCGACGTGGACGAGCTCTTCGACGATCTTATCGAGGCGGGCCTGAGCTGCTTCAACCCCTTCCAGCCCGAGGTCATGGACACCGCGGCGCTCCTCAAACGCTACCGCGGCCGGCTCGCCTTTTACGGAGGGCTCTCCACGCAAAAGACCCTGCCCTACGGCTCGCCGGAAGAGGTGCGGCAGGAGTCCGAGCGGCTTCTTGGACTGGGGCGGGCGGGCGGGTACATCTTCTCCCCGGCTCACGACGTGCCCGGGGACGTGCCGATCGAAAACATGCTCGCGTTCATCGACGCGGCCCTATCCCAGCCCGGATTCCAGGGGTGACGATCCTTTTCCGGGCATTTTCCCGAAATCCCCCGCTTCCCGGCTTGACATCTCCAAGGTTCTGATATACTCGCTTGTTCCGTTGCGACCGGCAAGGAATCCGGCGAAGCGCGAAGGAAAAATACCGTGGAAAGGGAGACTGCATGAAGCGCATCATCGACATTATGAACGCGAAGAAGCCCATCTTTTCCTTCGAGGTCTTTCCGCCCAAGACCGAGAAGGGCCTGGCATCGCTCTACCGGGCGGTCGAGGAGCTTGCCAAGCTCGAGCCGGCCTACGTCTCGGTCACCTACGGCGCGGGCGGCTCCACGAGCAAGGCCACGCTCGAGATCGTGACCGAGCTCCAGAAGCGCTTCGGCCTCGTGTGCATGCACCACTTCACCATGGTGAACGCCACGGTCGCGGCCCTCCGGGAGAGCATCGCCCGCATCCGCGACGCCGGCTGCCGGAACCTCCTCGCCTTGCGCGGCGACCCTCCGCCCGAGATGGGGGAAAAGTTTCTCAAGATCGAAGGAGGACTCGAATACTCCTACGAGCTTATCGACCTCATCCGCGAGGTCGCGGGCGTGGACATGGGCATCGGCGTGGCGGGCTTCCCCGAGGGGCACGTCGACTGCCCGTCCAAGGATCTCGACAGCCGCTACCTCAGGGTCAAGATCGACCACGGCGGCCAGTTCGCGGTGACGCAGCTCTTCTTCGAGACGCCCATCTATTCCGAGTACCTCGCGCGCACCCGCGCCGCGGGCGTGACCGTTCCCATCGTGCCGGGGGTCCTGCCGATCGTGGACTACGGGAAGCTCGGGAAGTTCTGCTCGACCTGCGGCGCCACGATTCCGCAGTCCGTGCACGACGCCTTCCGCCCCATCGCCCACGAGCCCGAGGCGATGCTCAAGACCGGGACGGAATGGGCCATCGCCCAGTGCCGGGACCTCCTCGCGCGCGGCGCGCCGGGCATCCACTTTTATTGCTTGAACAAGGTGGAGCCGGTGCGCACCATCTGGAAGGCGCTCGCCGCCCCGCGCTAAAGGGGAGGCGCCGGTCTAACCACCGCTTCCTGCCGGGGGCGGAAAAAACTCCGGGGCGGGCGGGGCGCGGACCGGCCCCGGCGGAATCCCCGCGAGACCGTCGTTCGTGCCGCCGAAGAGGCGAACCCTTTACTTTTCGGTTGCGCACTTCCCGCGGCGGGGTATAGTGGGTTCGTTACCGTGGAGCGTGGACGATCCTCGGAGAAACCAGGCAAAAGGAGAAGGCTATGACGGAGAGAGCGAAGAAACCGACCTCCGACCGGATGAAGATCCTCCAGGTGGTGCTGGTCGTGGTCGCCGCTTTCTTGGGTTGGAAGCTGGCCACGTACGAATCGCCGAAGAGCTTCAGCTCCCGATACATCCTGGAGCAATGCGTTCCGGAAGCGTCGAATAAGCCGCTGGACCAGTTCACCGACGCGGACGACGCAAACCTGAAAACCCTGGCCCTGCATGCGGCGGCTGCGGCGGGCCAGCGCTCGTACTTGCGGCGCCTCATTTCCGGGGATCCCGAGCCGAACTACATGTTCGACGTGAAGTACGTCAAGCTCGCCCGCATTCGCAGGTTCCAAAACCTGGAGGATTTGTCCCTCGAAGGCCTGGAGGAACCCGATCTTTCAGCGCTCAAGGATTTGAAGAAGCTCACGGTCCTCTCCATCCGTTCGACGCCGGTCCAGGACATCGCCGCGCTCCAGGATCTCGGCCAGCTCCGGCGGCTCAGCCTCGACGAGACGGCCGTGGCCGACATCGCGCCGATCCAGGGGCTCACCTCCCTCCAGGAGCTTAGCCTGAACGGAAGCCCCATCTCCGACGCGGGCCCCATCAGGGATCTCAAGGCCCTGCAACGTTTGGACCTCGGGAAGACCCCGGTCGCGGACCTCGCCTTCGCGCAGGGGCTTACCTCCCTGCGGGAGTTTGTCTTGAGCGACACGAAGGTCGCGGATCTCGCGCCCTTGAAGGGGCTCAAGGCGCTCACCCGCCTGGACTTGAGTCGCGCGCCGGTGGAGGACTTGGGGCCCTTGCAGGAGCTCTTGGCCTTGAAGGAGCTAAACCTTAACGGCACGAAGGCGGCCGACCTCGCGCCGCTTCAAAAACTCTCCGCCCTGGAAGCCCTGGACCTGGGCGACACCGCGGTCGCCGACCTCGCGCCGCTCAAGGGGATGGCCCAATTGAAATCTTTGGACATCAGCGGCACGGCCGTGACCGATCTTGAGCCGCTTCAGACGCTTGCGGCGCTTCAGACGCTCTCCCTCAACAAGACCAAGGTCTCAAGCCTCAAGCCCCTCGAGGGCCTGAAAACCCTGACCCGGGTTTCCTTCAAGGAGAGCGAGGTGACCGTGCAGGAATTGAACCGGATGAAAAAGGCCATGCCCAAGGTGCGGTTCACGCGTTAGCGAAGGAAGAGGTCGCTGTCAAAGAAGGAAAAGCGCCATTCGCCCCCGCGGGCGAGGGCCTGGCCGGCCTTTTGCGTGAGGGGCCTGGCCCAGAGGCACGCTTCGTCGCGCCTCAGGAACCGGCACGATTCGAGCACCCGCGTTAGGGTCTTGCCGGTCGAGAGGCACTCCGCCGCCGCTGCGTCGCACGACTTGAGGTCAAGCGCGGCCGCTCTGAGGAAGGCGGCCAGAAGCGCGTCGGGGGCGCCCTCCTCCCACGCCACGTCCAGGATATTCGCGCACAAGAGCCCCCCCTCCTCCCGGTGGAACGCCGCAGCCATCCAGGCGTGCGTCCGCCCCTCCCGATCCAGGGAATAGGAGACGCAGTCCAGGCTGGGAAAGCCGGCAATGTAGGCATAGGCCTCTTTCGAGCGCGGCACGCCGTTACGGACCGCCGGCTCGATGCGCGGCTCGAGCGTCCCCTGGTGCACCTGGAAGACGAATCCTTGCGGGAGGTCCGGCTTCTTCGGGCTTGCGCTCCACGAGGCGAGACACCCGATGACGCGGGCCGGGAGCGCGCGCAGTCCCTCGAGGTGCCGCCGCCGCGCCAGGAGGTCCGCCGCGAGGGGCAAGAGATATACACCCCCCATGGCCGGCTTTTTCCAGCCCCAATGCGAAAACCGGGCCTGGGACGCGGCGGATCCGCGCGCGGCGAGAAGCAGGTCCGCCTCCTCGGGGAAGGCCGCCATGAGGGCCTTTCCTCCGCCGATTCCACGGGCGTCCGGGGCCACGTGCCAGTCCAGGAACCACGCGCCCTGGAAGGGTTCGCCGTCCACCATCACGGTCACGATCCACCAGGCGCCGTGGCCGAGCACGCGATCGCCTTCCACCCAGAGCCGTTCCGCGAACCGTCCGGGGGCCGGGCCGGAAGGGGCCCCGTACTTCGCCTCCCAGATCAAGGGCGTCAGCTCCGGGCAGGTCGCCGCGAAGAAGCGCATGAGCGCTTCGTAGTAAACGGGGGCGTAGGGAAGAATCTCACCGCGCATGGCCTTGGGCCTCCCGGCGGGCAAAGGACTCGGCGTATCCCGAGAGGGTCTCTCCCCGCACGCCCGCCGCCTTCAGGCGCGCGAGGAGCTCCCCGATCCTTTCGAAGAGCCTCTCGACCGCGGCCCGGTCCGGACCGTAGGGCGAGGCGCCCGGACAAAGCTCGCTCGAATGGATGTGGAAGACGAGCGCGTCGCTTCCCCCCTCCACGGCCCAGCGCGCGCATTGCAGGAGCTCTTCGACGGTTGTGCGGGGAAAGAAGCGAAAGACGCGCGGCGCGAGCCCCGCGCCCCGGAAAAGTCGGCGGAGGGCGCCCCGGGCGCGGCCGGTGCGCTGGAGCTCGCGGCCGAACCTTCCCAGCGCGTGAAAGAGGGGCGGGGCGGCCACGGTGATCGGCGCCTCGAGGAGGGGCGAGTCCCCCTCCCGCGCGACGTCTTCCGCATCCGGATGATAGGGGACGAGCGGCGCCTGGACAAACGAGGGCCCGCGTCCGCCCGAGGTGTCCGTGTAGCCGGACCAGTCGCTCAAGGGCAGGACGCTCGAATCCGCGCGATAGCCGTGCTTTTCGAGGAGGCGCAGGGTGAAGGGATGGACCCCGAGGCGCCCGGCGCGGTAGGCCGTGGCCGCGCGGCCGAAAACGTCCGCGATCTTTTGGTGAAGCGCCTCGAACTTGGCGGAGAAGAGCGCGTCCGGCAGGCTCGACGGGAACGGGTGATCGCCCGATCGGCCGGGCCGGCAGGCGGGGTCATCGGGGGGCGTGGCCCAGGGATGGAAATGCGCGCCGATCTCGCCCCGGTCGCGGGTGACTTGCCGCAGGACGTCGCATGCCGCGGCATCCGCGGCGACTTCGTAACTTGCGAGGTACGTGGCCGGAAAGGGGCCGGAGGCGAGAGAGTCCGCGAGGCGCAGGAGCGCGGGGATGTTCCGGAGGGAACGGACCGCGCCGTTTCCCCACTGGTTGTCCGCCTCGACATCCACCGTGAAGATGAGAAAGGCTTGGGCGAGCTCCATCCCGTGTCCGTTCTCCGGGATCTCGGCAAGAGGGCCGGACCTTTGTGGAGCGCCTTGTCCCCCGCCTGGAACAAGGAGCCCGGGGGGAGGGATTTATCCCTTCAGGCTTCGGCGCCGGCGCTCTCGGGGGCCGGCGCCGGCCGTTTTTTCGGGGGCCCGGGTTTTCTCACGCGGCCGGACTTGATGCACGCCGTGCAGACGCGGGCGCGTTTCACTCCGCCCGTGGCGTTCAAGATACGGATCTTTTGAATGTTGGGCGCGAAGGTCCGCGCGGTCTTGCCGGTGATCTTTTGACCGGCGCCGCCCTTGGCCCGGGCGAGGCCCCGGCGGCTGTACTGCTTGCCGAAGCTCACCCCTTTGCCGCAAATGTCGCAAACCCTGCTCATCCGATGATTCCCCTTCGTATCGGGCTGCCGTCCTGTCCTTTGGCATTCCAGGCGGGGCACCCGCTCCCTTCCCAGGGCCGCCGGTCGAAAACCCTCTCCCCCCACGCATCCTCATAGGCATGGGCGAAGGATACGGCTCCTTATGCGCCCGGCGCGCCAAGCGCATACAGGCAAAGGTGATAACTATGGCGTCGGGGACGGGGATTGTCAAGCCTTTTTTTCCTCCGCGGCCGTCCCCCAAGGAGAGGATCGCGAGTTTTCCTTGACAGGGGGCTTCGGGATTTTGAAATTATTGCTGCGAGAC
>JAZDLH010000249.1:0-8077 GCA_043802275.1 Planctomycetota bacterium
GGCGAAGAGCCCGTCCTCGGCGCGCTTCCCGAGCAGGATCTCTCCATCCACGAGGCCGATGTATCCCCGCGCCCGGAGGAGCAGGGCCGAGTGCTCCCAGTCCTCGCCCAGGACGCCCAGAGCCTCCACCGAGGTCTTGTCCGAGAGGCGATACTCGAACCGGGCCGCGTCCACCCCGCGCCGCCACTCCCGGTCCGCCTCGAGCGGCGAGAAGGGGGCGAAGAGGTCCGAGGCGCTAAAGAGCACTCCCCGGCCGAAGCCGATGGCCTGCCGCCCCAGGACGACCTCCCCCCATTCCGGGTGCCACGCGAGCTGCGCCCGGTCGATCTCGTGCGTGTACACGAGGCGATCCTCCTCGACCATCTCGTCGTAGAGCGGCGCCGCGCGAAACGGCGCGCGCGCCTGCGAGGGGAGGATGCCCGACCCGCCCGAAGCGCCGCCCCGGTCGCGGCTTGCCCAGCGCGCGCTCTGCTCATACGCGAGGGTGGCGTTCATGCGCTCGCCGGTTTTGACGTTCAGATCGAACCGGAGGCGAAAGAACCCGAGTCCGCTCCAGTCTGCCGAAGGAAGAGCCGCCTCGTCCGGCGCGTGGGAGACAAGGGCGCTCCACTTCATCGCCGTGTCGAGCAGTACCTCGGGCCCTCCCCCCTCGCCGGACCGGATCTCCAAGGCGCTGAGCCGGGCGGGGATAGGCAGGAGCAAAAGGCAGAAGAATGCGCCCCCAAGCGCGCGGCGCCTCTTGTTTCTCCACGAAAAAATAACGCCTCTTTTTTGCATCGCAGCCGTCTCGCTTTAGGAAGAGGGCGCTCTTTGCTCGTCCCTGGCCACGCGGCCGTCCTCGAGCGTGACCACCCGGCGGGCGTGCCGGACCACGCGCGAATCGTGCGTCGAGAGGACGAAGGTGATGCCGTCCCGCTCGTTCAGGGCGCGCATCATCTCCACCAAAAGCTCCGCGTTCTTCCCGTCGAGGTTGGCGGTCGGCTCGTCCGCCAGCACGAGCCGCGGTCGGGAGGCCACGGCCCGCGCCACGGCCACCCGCTGCTGCTCGCCGCCGGAGAGCTCGTTCGGCCGCCGGTGGACAAGTTCGCTTAACCCGAGCAGCCGGAGGATGCCGAGCGCCTTCTCCCGCCGCTCGGGGCCCATGCCTTGCAGCTCCAGGACGAACTCCACGTTCTCCAGCGCGGTCAGGACCGGCACGAGGTTGTAGGCCTGGAAGACGAAGCCGAGGGAACGCAGGCGCAAATCGGCCCGCTCTCGCTTGTCCATTGCGGAGAGGTCCCGGCCGAAGATATCGATCCTCCCGGAAGTGGCCATGTCCAGTGCCCCGACGAGGTTTAGGAACGTGGTCTTGCCGCTGCCGCTCGGGCCGACGATGGTGAGGAAATCGCCCTCCCGGATCTCCAGCGTCACGCCCCGCAGCGCGGGGGCGTCGACCGTTCCCGTGCGATAGATTTTGGTAACGTCGTTCGCTTCGACCAGGACTTGCGCGGGCATGGTTTTTCCTTTGCTCCGGATACCGGGTACCTCGTCACTGCTCGACCCGAAGCGCCGATGCCGGGTCTGTGGCCTGGGCATACCAGGCCGGATACAGGGCGCTCAGGATCGTGGCCGAAAGAGACAAACCCAGGGCGAGCGGAACGAGCCACCACCCGAAATCGCCGTAGAGCACCGGGTCGATCAGGATGTTGGACATGCTGAGGTCCGCCTCGCCATACATGCGGCTGAAATCGATCCCCCGCGTGGCCATGAGGTACGAGAGCGGCAATCCCAGGAGAAGGGCGAGAAGGCCTCCCGCGCCCCCGAGGACCACGCCTTCCAGGATCATGATACGGACGAGCCGGGCCCCCCTCATGCCGAGCGCGGCGAGGACCGCAAACTCCTTGCGCCGCTCCAGCACCGCCGCAAGCTGCGCGCTCGCAACGCCCAGGAAGACGACAATCACCACGAGCCCCACCATGAGCCCGGTCCAGGTCTCGTCCACCTGCACGCCCGACTCCATCTCCGGAAAGACCTCGGCCCAGGTCTGGAGCGCGGCCCCGGCCGGCAGTTCTTGCCGGAGGGCCGCCGCCGTTTCGGCCAGGCGGTGCGGGTCGTTGAGGAGCATCGCGATCTCCGAGGCTCCTTCGAAGCCGGTAAGCTTCTCCACCTCCTCGAGCGTCGTCTGGCAGAGGGCCGCGTCGAGCTCGCGGCTGCCCGTGGAGACAAGGCCCACGATCCGGAGCATACCGCTACGCATCTCCCCGTCGAAGCCCGAGACCGTGACCATCAAGTCGTCGTCTACTTCCACCCGGAGGCGCCGGGCGATTGCCTGGCCCACCACCACGGCGCCGGTATCGCCCGCCCGGAGATACCGCCCCTCCACCACCCGGCGGACCAGCCGGTTGAGCTTCGGCTCCTCGGCCGGATCCACGCCCGCCATCTCCACGCCGACCGACCGGGTGCCGAAGGCGAGCAAGCCGTCCACCCGCGCGCGGGGAGCGACCGCGCGGAACGAGGACTCGGTTCGCCGGCGTCGCACGAGGACTTCCCACCCGAGGAGACGAAGCGATTTTTCGCCGGTGCGGACGAAATCCCCGGGCACCGCGCGCAGGTGGCCCGTGCCGCTCTCCGCGGCCGCCCGCATCATCATCTCGCCCTCGCCGCGCACGAAGCTCACCATGAGCAGGCACACCGCGCATCCGAGGCCGATCCCCGCCACGGAGAGGAGCGTCCGGCGGGTGTGCCGGAAGAGGCTTCGAACGGCGTACTTGGCGGTGATCGACGCACTCATGCCCGCATCGCCTCCATGGGTTCAAGACGGGCCGCGATCGACGCCGGCCAGAGCGCCGCCACCAGGGACGTGAAGAGAACCGCAGCGAGCCCGAGGAAGGGGTCGGTCGGTTCCAGGCGCGGAGAGACCTGGAGGGGGAGGTTGAGCCCCCCATAGGCGAGGTCCTTGACATCCGGCCCGCCCCAGGAGGCCATGTCGATCCCGGTCCGGGCCGTGACAAAGACGAATAGGCCGCCGAGGGCCGTGCCGGCGACCACCCCCAGGATACCCAGAAGGACCGACTCGGTCATGATCATGCGCACGAGCCTCGCCGGCCGACACCCGAGCGCGAGGAGCATCCCAAACTCGTGCATCCGCTCGAAGGTGGCCATCATGAGCGTGTTCGCAATGCCCGTGACCGCGGCGAGGAAGACCAGCACGAGGACGAAGTAGCCCACGTAATGGGACGTGTCGATGATGAGCACGAGCTCCGGCACGAGCTCCCGCCAGGGGAGGATTTCCAGGCTCCGTAGGGGGGGCAGGCTTTTCAGCTCCGCGAGGACCCGGCCGAGCTCTTCCACGTTCCTGCCCCGGACGACGATCTCGTGCGCCTCGCCCGGCATGACCAGCAGCTTCTGGGCGTCGGGAAGGGAGAGGAGGATCCCGGACTGGTTCACGAGGTCGGCGGGACTGCTCACGACGCCCTCCACGGCAAAGAGGTCGTTCGCAATGCTGCCGTCCGCGGCCTGGCCTACCAGGGCGATCGTCTGGCCGGGCCGGGCCTCGATCTGACGGGCCAGGCGCCGGCCCAGGAGCACGTGTCCGGGTTCGAGCGGGCGCTTAAGCCCGGAGAGGAGGCCGTAGGGCCGGGACTCCTCTTTCACGTCCACGCCGAGGAGCATGGCCGTAAAGGCCGCCTCCCGGGGCGCCAGGAGCATGGGGGCATAGATCCGCGCCGAAGCGCTCGCAACGGCGGGCAGGGCCCGGATCGCGAGAAGCTTCTCCTCGGCTTTCGGGATGACGAGCTCCAGGGCCCGTTCTTCGCGCCATTCCGGGGCGTGGATCTGGACGTGGCCGATCATGGGGCCGGTGATGGCGCGCTGAATGTTGTCCACGTACCCACGCATCAGCCCCTGCGTCGCCAACAGGGCGAACTGGCCCACGGCGATGGCGAGGAGCGCCAGGGCCGTGCGCTTGCGGCTCCGGCCGAGGTTGCGCCAGGCGATGCGAAGGGTGCTCTTGTCCATGCGCGCCCTTTCCTCTGCCCCTACCGCTGCCGCTCGAGGTCCGTGAGGCTGAAGGTGCTCGCTGGAAGGTCCACGTCGAACTCGATGCTGGCATACGTCATCTCGGTTCGATGGCCTTCCTGGTCCGTGGGGATGAGCACGATGTGCGAGGGGATGCGCCGGCCGCCCATCTCCCGGACGTCCTCCCAGCGCATGGTGCGGGCGAGGCGGCCCTTGCGGTCGTACCAGGACGATTCGAGGGGCAGGGTGGCGTCTTCGGAGACCACGAGGTCGAATTGTCGCCAGAGCCCCACGACCCCCTCCTTGGCCGTGAACCGGACGAGCCATCCCCTGGGGTCTTCCGAGGGACCGACGAGCGCGTAGGTGTAATCCTCCCGGAAAGAGGTCTCGCGCACGAGGTCGTCATTGGTGAAGTCGCTGCCCATCCACGGCGAGAGCATCATGGATGGCGGGATGCGGATCGTCCGCCGGATCCGGGGGAGGTAGTTCCAGAGGTTTTTGTCCACCTTGAGGGTGGCCATGCCCTTTTCGCGGGGCGGGGACCGGATCACCACCAGGGCTTTATCTTCCCCCTGGGTCCAGGTCTTCATGCCGAGCGAGCGCTCCTGCCGGGGACGGATCACCTTGAGCTCGACCTCGGCAATGCTGCTCCGGGAGCGGTAGAGGTCCTCGAAATGCCGGACCACGGCTTCGAGATCGGGCGTTCCGTCCTTGAGGAGCGGGATGGCATCGGCGGGCCGTTGTGCCGCATCGGCCTCCTGGACGTCAGGCGCCTTTTCCATGGCCATGGCAGTGGAAGAAGTTAACGCTTCGCCGGAGGAGGGAATGGGCGGCCTCTCTTTCTCGCCGGCCTGCCCCGTTTCATGAGGCAACACGAACAGGAGAAGGAGAATCGCGCAAAGCGCGAAGGGAGAGGACATCGCCGCCATGCGGCCGGGCACGGTCAGAATCGTATCCAATTCACGTTGTTCCGCGTTCGTCGCGAGCATTTTCGCCTCCCAAGGCATTACAACACATTCCGGTTGTTTCAGGCAAGGGTGAAATATAAACTCACAGGTTTCGCGCATCGAGCCTGAGCCCCCTAAAGAGCGCATAATCCCGGACCTCGGAATACTCCCGCCGGGTGGGACGGCGATTGATCGCCTCCAGGGCGAAGGCCTGGAAGCTGGGCCGGTACTGGGGCATGACGTTGACATACGTCCGGGGCGATATTTCGTCGGCCAGGAAGTCCAGGATGCGACGGCTCGACAGGGCGCCGCCGGGCATGACGAGATGCCGCACCAGGAGCCCGCCCTGCGCGAGACCGTTCCGAATCACGAGATCCCCCACCTGGCGGTGCATTTCCTTGAAGGCGGCCCGGGCCGCCTCGGGATAATCCGGCGCATGGGCATAGGCCTCGGCCTCCTCCGGAAAGGCGAACTTGAAATCCGGCATGTAGATTTCAACGAAACCCTCCAGCAGGCGCAGCGTCTCCACGGATTCATACCCCCCGCAATTGTACACGATGGGCACCCGGAGGCCGCGCTTGCGCGCGCGCAAGACGGCGGCCGCGAGGGGCGCGGAGACGTGCGTGGGCGTGACGAAATTCACGTTGTGGCATCCGCGCCGCTCGAGATTCAGCATCGTCTCCGCGACTTCCTCCACCGAAACGGGATCGCCCTCTTGGCCATGGCTGATTTCGCTGTTCTGGCAGAAGACGCATAGGAGGTTGCATCCCGCGAGGAAGATGGTTCCGGATCCGCCTCGGCCGACGAGCGGCGCCTCCTCTCCGAAGTGGGGGAAGGCCGAGGAGACCACCGGCTCCCAACCGATCCGGCAATCCCCAAGCTCCCCCTCGGCGCGGCGCGCGCCGCACTGCCGCGGGCAGATGCGGCAGGGGGAGGTTCGGCCATAAAGCGCCTCGACGGCTCCTTCGCGATCCATCCCGGTCGTTCCTTGAAAAGGCGTCTTGTCTTCCGGCTGCCGTCATATTATAGTAACCCCGGGTTGAGGACAAGCCCGTAGGAGCGGCCATTGGGTCGAAGGAGATTTCATGCGGTACGTCGAATTCGGGAAGACGGGAAAACGCCTCTCGGTCGTCGGCTTTGGGGGGATGCGCTTCGACGTGGGGAAGAACAGCAAGGCGAAGAACGCCAAGCTTTTGCTCCACGCCGCGAGCCTGGGCGTGAACTACTTTGACACCGCCCCGGGCTACTGCTCCGACCAGAGCGAGGACATCTTCGGCATCGCCTGGAAGGATATGCCCGAGGGTTGTTTCCTGGGCACCAAGGGCTCGCCCACGGACATCGACACGGCGCGGGGCGCCCGCGAGGCCGTGGAAAAGTCCCTAACGCGGCTCGGCGTCGAGAAGATTCACTTCTATTACATCTGGTGTCTTCGCAAGATGGAGCACTACACGCTCGCCATGCGGCCCGGCGGCCTGTACGAGGGGGCGCTCCGATGCAAGGAGGAGGGCCTCATTGATCACATCCTCTGCTCCACCCACCAGCCCGGCCACGAGATCCGCGCGATTCTCTCCAAAAACGAATTCGAAGGCTGCCTCATGGGCTTGAATCTCCTCAACTTTCCCTATCGCTGGGACGGGGTTTTGGCGGCCCAGGAACGCGGCATGGGGGTGTTGGCCATGAATCCCCTGGCGGGCGGGGTGATCCCGCAGCACGAAAAGGAGCTCGCGTTTCTCGCCTCCCCGGGCGAGACGCCCACCGAGGCGGCCCTTCGGTTCAACATCGCGTGCCGGGAGATCGACGTGACCCTGTCGGGCTTCTCCGCGAAGGAAGAGATCGACATGGCCTGCCGCATCGCGGACGAGGCAAAGCCCATGGACCCCGCGGGCCTCGATCGCATCCGGTCGCATCTTGGCAAGAACATGGACGAGATCTGCACAGGCTGCGGCTACTGCTGGGACTGCCCGCAGGAGATCCCGATCCCGAGCTATATGCAGTACTACAACAGCAAGGTCATGTTCTCCACGACCGACGAGGAGATGAAGCAGGGCCTCGCCTTCCAGCATGCCTGGGGGCTTCTCGTGGGGCGAAAGGCCGAGGCGGGCGACTGCGTGGAGTGCGGCCGGTGCGAGGAGGCATGCACCCAGCACCTCCCGATCATCAAGCGCCTGAAGGAGATCGCCGCCTGGGAGAAGTCCCGCAGGACGCCGAAGGGCCGGGCGGGATAAAACATGCTTGCACCCGGCTACGGCGAAGGCTCGGCCGGCCGGATGCACTCCGGGCCGTCGTTTTTCGGGTTGTTCACCTGGGCGCTCACCGGGAACATGGTCAGGGCCTGGGCAGGGCAGGGCCGAAGCAACCCTTGCAGCTCCCGGGGCGGGACACCGGGCGAGACCCAGCGCTTGCAGTCCTCCCACGAAAGGATCACGGGCATGCGCTCGTGGATCGAGCGGACAAGGTCGTTCGCCTCGGTGGTGAGGATCGCGCAGGTGCGGAGGGGATTCTCCCCTCCGCGCGTCCACTCCTCCCACAGGCCGGCCAGGAGCATCGGCCCCTTCTCCGCCAAGCGGATGAAATAGGGCTGCTTTCGTCTCGCCGCCCTGTCCCACTCGTAAAAACCGTCCGCCGGGATGAGGCAGCGCCTGCTTCGGAACGCGTCGCGGAAGGCGGGCTTTTGCGACGCGGTCTCCGCACGGGCGTTGATGAGCTTCGAGCCCATCGCACGGTCCCTGGCCCAGTGCGGCACGAGGCCCCAGACAAGCTCCCGCAACACCGTTCCCCGGACCGGATCGGCCAAAAGCGACCACACCGGCTGCGTGGGCGCGATGTTGTAGCGCGGGGGGATGTCGGGCACATCCCCCAGGCCGAAGACCTCGGCCAGGGGCTTGGGGATTTCCGAGAGCGCGAACCGCCCGCACATGAGGCCGTCCTCCCATCCCAGGGGATCGAATCAGCACGCCCGGGCCACGGGGAGCTCGTCCCAGCGCGTGGTGTAACGGGGCGAGCGAAAGGCCGCCCGGAGCTTCCACGGCCGCTCCATCCCCTGCGCTGCAAAATACAGCGTGTCGCGCCCCATTGTCAAGTTGATCCCGTCGAGCGTCCGCATGAGCGCCTCGCCCCGGCGCTCGGCCGCGCCG
>JAZDLH010000250.1:0-3410 GCA_043802275.1 Planctomycetota bacterium
GCCATCACCGACCATGTGGACATAAGCACCGTGGAGTCCATCGTGCCCCAGCTTGTCCGCGCCGCGGAATGGGAGAACCGCCTGGACCGGGTCCTCGTGATTCCCGGCGCGGAGGTCACGCACGTCCGTCCCGAGCACATGAGCGAGGTCGTCTCGCGCGCCCGCGCCGCCGGCGCGCTCCTGGTCCTCTGCCACGGCGAGACCCTGGCCGAGCCCGTCGCCCCGGGCACGAACCGGGCCGCCATCGAGGCGGGGGTGGACGTGCTGGCGCACCCGGGGCTCCTTACGCCCGAGGAGGCCGCGCTCGCGGCCGCGCGCAACGTCGCCCTGGAGATTACCTCCAAGGCCGGGCACTCGCTCACGAACGGCTATGTGGCCCTGCTGGGACGCAGGCACAGGGCCCGGCTCGTCTTCGGCACGGACACGCATCTGCCGGACCAGCTAAAGACCCGGGAGGAGGCGCTTCTTATTCTCAGGGGCGCCGGGCTCTCCGAAGAGGAGGCGGCCATGGCCCTGGAGGAGGGGAGCCGCATCTTGAGCGCCAAGGACAGCTTGCATGCAAGGCGCGACGACCCGCTCTGAGGCACCGGGGCGTTCCCGGAGCCGGATCCTTCCAACCCTACTTCCCGGGCGCCGTGAAAAGCGAAAAAGAATGAGTCCGGCGCGGTTTCTTGTCGATATCCTATGAGACAAGCGACCGCTCATTCGGAATCGTACGAAGGATTGTGCTGTTTCAAAACGAAGCCGTGAAATTCCGGCCCTTTACCGCGGGAGAATCCCCATGCGAATGACCAAATCCCTGTTCATTGGCCTGGTGCTGGCGACGTTCCTCTTCGCCGGCGGATGCGAGTTCTTCCATGTCCTGGGGCTTCCCTTCGGCCGGCGCGTCCCTTTCAATCCGGCCGAGCAGCCGTCCGATATCCGGATCCAGCGCGATGTGCAGTTTGACGACATCCCGGTCCCCATGGCCTTCATGATCCGCCGGCCCGAATCCTTCAGCTATCGCTCCGTCAACATGCGCCTGGGCGATTTCCATTACCAGGGCGCCTGGACCTACCGCAAGGTCGAGTCCTTCTACAACCGGCAGATGCCGCTCGCCGGATGGGAAAAGATCGCCGAGGAGGACGGCAAGGGCACGCTCATCACCCTGTGGACCAAGGGGGGAGAGCGCTGCAGCCTGTCCCTGGATGTCCGGGATGTTGAGGTGAAGGTGCACGTGCGCGTCTACCCCGAAGGCGAGGGCGAGCGCTTCGCCTCCCTACGCTGATCCCGACCCTTCCGGGGGGCGGAGAAAAAAAGAAGCTCCCCCGCCCCCACTTTCGGCTTGCACTTTGCACGATTTTCCCCTATGCTTTCCATCACATGGGACGCGGGCCCAGGCGCCTGCGCCTTTCTCTTGCCTCGCCCGGTGAACAGGGGCCCATGGAGTATGCCCCTGTTTTTTTTCCGGCAGACGGCCAGGGGGAATCCCGAGACCCGATCCGATGGAGGAAGATAAGCGATGAGCGAGACACCGGCTTTTTTGGGGCGGCAGACGGCGGCCGAGACGGCGAAGTTTTGGATCCTTCCGGCCCCGCTTGACGACACCGCGGACTTTCTGAAGGGACAGGCGGCCGCGCCGGCGGCGATCCTCGCCGCCTCCGTGTACGTCGAGCCCTACGACGAGGAGGTCGCCGCCACCCCCAGCGAAACCGCGCCCTTCCACACCTACGAGCGGCCGCTCGAGACCCTGGTCGAAATCCAGGCCGCCGCCGCGGCCGCGCTCGAGGCGGGCGCCGTGCCCGTGATTCTCGGGGGGGAGCCCCTCGTGAGCCTCGGCGGGATCCGCGCCCTCTCCGCCAGGGCCGAGGACTTCACCATCCTCCACGTGAGCGCCCGCGCGCACCTTGCGGACCCGGGCGGCCGGGCCCCCGAGGTTTCGAGCGCGGTCATGCGCCGCGCGCTCGACTGCCCGAACCTCCGGAAGATCGTCCAGGTGGGCGTCCGCTCGATCTCCGCCGCGGAGTCCGAGGCGATCTTCACGGAGGACTCCAAGGTCGAGACCTTCTTCGCCTGCGACCTCGCCAAGAGCGAGGACGACGCGTGGCAGGAGGACGTGGTCCAGGAGCTCAGCACCCCGGTCTACCTGTCCGTCGACGCGAGCGCCCTCGACCGCTCGGTCGTTCCGTCCGTGGGCGCGCCCGAGCCCGGGGGGCTCCTCTGGTGGGACCTCCTGCGGCTCCTCAAGAAGGTCTCCTCGCGCCGCCGCATCGCCGCGTTCGACCTCGTGGACCTCATCCCCATCGAGGGCGACCTGAACGGCGAGTACGCCGTGGCGCGCCTCGCGCACAAGATCATGGCCTACACGGTCGTTAGCGGCAAGATGCTCTAAGGCGGCCCGGGGCGATCCGGACGGCATGGAGTCCCGGGGGCGGTTCCTCGACCGTCCCCGTTTTTGCACGAAGGAGGAGGCGCCATGATCGGCAACACCTTCGGACGCTGCTTCCGCGTGACCGCGTGCGGCGAGTCCTACGGCCGGGGCCTGGCGGTCATCATCGACGGCGTGCCCGCCGGCATGCAGCTTACCGCCGCGGACATCCAGCCCGAGCTCGACCGCCGCCGGCCGGGACAGAGCCCGATCGACTCGCCCCGCGGGGAGACGGACCGGGTCGAAATCCTCTCCGGCATCGGCCAGGACGGCGACCTCACCACCGGCGCGCCGGTGGGGCTCGTCATCTACAACATGGACACGCAGCCCGTGCACGTTAAGCAGTACCGCGACTACCGCACCAAGATGCGCCCCGGGCACGCGGAGTTCACCTACTACGTGAAGTACGGCGAGTACGCCGACTGGTGCGGCGCGGGCCGGGCCTCGGGCCGCGAGACCGCGGCCCGCGTGGCCGCCGGCGCCGTGGCCAAGAAGATCCTCGCGCGGGAGAAGATCGAGGTCCTGGGCTACGTCAGGCAGCTCATGGACATCGCCTGCCCGCCCCTCACCTTCGACCAGGCGAAAGAAGGCCTCAAGAAACACCCCAACATCATCAACTGCCCCGACCCCGCCACGGCGCAGAAGATGATCGACCGCTGCCTCGAGGTCAAGGAGCGCGGCGACACGGCCGGGGGCATCATCGAGTTCCTGGCGCGCGGCGTGCCGGCGGGCCTCGGGGAGCCCGTCTTCGACAAGATGCAGGCCACCATGAGCCACGGCCTCATGAGCATCCCGGCCGTCAAGGCCGTGGAGTTCGGCGCGGGCTTTGCCCTCGCCCACATGACCGGCCTCGAGTCGAACGACCTCATGTACTACGACGAGGAGGGAAAGGTGCGCTTCCGCACGAACCACGGCGGGGGCTTTCTGGGCGGCATCTCCTGCGGTGACGAGATCGTGGGCCGCGTCTGCGTCAAGGCCACGAGCACCATCTCCATCGAGCAGG
>JAZDLH010000251.1:0-12253 GCA_043802275.1 Planctomycetota bacterium
CCTGCTCGAGTGTATGAATTTCCTCGCGTCCACGGGCGACTTCACCCTCGAGGAGATGCTCGCGCTCGGGTTTTACAATCCCCTGCGCCTAATCGGCGTCTCCCCGGTGGAGCTTACGGCGGGCACGACTCTGTATTACGACGCCTCCGCGCGCCTCTTCCGGCCGGGCGTCCCATAGCGTCCGGCCGATCGACCGGCGGGAGGTCGACATGGCGTGGGACAAGGCCCTCATCCTCGGGATCGAGACCTCCTGCGACGAGACGGCGGTCGCCTTCCTGCGGGGGGGCCGGGAATGCGCGGCGAGCGCCGTGGCGAGCCAGACCGACCTTCACCGCCGGTTCGGTGGCGTGGTGCCGGAGGTGGCCTGCCGCGCGCACATGGAAGCGCTCCTTCCCCTGCTCGAGGGCCTCATGAAGGAGCGCGGCCTCGCCCCCGAAGAAATAGACGGCATCGCCGTCACGAACCGCCCCGGACTCATCGGCGCGCTTCTCGTGGGCGTCTCGGCGGCCAAGGCGCTCGCCTACGCCTGGGAGAAGCCCCTCGTGGGCGTGAACCACATCGAGGCGCATATCTCCGCCGCGCGCCTAACCGAGCCCGGCCTTGCCCCCCCCTTCGTGGCGCTCGTGGTCTCCGGCGGACACACCACCCTGTATCTCGTGAACGAACAGGATCGATACGAGCTCCTCGGCACTACGCGCGACGACGCGGCGGGCGAGGCCTTTGACAAGGCCGCCGCGGTCCTCGACCTCCCCTACCCCGGCGGGCCCTCCATTGAAAAGGCCGCGCTTCAGGGAAACCCCCGGGCCTTTCCGTGGAAGAACGCGTGCCTGCCCGACGACGGCCGGGACTTCTCGTTCTCCGGGATCAAGACCGCGGTTCTCTACGCGGCCCGGGGACAAAAGGCCGGCCGCAAGGGGCCGCTCCTCCTCTCCGAAAAGGAGCGGGCCGACGCGGCCGCGAGCTTCCAGCACGCCGTGGCGCATGCGCTCGTGAAGCGGACCCTCGCCGCGGCCGAGCGGCACGGGGTCGGGTGGATCGCGCTCGGGGGGGGCGTGGCCGCGAACAAGGCCCTCCGCGCCGCGCTGGAAGCCGGATCGAACCGCGCCGGCATCCGCACCGCCATCCCGCCCCTCGCCCTCTGCACGGACAACGCGGTCATGGTGGCCGCCCGGGGGTGGGAGCTCTTCGCCCGGGGAACGAGGGATACCCTCGACCTCGACGCCTCGGCCCGCGCCCTGCCGGGAACTTTTTCCCCGCCCGAAGGAGCCGGGCATGGACGCTGAACGGACTTACGTGGGCCGCGGGGGCCAAAAGCTCGCCTTCGCCCTCCAGGCCTTTGCCGTCGACCCGAGGGGCGCGGTCGTCTGCGACCTGGGGAGCCACATCGGCGGGTTCGTGGACTGCTGGCTTCGCCACGGCGCCGCAAGAGTCTACGCGGTCGACACTGCCTACGGCACCTTCGACTGGCGCCTGCGCAACGACCCCCCGCGTTATACTCATGGAGCGGACGAACGCCCTGCACCTCGAGCTTCCCGAAAAGACGGACTTCGTCTCCTCTGACGTGGGCTGGACCCGGCAGGCGCTCATCCTCCCGAAAGCCGTCTCCCTCTTGAAGCCCGGCGGAAGCGTCCTGTCCCTCGTCAAGCCGCAGTATGAAGCGGAGAAGGGCGAGCTTCTGGCCGGAAAGGGCCGCGTGGCGCCCGAGGCGGTTCCAAGGATTCTCGGCCGCATTCGCCATCTCCTGGAGGAGATGGGCCTTCCCTTCCAGGGGCCCCTGGAGACCCCCTTTCTCGGCGACAAGGGCAAGAACCCGGAATACATGATAGCCGTCGGGCCCGTGACTTGAGCGCTCCTGAGCCGGGTCTTCCAGGGCAGGATTTTTATTGACGCGCTTGTTTCTTGCCATAGAATCAGGGCGACTTTTCTTAATATTTCCGGGAAGATGCGTCTGAAAGGGCATGGGCGGGACGACAAGGCCTGGACCGGCCGGACGCCATGCGGCCCATCTCCTTGGGAGATATCCGGTTAGGGATTGTTGAGGGAGGGCACCTTGTCATGTCGCTTTTGGACAGCATCCGCGCCAAGGCCAAGAGCCTGCGGAAATCCATCCTGCTTCCCGAGGGCGCGGAAAGCCGGAATGTCAAGGCCGCCGCCCTCGCGTCCGCGGCCGGGTACGCCAAGATCACGCTGCTGGGAAAGCCCGAGGAAATACGCGCCGCGGCCAAGAAAGAAAAAGCCGACATTTCGCGCTGCGAGATCGTCGACCCGGCCAAAGACCCCCGCAAGGATTCCTACGTCGAAAAACTCCATGAGCTTCGGAAAAATAAGGGCATGACCAAAGAGGAAGCGGCGAAGCTTATGCTCGACCCGCTCTATTTCGCCGCGATGTGCGTGAAGGACGAGAAAAGCGCCGCCGACGGGTACGTCTCGGGCGCCGTGCACGCCACGGGCGACGTCCTCCGGCCGGCTCTGCAGATTTTGGGCCCCAAGCCGGGCATCAAGACCGTCTCCTCCAACTTCATCATGATCCTCCCGAAGGGAAGCCCCTTCGGCGTGGACGGCGTCCTCATGTACGCCGACTGCGGGGTGGTGCCCAACCCCACCGCCGATCAGCTCGCCGACATCGCCCTGACCACGGTGGACTCCTTCCGGAAGCTCGTGGGCGCCGAGCCGCGCGTGGCCATGCTCTCCTTCTCCACCAAGGGGAGCGCCAGGCACGCCGACGTGGACAAGGTGGTCCGGGCCACGGCGCTCGTCCAGGCCAAGGCGCCCGAACTGCTCGTCGACGGGGAGCTCCAGGCCGACGCGGCGCTCATCCCCTCGGTGGCGGCGAAGAAGTGCGCGGAGAGCCCGCTCAAGGGCCGGGCGAACATCCTGATCTTCCCGGACCTCGACGCGGGCAACATCGCCTACAAGCTCACGCAGCGCCTGGCCGGCGCGACCGCGCTCGGGCCCCTCGTGCAGGGGGTCGCGCGGCCGGTGAACGACCTCTCGCGCGGGTGCAGCGCGCAGGACATCGTGGACGTCATCTGCATCTCCGCCTGCCAGGACGCCTGAGCCGCGGACCGCGAGGAGCGCGGAATCCTTTTCGCTCCCCTTCCGCAGGGGTGCGGCGAGCGGGAGCGCCCGCAGTAGCCCCCTTACGTCCTCCCCGGAGACCGCATGAAAAAAACCGGCAAGACCCCCGCCGTCACGCTCGCGGAAGGCGCCGCCCTCCACGGCTTCCGGGTCCGGGCGGTGGCGCCCCTCCCGCGCATGCGGTCCGTGGCGTACCTTCTCGCGCACGAGAAGAGCGGCGCGCGCCTCCTCCACGTCCACGCCGCCGACCCGGAGAACCTTTTCGCCATCGCCCTGCGCACGCCCCCGCCGGACGACACGGGCCTGCCGCACATCCTGGAGCACACCGTGCTCTGCGGGTCGGAGCGCTTCCCCGTCAAGGACCCCTTCGTCGAGCTTTTGAAGAGCAGCCTCGCCACCTTCCTCAACGCCATGACCTATCCCGACCGGACGGTCTACCCCTGCGCGAGCCTCGTGGAGAAGGACTTCTACAACCTCGCGAGCGTCTACTGCGACGCGGTCTTCCACCCGCGCCTTCGGGAGGAGCACTTCCGGCAGGAGGGCCATCACCTCTTCTTCGCCGCGCCCGGCGACCCCGAAAGCCCCCTCATCGTCAAGGGGATCGTGTACAACGAGATGAAGGGCGTCTACTCCGACCTCGACGGCCTCATCGACCGCCACATCACGAAGAGCATCTCGCCCGACAACGCCTACGGCCGCGACAGCGGGGGCGACCCCGACGCCATCCCCTCCCTCACCTTCGAGGCGTTCCGGGCCTTTCACGCGCGCTACTACCACCCCTCGAACGCCTACTTCTTCCTGTACGGCGACCTCCCCACGGAGAAGCACCTTGCCTTTCTCGACCGGGAGTGCCTTCACGCCTTCGACCGGATCGAGATCGACACCGCCATCCCGCCCCAGCGGCGCTGGAGCGAGCCCCTTCGCCGGGCCATCCCCTACCCGGTCGGCGCCCGGGAGAGCGCGGAGCGCAAGGCCGCCGCGGTCGTCACCTTCCTCACGAACGACGCCGTCGACACCGTGCGGACCTTCGCCATGCATCTTTTGGACACCCTCCTCCTCGACAACGCGGCGAGCCCCCTGCGCAAGGCGCTCATCGACTCGCGCCTCGGGGAGGAGCTCACGAACGCCGGGTACGACGCCCAGCAGCGAGACACCTACTTCACCGTGGGCTTAAAGGGCGTCCGGCCGGAGGACGCGGAGGCGGTCCTCGAGGTCGTGCAGTCGACCTGCCGCGCGCTCGCTATTGGGGGGCTGGGGAAGGAGCGCGTGGAGCGCTCGCTTCACCAGCTCGAGCTCTCCGCGCGCGAGATCCAGGACGAGCACCCCCTCCACCTCATGGACCGCGTTTTCCGCTCCTGGCTCTACGACGCCGACCCCTTCCAGAACCTCCGCCTCGAGGAGCAGCTTTCCGAGCTCCGCCGCCGGATCGAGGGGGAAGAGCGCTTCCTCGAACGGATCCTGGAGGAGGCCGTGGTGCGGAACCCCCACTATAGCCTCCTTACCTTTGTGCCCGATCCCGCCTACATCGGCCGGAAGGCTTGCGAGGCGGCGGAGAGGATGAGCGCGCGCAAGCGCGCCTTCTCCCCGGAGGCGCTCGACCGGATCGCGCGCGAGGCGAAGGCGCTCGAAGAGGGGCAGGCAATCCCGAACAGCCCCGAGGCCCTGGCCACGCTCCCGCGCCTCGGCAAGGCCGACATCCCGCCGGAGCCCGCGGACTTCGACACCTCCGAGAGAGTCCTCTCCGGACGGCCCTTCCTCTACAGCGACGTGTTCGCGGGAGGGCTCTCTTACCTCCACATCGCCTTCGACCTCGGGGGCCTTCCGGACGAGCTCGTCGACGCCCTGCCGCTCTTCGCCGAGGCCGTGCAAAAGATGGGGGCCGGGGACGACGACTACGTGCGCATGGCCGAGCGCGAGGCGGATTCTTCCGGCGGGGTGGCCGTCTCCTTCAGCACGAGCGGCCATGCCCTGGACCCCCTGCGCGTGCAGCCGTTCCTGGCCGTGCACGCCAAGGCGCTCGACGAAAAATTGCCGGCCATGCTGGAGATGCTCTTCGACCGGATCCTCCGGGCCGACTTCCGCGACCGCGGCCGCTTCGCCGACGTCCTTCGCCAGGGCCGCATCGCGCGGCGAAGCCACCTCGTGCCGGCCGGAAGCCTATTCGCGGCGCTTCGCGCCGGGCGGCACCTCTCCCAAAACGGCGCGCTCGCCGAGCGCCTCGGCGGGGTGAGCCAGGTCCTCCGCTACGACCGCTGGGTGGAGGGGCTGGAAGGAGAAACCGACCGCCTCGTGAAAGCGCTCGAGCGCATCCGGGCCTTCCTCCTCGCGCGGGGCCGCGCGACCGTAAGCTACGTGGGCGCGGAGGAGAACCTGCCGCTCCTGCAAGGGCGCCTGGGGGCGTTTCTCGACGCCCTGCCGCCCGGCGGGCCGGAGCCATCGACCGGGGATTACCGGCCCCGCCTCCATGCGCGGGAAGGCCTCGCCGTGCCCTCGGAGGTGGCCTTCGTGGCCCAGGCGTTCCCCGTGGTGGGGGTGGACCATCCGGACGCGCCGGCGCTTCTCCTATTGAGCCTGCAGCTCAGCTTCGGATACCTGTGGGAAGCGGTGCGCGTCAAGGGCGGCGCCTACGGCGGAAGCGCCCGCTACCGCCCCTACGACGCGGTTTTCCACTTCACGAGCTACCGCGATCCGCACATCCACGAGACCCTGGAGGCCTTTGCCGGGGCCGCGGACTACGTGCGGAGCCGCATGGATCTCTCCCCCTCCGCGGTGGAGCAGGCGATCGTCGGGACGGTGAAGACCCTCGACCGCCCCATCCGCCCGGCCGCGGCCGGGGCCGTGGCGCTCGCGCGTTTCCTCCAGGGGAGCACCCCGGAGCGCCGCCGCTCCTTTCGAAAGCGCCTCCTCGCGCTCAACGGATGCGACATCCGCCGCGCGGCCGAGGAACACCTCGCGCCCGCGCTCGCCTCCGCGCCGATCTCCGTCCTCGCCAGCCGGGAAGAGCTGGAACGGGCGAACCGGGACGCGCCCGCCCGTCCTTTCGAAATCCTGGACGTGTAAGGGGAAGAGAGGGGGATGAGGCTTGGAATTCCGCCTGCGGGGCGCGAAAGGACTCCCGCCCCCCGTGCGGAGAAAGGGCCGGCCTTTACCGCTGCATGCGATCGAGCTCCTCCAGGAACGCCTCGTCCACGAAGTTCCACATGACGCGCTCGGTGAAGTCCTCGTAGGCCAGGCGGCTGCGATAGACGAGCCGCTCCCGCTCGGGGGCCGTGAGATTCGTCTGCCACTGCCCCACGAGGAGCTGGGAGCGCAGGCCTTCGCGCATGACGTACCCCCGGAGGTTGGCGATCAGCCGTTCCTTGAGCTCATTGATCATGACGTGGGCATACGCGTGCACGCCCCGGACGAAAAACTCCTGCGCGTTCCGGCGGTTGTTTTGAATAATGTCTTCCAGGACCTCGTTCCGCTTGCGGTGGGAGGTCCAGGCCCAGTCGATGAAGGTGGGGGCCCAGACCGCGATGTTTCCGCCCGTCTCCGGCTCGAACGCCTTGACGAATCCCTTGAACTGGGCAAATTTCACGGCCGGGGGCCAGTTGCAGGCGTCCATGGTCAATTGGTTCATCTCGTAGGAGGTCATGAACTGCAAGAGCTCCAGCGCGAGGTCGAAGTTCTTGCAGTCGAGGGGGATGCCGAAGGGCCCATCGACCCGCATCCCCGCCTCGCTGCGTGGCCCGGTAAAGTACTTCCCGTACCTGGGGTGCCCGCGGATGGGCGGCATGGGGAAGATGGCCACCTCGAAGTCGGAATTCCTCTGGATGGAATACGAGATGGCGGAGTGGCCGGGCAGAAACCCCACCTTGCCCGAGCTGAAGAGATACATGATCTGCGTGCTGTCCACCGAGGTGAAGCCGTCCATGAAGTACTGCCCCATCTCGCGCAGGATATCGGCCGCCGCGGCGTACCGATCGGGATCGATCGACCCGTTGTCCAGGCCCTGCTGGATGTCGACATGCCGGGCCAGCCCGTCGCAGAAACGGCTGTAGTCGTCCAGGATGTTGCCGTTCGTCTGGCAGTAATAATGCTCCCAGAGGTAATTCAGCGTGGCGCGGGTCATCCCGTCCACGCCGATGGGGATGATCGGCTCGCCGATCCGATGGCCGTAGTCCTTGAGCTTTTGGCAGATCGCCATCCACTCGGAAAAGGTTTCCGGCATCCTGCGGCTGCCCGTGGCCTTTTCGACGAGGTCCGCGTTCGCATGGACCCGGTAGACGGAGAAGCTCGTGCCCACGCCGAAGTAATCCGCGTACCACCGGTCGAAGGCGCCCTCCATGTTGTCGATGAAGGTGTCCCGCCAGGGGATCCCATCGAGGGGCGTGCCCTGGTTAAAGGGATTGGGTTTGCCGACGTAGGGGGAGAGGGGGTGGAAGTAGTTGAACCGGACCTCGCCCTCGTCGGGATTGGCCAGGACGTCGGCCGGCTCGCCGCTCACGAGCTGCGTGATCATCCATTGCTCGTACCCCCGCGAGGGGATCACGGTCTGGATGACCTTGACCCGGACGCCCTTCCCGGCCTGGAGCGTCTCGAAGCGCCGGATCATCTCCTCGAATCCCTCGCGATAGCCCTCCTGCATCTGCGAATGCGCGAGGTGGAGGACCTTCACGTCGGGATTGAAGGTCACCTTGCCCGGCCCCAGGAAATAGACATGCACCACCGACGCGACGTAAAAAATCCCCACGAGCCCCAGCCCGAACTTCTGGAAGAACGATATGCCCGTTTCCACGTCCCCGGGACGAACCGCCATCTCTTTTCTCCTCGGGCCCGGACCGGACCTCGGGGTCAAGCCTCGTTTCTTAGCCGCAACGGGCGGGAAACGGGTCAAAAGTCCCTGAGTTCCTTTTGCATGGCCGCGTACACGAAGTTCTCAGGGATACGCTCGGCGAAATCCTCTTGGACGAGCTCCTTGCGCAGATTCACCCGCACCCGGTCCTGCGGGGCGAGATCGGTCTGGCCTAGGCCGACCATGAGCTGCGAGCGCCTCCCCTCCCGCATCAGGTTCGCCCGGTCGTTATCCTCTAGGCGCTCTTGGATCTCCTCGACGATGTAATGGCTGTACTCGTGGAACTGCCGCAGGAAAAACTCCTGGGGATTCGGAATATTCTTCTGGATGATCTCCTCCATGACCTCGTTTTTCTTGCGGTGGGCGCGGTTGTCCCAGATGAAACGGTAGGGGTCCCAGATCCGGAGATTGCCCCCCATATAGGGCTGGAAGGCCTTCATGAAGTCGGTGTACTCGGCCTGCTTGACGCCCGGCGCCCACTTGCAGTGGTCCATGACCATCTGGTCGATCTCCCATGAGGTCATGAACTGCAATAGCTCGAGCGCGAGGTCGAAGTGCCGGGTCGCCTTGGGGATGCCGAAGGGCCCCTCGACCTTCACCCCGGACTCGGTCGTCCGGCCGGTGAAATACTTGGAATACTTGTGCCTGTACCCGATGGGGGGGAAGGGAACGATCCCCAGGTCGAAATCCGAATTGGCCTTGAGGGAATAGGACTCCGCCGAAGTCGCGGGGAAGAAGGCGACCATGCCCTGGTGGAAGAGATATGTGGTCTGCGCTTCATCCGCCGTGACAAATCCCTTCATGAAATACTGTCCCATCTCCCGAAGGAGATCCATCACCGCGAGGAGGCGATCCGCCTCCTCCCCCTTTTTCTTCAGGCACTTGATCATGTCCACCTGGCGCACGAACCCGTCGCAAAAGCGGCTGTACTCGTCCTGCAGGTTGCCGTTCAGCTGGCTGAAATACTCGTAAAAAAGGTCGTTCAAGGTGCTGCGCCTCATCCCCTCCACGCCGATGGGGATGACCGGCTCGCCGATCCGCTCGCCGTATTCCTTGAGCTGCCGGCAGATTTCCATCCATTCCGTGAAATCCTCCGGCATCCGTCGGCTTCCCGTGGCCTTTTCGACGAGGTCGAGATTGACGTGGAGGCGCTTGGTGAAGAACGAGAGCCCGAGCCCGTAGTAATCCGCGTAGAGGATGTCGAAGGCGCCCTCCATGTTGTCGATGAAGGTGTCCTTCCACGGCATCCCCTCCAGGGGCGTGCCGTGGTTGAAGGGATTGGGCTTCCCGATGTAGGGAGAAAGGCCGGTGAAATAGAGATCCCGGAGCTCGCCTTCCTCGGAATTCTCCAGGATGTCGGCCGGCTCGCCGCTCACGAGTTGCGTGATCATCCACTGGAGGTATCCCCGCCGGGGAATCGTCGTCTGGAGAACCCTCACCTTCACGCCGTCATTGGCCTTGACCTCCTCGAACCGCCGGATCATCTCATCGATGCCTTCGCGGAAGCCGGCCGCCATCTCCCAGTGCGCCATGTGGAGGACGGTTACGCCGGGCTCGAATTCCACCTTTGCCGGGCCGAGGAAATGGACGTAAAGAACCGAAGCGACATAAAAGACCCCCGCGACCGCCAGGCCGAACTTCTGGAAGGACGACATGCCCGTTTCCACGTCCCTGGGACGAATCGCCATCTCTTTTCTCCTCGAGCCCGGGGACGCACCTTTGGGATGCGTCCCTTTTCTTTATAATCGGTGTCCGGGGAAAGTCAACGCCTCGCCTCTGGCGATACCGTCAAGAACTCCGTGTAAAAGGAAGGTGGGGCGGTAGGGGAGCGCGAGCGGATCAAAAGTCCATGAGCTCCTTCCGCATGGCCGCGTACACGAAGTTCTCGGGGATGCGCTCGGCGAAATCCTCCTGGACGAGCTCCTTGCGCAGATTCACCCGCTCCCGGTCCTGCGGGGCGAGATCGGTCTGGCCTAGGCCCACCATGAGCTGCGAGCGCCTCCGCTCCCGCATCAGGTTCGCCCGGTCGTACCCCTGGAGCTGCTCATCGATCTCCTCGACGATGTAATGGCGGTACTCGTGGAACTCTTGCAGGAAAAACTCCTGGGGATTCGGAATGTTCTTCTGGATGATCTCCTCCATGACCTCGTTCTTCTTTCGGTGGGCGCGGCGGGTCCAGAAGAAACGGAAGGGGTCCCAGATCCGGAGATTGCCCCCGAGATACGGCTGGAAGGGCTTCATGAATTCGGAATACTCCGCCTCCTTCACGGCCGGCGCCCACTTGCAGCGATCCATGGTCATCTGGTTGATCTTCCAGGAGGTCATGAACTGCAAGAGCTCGAGCGCGAGGTCGAAGTGCCGGCTCGCCTTGGGGATGCCGAACGGTCCCTCGACCTTCACCCCGGACTCGGTCGTCCGTCCGGTGAAGTATTCGGAGTACTTGTGGCGGTACCCGATGGGCGGGATGGGGATAATCTCCACGGGAAAATTGGAGTTCTGCACGAGCGTATACGATCCCGCGGAGTGGCCGGGAAGAAAGGCGACCTTGCCCTGGTGAAAGAGATAGGTGGTCTGCTGGGCGTCCACCGCGACGAATCCCTTCATGAAATACTGCCCCATCTCCCGAATGAGATCCATCACCGCCAGGAGGCGATCCGCATCCCGGCCGCCTTTTTTCAGGCGCTTGATCATGTCCACCAGCCGGACCAAAGAGTCGCAGTAGCGGCTCTCCTCGTCCTGGAGATTGCCGTTCAGCTGGCTGAAATATTCGTAGAAGAGAAAATTCAAGGTGCCGCGGCCGATGCCGTCCACCCCGATGGGAACGAGCGGCTCGCCGATCCGCTCGCCGTATTCCCTGATCTTTTGGCAGATCTCCATCCATTCCGGGAAGTCTTCCGGCATCTTGCGGCTGCCCGTGGCCTTTTCGACGAGGTCGGCGTTGACGTGGAGGCGATAGGTAAAGAACGCGGTTCCGAGCCCGTAGTAATCGGCGTAAAAGATGTCGAAGGCGCCCTCCATGTTGTCGACAAAGGTGTCCTTCCAGGGAATCCCCTCGAGAGGCGTTCCCTTGTTGAAGGGATTGGGCCTGCCGATGTAGGGAGAGAGGCCGATGAAATACTGCTCGCGGACCGCCCCCTCTTCCGGATTCTCCAGGATGTCGGCCGGCTCGCCGCTCACGAGCTGCGTGATCATCCACTGCAGGTACCCCCGCCCGGGCACCGTGGTCTGGATGACCTTGACCTTCTGGCCCTCCCTGGCCTTGACCGTTTCGAACTCCCGGATCATCTCGGCGAAGCCCTCGCGGAAGCCCTCGTTCATCTGCCAATGCGCGAGGTGCAAGACCGTTGCGTCGGGCTCGAAGGTCACCTTGTCCGGCCCCACGAAATGGACGTAAAGCACCGAAACGAGGTAAAAGACCCCCGCGATCCCCAGCCCGAACTTCTGGAAGGCGGGCATCCGCGTTTCAATGCTCTTGAACTTTTCCACCCTGAGAACCCTCTCTTGCGCGCCCCGACGCGCAGACCTTCGGCTCCTTCCGTGGAGCGTATTCGCCTCTTTCAAAGGCGCCCTTGGATCGCGGATCCTTTTCCCCGCTTCTTCCCCGCGCCGGGCTGTCAAAAGTCTTCCAACTCCCTTCGGTAGAGGGCGAACATGTAATTCCACGCAACGCGCTCCGTGAAGTCCTCCCGCACGAGGTGCCCTCGCAGGACGATCCGTTCCCGATCGAGCGGCACGAGGTTTGTCTGCCAGAGCCCAACGGTGAGCTGGGAGCGGCGCATCTCCCGCATCAGGTTCGCCCGCTGATAGGAGGTCAGGTTTTCGTCCATCTCATCGATGATGTAATGCTTGTTCTCGCGCAGCTTCAAAAGGAAATAATCCTTCGGATTCTGGATATTCTGCCGGATGATCTCTTCGAGGACCTCGTCGCGCTTCCGGTGGGACCGGCCCCGCCAATCGAAGCGGAAGGGGTCCCAGATCGCGGGATTGCCCCCGAGGTAGGGCTCGAAGGCCTTCATGAAGCCCGAATACTTCGCCTGCTTCACGGCCGGCGGCCACTTGCAGGCGTCCATGGTCTCCTGGTTTACGTCATACGAGGTCATGAACTGGAGGAGTTGAAGGGCAAGGTCGAAGTGCTTGGTCGCCTTGGGGATGCCGAACATGCCCTCGACCTTGTTGCCCGACTCCGTCACCGGGCCGGTGTAATACTGGGAGTACTTGTGCTTGTCGCCCACCGGCGGGATGGGGATGATGGCCACGGGGAAATCGGCGTTGGAGACAAGGGTGTACGAGTCTGCGGAGTGGCCGGTGAGGAAGGCGATCTTCCCCTGGTAGAAGAGA
>JAZDLH010000252.1:0-3079 GCA_043802275.1 Planctomycetota bacterium
GAATCCCTCCGCGGTCAGGGGGGGGCGATCTCTTCGAACCATTCGGAATGGCTTTCGACGCCGTGCAGAAGCAGAAGGGCGTCTTCGGCCTGGAGGTCTCCAGCCGGCCGCCAAACGCGGTACTGGAGGCCCGGCACTTCATCGCCCTGCAACAAGACTTCTTCCGCGCACATGCCGAGATCCCCTGTCAGGTTCCGGTTTCGTCCGACGGGAGCCCCAAGGCGCTTCGCAAGGGATGCCGTAAGGAAAAAGGATTGTACCGGGAGCGCCGACGCCTGTCAAGGAAGGGGCGGCTCGCGCGATTCCCGGCTAAAAAACAGGCCGGTCCCTTGACAAGGGGGCTCCTGTTGCATACGTTGGGTTTGACGTTGCGCCCCTTGGGGCGCGGGTGTGCGAGGGGGCGACCATTCAGGGAAAGGGAGGAGTCATGGCGCATGTGATTTCCGACGCGTGCACAAGCTGCGGCGCTTGTGCCGAAGTCTGCCCGGTCGAGGCGATAAGCGAAGGCGACGGTCAATACGAGATCAATCCGGAGACCTGCACCGACTGCGGCGCCTGCGTGGACGAGTGCCCCGTCTCGGCCATCAGCCCGGGCGAGTGACCGGACCGGCACACCCCCGGAAAGCAAGGCGCCCCGGCCTCCTGCGGCCGGGGCGCTTTTTTATTCCCTGGATTCCCGGAACGGAACGCAAGGCTTCAGCCGCGGATGCTGTAGAAGGCCGCCAGGCCGGGATACACGGCCGACGCGCCGAGGGCCTCCTCGATCCGGAGAAGCTGGTTGTACTTGCACACCCGGTCGGTGCGGCAGAGGCTGCCGGTCTTGATCTGGCCGGCGTTCGTGGCCACGACGATGTCGGCGATGGTGCTGTCCTCGGTCTCGCCCGAGCGGTGGCTGACGACCGCGGTGTAGCCGGCGCGCTTGGCCATCTCGATGGCGGCGAGGGTCTCGGTGAGCGTCCCGATCTGGTTCACTTTGATGAGGATGGAGTTCGCCACGCCCCTGGCGATGCCCATGGCGAGGCGCTTGGTGTTCGTGACGAAGAGGTCGTCGCCGACGATCTGCACGCGGCTTCCCAGCTTCTCGGTCAGGATCTTCCAGCCCTTCCAGTCGTCCTCGGCCAGGCCGTCCTCGATCGAGACGATGGGGTACTTCCGGCAGAGCCGGACGTAATACTCGGCCATCTCCTCGGAGGAGAGCTTCTTCTTCTCGCTCGCCAGGTGGTACCTGCCGTCGTGATAGAACTCGCTTGCGGCCGGGTCGAGCGCGATGCAGACGTCCCTTCGCGGCGCGTAGCCCGCGGCCCGGATGGCATCGAGGATCACCTTGAGCGCCTCTTCGTTGCTCTTGAGATTGGGGGCGAAGCCGCCCTCGTCGCCCACCGAGGTGCTCAGGCCCTTCTTCTTGAGCACGGACTTCAAGGCATGGAAGACCTCGGCCGCCATGCGGAGTCCCTCGCGGAAGCTCCCGGCGCCCACGGGCATGACCATGAACTCCTGCAGGTCCACGTTGTTGTCCGCGTGCGAGCCGCCGTTCAGGATGTTGCACATGGGCACGGGCAGGGTCCGGGCCGAGCAGCCGCCGATGTAGGCGTAGAGCGGGAGGTTCGAAAAGAGCGCCGCGGCCTTGGCCGCCGCAAGGGAGACGCCGAGGATGGCGTTCGCGCCGAGCCGGGCCTTGTTGGCCGTGCCGTCGAGCCGGATCATGGCGCGGTCGAGGGCCGCCTGGTCGCGGGCGTCCATCCCGAGAAGCGCCGGGGCGATCCTCCGGTTCACGTTGTCCACGGCCTTGCGCACGCCCTTTCCGAGGTAGCGCTTCTTGTCGCCGTCGCGCAGCTCCACGGCCTCGTGCCCTCCCGTCGAGGCGCCGCTCGGCACGGCCGCCCGTCCGACCGCGCCGCTCAGGAGCGCAACGTCCACTTCCACGGTCGGGTTGCCGCGCGAGTCCAGAATCTCCCGCGCGCGAATCCCGCTGATCTCCGACATGCCGTTCTCCTTTTCCACATTCCTGTGCCCAGGGATAAAAACGCCTGCGGAGTTCCTCTCCCCCGCGGCGCGGAAGAAGCGCCCGCCTTGCGCGGGCAGGGGAATCGTAGCACCTTTCGGCCGCGCGTCAATGGTTTTTGCGCCCCGCCCTTTCGCTTTGTGTTTATTCCGCTATGGCGATACAATGCCCTCCCGTGGGAGGTTCGCAGAAAACTTCAAAAGGGACCGGGCCATGCCGAAACGAGCAGAACCCGCGGACGAGGACCTGGCGGCCCGCTGCGCCGAGGAGGGCGAGGGCGGCAAGGCGGCGGAAGAGGAACTCCTGCGCCGGTACATGACCGCCCTGTACGGACTCCCCCGCCGAGCCTTTGCCGCGGATGCGGACACGTGCGGAGAGTTTCTGCTCTTCGCCCTGGACAAGCTCCGCGAGCGGCGCATCCTCGGCCGCTTTGACCCCCGGCGCGGCGCCCGGTTCGCCACGTGGTTCGGGTCGGTCATCCGCCATCTTTTTCTCGACTTTCTCCGCACCCAGCAGGGAGGGCCGACCTTCCTGGCCCTCGACGAGGAGCGTTTGGCCGCCCCCGAGGCGGCGCCGGAGGCTCGCCCGTCCGCGGAACCGGCCGGGGGACTCCTCGCGCGCATGGAGACCCGGTGCCGGACCCTCTTCAAGATGCTCCTGGCGAACGCCTTCTTCTTCACCCCGGAGGAGATCCGCTGGATCGCCGCCAACGGCAAGCGAAGCGTGATCGAATCCGTATCCTTACTGGCAGAGATGGAGGAGGATCTGCGCGAGGCCGAAGCGGCCATTGAAAAGCGCCACCAGGCGCTGGCGGCCGCCTACTGGTGGAAACGGGCCTACGAGCGGCAGCTCGCCCTGCTCGAGGCTAAGCCCCTCCCCTACGGCCGGCTGGAGACCCGCCGCATGAAGACCCTTCGCGCGCGCCTGGAGAAGCGGCGGGAGCAGCACAGGCGTCTGCTCGAGAGGCTCTCCGGTTCGGCCGGGTTCGCCACCGCGCCGTATCGCAAGATCGCCGCGATCCTGCGGATGAAGGAAGGCACTCTCGGCAGCCATCTCACCCGCTGCCGCCAGGCCGCC
>JAZDLH010000253.1:0-2074 GCA_043802275.1 Planctomycetota bacterium
GAAGGCTGCGGCTACCAGGCTCACTCTTCCACTCCCGCGAAGACCCTTAGGGGCACCTCGGTCGTGAAGGGCCGGATGGTGGGGGGGGTGACCTCACCGCGCCCCACCCCCTCCTCGAGGAAGATCCGCTCGATGAGCGGCGTGCAGTTCTTTCCGCCGCAGGCCCCCATCCCGGTGCGCAGGGTCGCCTTGAGCTCGCTGAAGTCCCTCACCCCCCGGCGGATCTCCCGCACGATGTCGCTGCGGCGCACGCGGACGCATCGGCAGACGAGGGGATCGTCCGCCCCGCTCGCGCCGCGCGCCCGCGCGCGCCGCGGCGGCCGCGTCTCCTGCGACGTGAACCCCGCCACCTTGAGCCGGTCCTTCCAGGGGACCTCCACGGCCACGAGCACCCGCCGGTTGAAGCCGGGGCGCGCCTTCACCCCCGCGACCGTGCCGGTCCCCACGCGCCCCCCCTCCATGTCGACGGTGGCGACGCGCCCGCCGATCCTCACGGCATCCGCCCCCATCTCGAACGGGACGATGACGAGGGCGCGCTTTCCGGACGGGTCGTAGTCGCGCACCAGGAGGCTGATCGCCAGGCCCGGGCACACGAGCACGCACCGCCCGCAGCCGAGGCACCGGCGCCCCCCCCCGTAGCGCGGCAGGTCCATGATGGCGTCCGTCGGGATCTGGATGTGGCCCAGGGGGCAGACCTCGGTGCACGGGTTGCAGGGGATCTTCTGGACGCATCGGATGACCGGCTCGACCGCCCCCCCCGCCTCCTCGAGGCGCAGCGCGCCCGTCTCTCCCGGCCGCGACTTGAGGACCTTCTCGATGGCGACCCACGGCTCGGGCACTTCGGCCCGGCGGCCCATGTGCGCGGCGATCCGCAGGGCCGCGATCCTGCCGCTGAACATGGCGGCGGAGGCCTCGGCGATTTCGCTCGCGTCCCCCGCGGTCCAGACGGCAACGCCGTACTGGGCCGCCTTGACGGCGAGCTCGTTGACCGGGGCCAGCCCCACGGCGATGAGGATCGTATCCACGTCGAGAGAGCGGGCGGTCCCCTCGACGGGACGGAAGCGGCCGTCGACGCGGCAGATGACCGCCTTCTCGACCCGCTCCCCGCCGACAGCCCTGACGACGGTGTGGGAGGTCCACACGGGCACCCCGGAGCGCCTGATCTTGTCGAGGTGAACCTTGTACCCTCCGACCGAGGGAAGGGCCTCGACGATGCCGGCCACCTCGATCCCGGCCTGCAGGGCGTGGTAGGCGGCGATGAGCCCCACGTTCCCCCCCCCGACGATGAGGAGCCGCTCGGCGGGCCGGACGAGGTCCCGGTTGAGCAGGGTCTGGAAGGCCCCCGCCCCGTAGACCCCCGGCAGGTCGCACCCCTCGAAGGCGATCGACTTCTCCCGCGCCCCGGCGGCCACGAGGAGGGCCTTCGGGGTCACCAGCACGTAGCGCCCGCCCCGCACGACGCCGACCTTCCCGTCGTGGAAGACCCCGACCGCGGTGCTGTCCGCCCACAGCTCGAACCTCCCGGCGGCCCTGACCTTGCCGGTGAGGATGCGCCCGATGGCGAAGCCGCGCTCCCCCGCGTAGCAGTCCGCCACCGAGCCGAAGAAGGAGTGGGTCTGGAGGGTGAGCTTCCCCCCCGGCTCCGGCTTGTCGTCGACGATGATGCCGCCGATCCCGAGCCCGGCGAGCTTGTCGGCGGCGGTGAGCCCCGCGGGCCCCCCCCCGACGATGAGGACGTCGACGTGGACCTCGGCCGTCTCCTCGAACGCGGCCGGACGGCCGGGCGCGGCGAGCCCCGGCAGCCCGTCGGCGCTCTCCACGGCCATCCCCTCGCGGGCGGCGGTCATGCAGGCCTTGACGGGCCGGCCGTCGGCGATCACGAGGCACTGGGAGCACTGGCCGTTGGCGCAGAAGATTCCCTGCGGGCTGCCGTCCCTGTGGTGGCGCCCGAAGATGACGATGCCGTGGGCGATGAGGGCGCTCGAGAGGACCTCCCCCTCGCGCGCCGTGACCGGGCGGCCGTTGAAGGTGAAGGTCACCTCCCTCGACGGCTTCACGTCGAGGATCGGGTGGC
>JAZDLH010000254.1:0-5075 GCA_043802275.1 Planctomycetota bacterium
GGCCACGCAGCAGGATCTCCCACCCGGAGCGGTGGAGAACGTCTGCCGGCAGCTGGAAGAGGCCCTCTTCCTCGACAGCCCCCATTTCCAAGCTTTTATGAAGGAGGTGGAGGAGGAATACGCCTCCTCGCCCCTCCGGACGGCCTCCTGCGCCGGTTCCGTGTATCCCGTGAACGTGGCGGAACTTACACGGACCCTGCAGGCCATGATCGACCATGCTCCCCTCTCCGAAGCCGCCCGGTGGGACTCGCCAGGCGTCGTGCGCGGAGCGATTGCTCCGCATATCGATTACGAGCGGGGGCATGACGGCTACGGGCAGACCTACCGGGAGCTATGCTCCATACCGAAGCCGAAGGTCGTGGTGATTCTCGGAACGGCGCATCGCCCCTTGGCGCATCGCTATTCCCTCACGCGGAAGGACTTTGAGACGCCGCTCGGGGTCTTGCCGAACGCCACGGCCGTCACCGAGCGCCTGGCGAGGTCGGGGGAGGCCGATCTCTTCGAGGGCGAGATCGCCCATCTCTACGAGAGCTCGATCGAGCTCCAGGTCCCCTTCCTCCAGCATATATGGGGGCCGGGCATCTCGATCGTGCCGGTTCTCTGCGGGTCGCTCGCCGACGAGATCGAGAGCGGGTTTGATCCCTGTCTTACAGCGGAGACGGCCTCCTTTACCAGGGTCCTCGGGGAGATCGCGCGCGAACAGGACGGAGGCCTCTTCCTTCTCGCGAGCGCCGACCTTTCCCACGTGGGTGCGGCCTTTGGCGAGGAGCGGGAGCTGGACGGGGCCTATCTCCAGGAGGTGGAGGCCGTGGACCGGGCGTATCTTTCCGCCTGCCTGGCCGGCGACGCCAAGGGGTCGATCCGAGAGCTTTTTGGCCACAAGAACCGCACCGGGATCTGCAGCGCCGCCTGCCTCCATGCCCTGCTGACGGCCCTGGCGCCCTGCGAAGGACGGCTCCTGGGGTACCACCAGGCCGCCAACCGGGAGATTCAAAACGCCGTCACCTTCGGAGCCGCGATCTATCGGTAAAAAAATCTACACTAAGGAAAAGGGATGTGATATACTATAGGCATGCCTTGCATGGCGGCATGATAACAGGGAGCAAAAGGTTTTTTGTCAAGGGAGTTTTTCATCGGAAGGGAGAAAGGGGCATTTTATGCGTTATGGGATGTTGATCGTTGTATGCATCGTGGGGTTTGGCGGTTGGATTCGAGCCGAGGACGAGGTTCCCAATCTGAGCAAGCAAGAGATGATCCAGCGCCTCCTGGCGGACGAGGCGCGCCTGGCGGAGCTTGAAAAGAGCCTGGCCCTTTACACAGAACGGATCGCGGTGCTGCAGGATAAGGTGTCCGTGTTGGAAGTCGCGCTTGCCGGGAAAAACGGTGCGACGGCCACCGCCTCCAAGCCCTCCCCCAGCGGGAATCCCGCGCACGCCGAGAACCCGGTGAGCGCAGCCAAGGAAGAACCCGGGGCCCGGGAGAAGGGCGGGAGCGCTTCGGCCACGGACGAGTCGGTTTCGGCCGGCCCTCCCCAGGAGCATCCCGCCCTCAATTTCGACAATGCCGAGGAGATTATCGAAAAAAATGCGGAACTCGTCCGGCAGTATGAGGAGGAGGGGCGGTCGAACGCGTTGACGGCCAACTTCAGCAAAAGTCAGCAATTGAAGGCTCTGGCGGAGCTCCGGAAGGGCTGCCCCAAGGGCATCCCCGAGGTCGCCTTCCGCAATGTTCGGATCGGGGCGTGGGAAAAAACCCCCGAGGATTTTGAGAGCCGCCGAAAATTCGAGAAGCGAAGTTTTGATGCCTATCGCAAGAAAATAGCGCAGCAAGAGAAGGCCGCGGAAGCGGAACGCGCGAAAAATGCCCAATCATCGAATCCCGGGGGGAGTCAAGGAATGCCCACGGGTCTGGATCCCGGACCGGAGAGATGAATTTTCACCCGTAGAGAAACCCGGCCGGAAAACATCGTAGCGGAAAGAGCCCCGCGCCCATCATCTCCCGGGAGGATGGGCGCGGGTTATTTATCGTCCGGGAAGCCGTTGCCGGGCCCTCGGGGAGCCTCTTTAACCGCGCCTCCGGGATTGCCCGGACGGAACGCGGGCACGGGACCGTCGCTCGAAAGGAAGCGCCGTGACGCCCATCCAAGTCGTCCAGATCGGATTGGGGTCCCTGGGGCTGGGGATCGCGCAAAACCTCTTCGAGCGGAGGGCCGCCTTCCGGCTCGTGGGGGCCGTGGACGTGGACGACCGGAAGATCGGCCGGGACGTGGGCGATCTGGCGGGGCTTCCGGTGGCCATGCGGGTCCCCGTGAGGGGATCCCTCGAGGAGGTGCTGCGCAGGGCCAAGCCCGACCTTGCGATTCTGGCCACGGTCTCGGATCTCCGGCGCATCGCGCCCCAGGTCGAGGCGATCGTGGCGCATCGCATTCCCGTGGTGACCACGTGCGAGGAGCTCTCCTTCCCCTGGAAGAGAGCGCCCCGGCTGGCGAAGCGCATCGACCGGGCGGCCCGCGCCAAGCGGGTCGCGGTGCTCGCCACGGGCGTGAACCCGGGGTTTCTTATGGACCTCCTGCCTTTGACGCTCACGGCCGTCTGCCGGCGCGTGGATCGCGTCCGCGTCTCGCGTATCCAGGATGCCGCCTTCCGCCGGGAGCCCTTCCAGAAAAAGATCGGCGCGGGGCTCACGCTCGAGGAATTCGCCCAAAAGCAGGCGACCGGCGAGCTGCGGCACGTGGGGCTCGCCGAGTCGGCGCACATGATCGCCGAGCGCCTCGGCTGGCGCCTGAGCCGGACCGAGGAGATCCTGTCCCCCGTCGTCGCCCGAAAGACGGTCCATACCCCGCACCTCACCCTCCGGCGGGGCATGATCGCGGGCGTGGAGCAGCTCGGCAGGGGCTTCGTGGCGGGGACGGAGCGGATCACGCTCCTCTTCCGCGCCTCGATCGGCGAGCCCCGGCCGGAGGACACCGTCGAGATCCTGGGCGAACCCCGCCTCGTCTTCACGATCCCCGGGGGCGTGAACGGCGATGCCGCCACCTGCGCGATCGTGCTGAACGCGGCCCGTCAGGTGCTCCATGCCCCGCCCGGTCTCCGCACCATGGCGGACATCCCGCCCGTCTCCTGGTTTTCCGGCTGAAGCGTCCGCGCGTCGTCTTCTTGACAGGCCCCCCCCCGTATGGTAAAGAGGGTGCTCCGCTCCTCGCGGAGGAGCGGATATTTTCCGGCCTCTTTAAAGGAACGAGGATGATGAAGAAGACAAGGGTCCTCATGGTCGGCGCGGGGAGCTGGGCGAACGAGGTCTTTTACCCCTCCCTCGCGGAGATCGAGGAGATCGAGGTCGCGGCCATCTGCACGCGCACGGAGAGGCGGCTCCACAAGACGGCCGACCGGTACGGCGTCAAGGGGCGCTACACGGACCTCGAGAAGATGCTCACATCCGAGGAGGCCGACGCCGCCTACGTCATCATGTCCCCGCACCTTGTCTTCGATCCGACCATCGCGGTCTTGCGGCACAAACTCCCGGTCTTTATCGAGAAGCCGCCGGCCCTCACCGCCTTCCAGGTGCGGTCCTTCGCGCGCGAGGCCGAGAAGAACGGCGTCTTCTGCATGGTGGGCTTCAACCGCCGCTATATCCCCCTCGTGAACGACGCGCTCCGATGGGTCGCGGCCGAGGGCCCCCTGACCCAGGTGATGTGCCAGTACATGAAGCATCGCAGCCCCGTTTACATCGACGGGGCCATCGACGCCATCGGCTGCGACGCCATCCACGCCGTGGACACCGTGCGCTACCTCGCCGGGAGCGACGCCGACGTGGAGGAGGTGCACGCCGTGGTCGGCCGCTACGAGGGCGAGGAGGACAACGCCTGGAACGCGGTTCTCCGCTTCTCGAACGGGGTCACGGGCGCGATCCTCACGAACTGGTGCATGGGCAACCGCGTCTTCTTCATGGAGATACACGCGCCCGGCCGGAGCGTCTTCATCGACGCCCGAGAGGAGAGCGTGACGGGTGTCCGCCTCCGGGACGGGAAGGAGGAGCCCTTCCCCCTCGAGGGCGACGCCGCTCGCAAGGAGTTCCACGCCTTCTACGGCCACCTCGACCAGAACCGGCACTTCATCGACTGCGTGCGCAATGGCACCCCCTGCCGCTCCACCGTGCAGGATGCGGTGAAGACCATGGAGCTTGTGGAGGCGCTGCGCAAGGGACGCTGCGCCCGGAGCCTCTGACCCGACGCGGGGGGGCAAGGGATCATCTTAAAAAATCCCTCTCCCAGGGAGAGGGTCGGGGTGAGAGGTGAGGAGTGAAAGGAAACTTCGAAGAGCGATTGCGGCGCGCTTCCCGGTGTTCATTTTCAAGGGAAAGGATGCAAGTCATGAAGAAGAAGACGAAGGTGCTCCTGATCGGCGCGGGCGGCATGGCGAACGACGTGCATTACCCCTCCCTCTCGGAGATGGAGGACGTGGAGCTCGTGGCCTTGTGCGACCTCCGGGCGGACCGGCTCCGCGAGACCGCCGACCGGTTCCGGATCGAGAAGCGGTATGCCGACGCCCTGGAGATGCTGGACAAGGAGAAGGCCGAGGCCGTCTACCTCCTCATGCCCCCCTACCACCTCTTCGATCTCGCGATCGCCTCCCTCCGGAAGAAGCTCCACCTCTTCATCGAGAAGCCTCCGGCCGTGACCACCTACCAGGCCCGCTCCCTCGCGCGCGAGGCCGAGAAGGCGGACGTCCTCTGCATGATCGGCTTTAACCGCCGTTTCATCCCCCTCTTCCGACAGGCCCGGGAGAGGATCGAGGCGGCCGGGCCGATCAACGAGGTCGTGGCCCACAATTACAAGAAGCAGAACGCCGTCTACTACAACGGCGCCATCGACGTCCTGACCTGCGACGCGGTCCACGCGGTGGACATCCTGCGCTTCCTCGGGGGGTGCGAGAACGACGTCGAGGAGGTGCACTCGGTCGTCGGCCGCTACGCCTCGGAGGTGGACAACGCCTGGAACGCGGTCGTGCGCTTCGAGAGCGGCGTGACCGGGGTGCTGCTCACCAACTGGAACGTGGGCGGCCGGGTGGTCTCCATGG
>JAZDLH010000255.1:0-33286 GCA_043802275.1 Planctomycetota bacterium
GGCAATCTTTTTTTCCGGTTTCCGTAAGAGGGGTTCAGGAAACGGATCGCGGCATAACTCCCTTAACGCGGCTCGGTTAGCGCTTTTTCTCGCTGCTCCTGTTCCTTTTGCATCTTGCTCTTGAATCGATTCCGGGCCGCCCGGATCTGATCCGCCGGGACCACCTCCTCCAAACGGGCAACCATGGAAGGGGTGAATTCCCGTTCCTCGCGATTCAAGATGCGAACCAAGAGATCCCCCGCAACGTCCGCGAGGGGCGGCACCACGTCCTTCCAGGCATCCTTTCCGCCCTGGGGCCATTGGGTCTGGGCGATCTGGTAGAACAGGAGAGCTTGTCTCTCGTAGTCCGCGGCGGTCTTCCGGTCTCCGAGGGAGAGATAAAAGTAGTGCTGCCGGAGGTAGGCTTCCAGGAACATGACAAACTTCTTGGGTGTGAAGTTCTCGAGATACCCCTCGAAGTCGCCCTGGATGTATTGAGCGGCAGTACCCTTGAGCTTCGGATCGTCCGGTTGAAACTCCTGAAAATATTTATAGTACCGCTCGACCTCGTCCATCCTGCCGTTTGCGTAATTCATGTAAATGGCTTCTCTCAGGAAAGTAATGTATGCCTGAAACGGCGCATAATGCATATAATAAAGATTCTTCTTCTCGTAATAAGCTGTGGCGCGCTCTATGAGATCCATCATGTAGGTGTGGACCGTCTCCATGAATCGGAAATCCGGGACATTATAGACGACGCCCTCCTCGGTGATCATCACGCGGTTGCGGCGGACGAGATTCACAATGGAGAAAAAGAACATCCGTTCATAGGCCATCTGGAAGGAGGGGGCATCCTTCTGGTTCCTGGCGATCTCGTTGCCCAGGTACCCCCAGTACAGGGCATGGGCATCACAACCGCGCCAGTCGATGGGGCCGTATTTCTCGTTGAGCTCGAGCATGCGCGCCGGATCGAGTTTCTGTTCTTCGACGAGCCGTTGCTTGATGAGGTACAGCCGGACCTTTTCCAGGCCCGCCTGGGCCTCGGGGGTGGGGAGGTACTCGCGGACCCCCGGGGGCAGGGAGTCCGAGGCCGCGTGCAGTGCATGGAAGTCCTGGATGGGCTGCAGGTGGAAGGGAGCGAGCTTTTCCCTGAAAGGGCGGACTTCCGGCAGGTCAAGGACCATGGCTTCGTCCAACGGAATCGCCACCAGTTTTTCCAGAAGTTCTCGATCGCCAGGCCCCTGGAGAATCCCGTCCATCATGCGGGCGAGCTCGGTCTTGTAGATCTGGTGGGCATAATCCAGCATCCCCCCAATCTTATCGAAATAAATGTACGAGAGCTCGCTATAGAGTTCGGGATCGAGGCGGTTCAGAGGAATCCCCTTGTCGCGGAGATACCGGATGCCGCGATAGACCCAGAACCAGCGATCCTGCAAGTCTTGCTCCACGGAAACGTTATAGGCGAAATCCCAGGCGATGTACCGCCAGATCATGGAGTAATTCGGTTGAAAGGTCGTGATCCAGTCATAGACCTGGATCATCTCGAAGAATTGCCCGTCTTCCTTCAAGGACATGGCGCGAAGCCATAAAAGGTCAATGAAAATGCCGCGAAATCCGCCCAGGGCCGTGGTCGCGATAACCACCTGCGGAGGCACGCCCTCGGTGACGGGATTCACGGACAGTTGCTCAGCCTCCCGGATCTGCATCGTGTAATGCAGGACACCCTGGGATAGCCCAAGAGCCAGGAGTAGAATCGCGCAAAAAACCGCTTGCTTGAGAAAGGAAATTCTCATAAAAAACGCTCCTGGCTCCCGCGAGAATACTCCCCCATCGGGCGGCGGGAGAGGACCCCGGGGTTTTCGGAAAGGCTCTTTCCGGCTGTCTTCGATCCGTTTCCCTACCCATCGTTACAACGGCGGATCCGACGTATGGAACCGGGCGTCAGAGATACGGCCGGGCAAGCTCCCGCCGGTAAAAAAAGAACAGCCCCAGCAGCGCCACTACCCCTCCCCGTAAGAGGAGATCCAAGGAGGTTTGAAGAAAGAGCCGGCTGGAGAGGATCTCCCGGCCTACCTTCAGATCGTATACCGGATCGGTCTTCGTGAAGTCCGGAGCGACGCGGATGGCCCGCTCGAGGAAAGGATAATACACCTCGCGAAGGAACAAGCCGTAGGCGCCCGGGCTTTGTTGTTGCTGCTCCTCCTTGGACTTCATCTCCTCCAACTTCGCTCTGCGCGTGTCGCTTTCGATGCGCGTGATGATGAAATCGCGCGAATACCCCGAGACGGCCACGAGGATGAGGAGAAGAACCGCGACCGGGAAATGCATGAGCGTCGTCGCCGAGACTCCGACCGCCGCAAAAAGCGCGAGCCGGACGAGGAGGAGGGCGAGGCCCTTGGCGAGATTCAGAAGAAAGCTTCCCGAGGGCGCCAAGAGTTCCAGGCCGTCCTCGATGAGGAAATAGACCGCGTGATCCTTGCGGTATTTTTCCTCCATCTCCGGGATGCCGATGGTCAAATTGGTGAATTGCACGAACAACTCGCCCTTTTCGTTGACGTACGCGGCCGGGATCTGGAACTCGCGGGTTTCGCCCGTCTTGGCCTCGGTGTGGGCGAAGACCTGATCCTGCGGGACCGGTTTCTCCGACGGGCGGACGAATCGCCATTGGCCTCGCAGGGGGTCCTCCGTCTCGTCCGCGGCGTACAGTTTGTAGCGGATGGTGTACAGGCTCTTTTCCGGATCGACGGGCCTGGGGATCCCGACGAGGGTAAAGCCTTCGCTCATCCCCGGCGCCAGGCGCACGCGCCTGCTTTGAACGATGCCCCGTATGTAGTTCTCGCTCTCCTTCGTATTGACCTCTTCGGGGGCGCTCCCCTGCGAGATCAGGTAGGACTTGTAGTCCTTGATGCGCGCCTCGATGTCGAACTCGGGCGGGTGGATGCTGCGCCGGCTCGTCAGCACCTGTTCGCGCACCACCCGGAACTCGTCCGGCCGCTTGGGATCCTCGCGCGCGCGGTAATAGACGAGCCCCGCCGTGAGACCGCCCAGGACAGCGAGGAGCACCGCATCCAGCGCCACCACGCCGATCCACTTGCCCAGCAGGATCTGCCAGCGGTGGACCGGCTTCGTGCAGACGAGGTAAATCTGCCGGCCGACGATCTCGGTGTCGAGAACGCTGGCGGACAGGAGAATCGTGAGAATGGTCAAGAGCCCCATGCCGATGGTCAGGTTGTAGGTCAACAGGACCTTCACCTCCCCGAGCTGCGTTTCGTCCGCCTCCAGCGTGAAGGGAAGGATCGCCGCCGTGAGCAGGAAGAGCAGGATCAGGACGGCCGCCACTTTCATGCGCACGGCCTGCGCCAGCGTGTTCCGGGCGATGGCCCATATGACCTTCATGCGCGGGGTTCCTCATGCGAGGCTTCGGTCAACCGATCCAGGACGGATCGGTCCGGCTTTTCCCCTGTCTTTTCCTTCGGGGAAGGGGAAGGGGCGGCCGAAGTTGCGGAATATTCCTCAGCCGGGGGGTGCCCCTTGGGCTGGGTGAATGCATCCAAGACCTTGGCATCGACCGGTGCCGGAGCGTTCGCGCGCCGGGGGGGAGAGGCGGGCGAGACCGTCTCGGACACGGGCTCGGCATGAGGCTGGACGAGGCGTTCGAGAACCGTGGGCGCCTCGACCCTGCGGGCGGTCAGGAAATCGAGCGTCCGGTCGGTCGCCCCCACGCCGCTCGTGTCCTGGCGGGCGCTTCGCGCCTCTTCCACCACGCGCAGGAAGAACCGCTCCAGGCGCTCGGTGACCGGCGCGACCGATACCTCGGCCTTCGCGCCCTCCCGCTTTTGGATGAGGCTCAGGACCTCGGCCACCGTCTTCCCGTCCATGGCCGCGGTGATCTGGGTGAACCGCTCATGGCGCAACAGATCCCGGGTCATTCCCTCCGCCTGCTTGCGGCCGCCGTAGAGGATGGCGATACGGTCACAGACATCCTCCACATCGGAGAGGAGGTGGCTGCAGAGCACGATGGTCTTGCCCTGGCCCTTCAGGTGGAGGATGAGGTCCTTGACCTCGCGGGTGCCGATGGGATCGAGGCCCGCTGTGGGTTCGTCGAGGATGACGAGCTCGGGATCGTTGATCAAAGCCTGCGCGAGGCCGATGCGGCGCGCCATGCCCTTGGAGTACTCCCCCAGGAGACGGTTGCGCGCCGCCGAAAGGCCGGTCATGCGCAGGAGGCTTTCGACCCGATGCCGGCGCTCCGCGGCCGGCAGGCTGAAGAGCCGCCCGTAGAAGTCCAGCGTCTCCGAGGCGTTGAGATAGTGATAGAGGTGCGTCTCCTCGGGGAGGAACCCGATGCGGCGCTTCGTGCCTACGTCCGTGGGCGGCCGGCCGAATACGGAGATGTGCCCCCGGGTGGAAAACAACAGCCCCAGGACCATCTTGACCGTGGTGCTCTTGCCGCTGCCGTTCGGCCCGAGGAGGCCGTAGACCTCCCCCTGCCTTACGGAGAGGGTCAGATCATCCACCGCCTTGACGCGGGGCCGGTGCCAAAAGTCCCGGAAGATCTTGGTGAGTCCCTCGGTCTGGATGACCATTTCTGCCACCGCTCTGTCTCCTTCCTTGCCGGACACGGGAGGGGCTACGTGAGCTCCTCTCCGTAGCGCACGATGCGCGCGGAATTGAAGATCACCGGCAACGACCCCAGGCAGTGGAGGATGGCCGCCTGGACGGGGGTGAGCTTCCCGAACGAGGAAAGCGCGATGCCGGCCACGATGAAGACCACGCCGAAGAGAAGATTCTGGTAGACGATGCGCCGCACCAGGCGCGAGAGGCGGATGAGAAAGGGGAGCCGCCGGAGATCGTTGCTCATGAGGGCGATGGAGGCGGAGTTCACGGCGATGTCGTTCCCGGCCGCGCCCATGGCAATCCCAAGGTCGCCCGCGGCCAGGGCCGGGGCGTCGTTGATGCCGTCGCCGATCACCGCCACCTTGAGCCCCCGCTTCTTCATGCCCTCCACGAGTTCGAGCTTCTGCTCGGGCAGGCATTCGGCCACGACGTCCGTGCAGCCGAGCTCCGCGGCGACTCGTCGTGCCACGCCCCAGCGGTCGCCGGTGAGCATGGTGATGTTCCGGATCCCAATCTCCTTGAGGGCCTCGGTGGCCTGGCGGGCCTCGGGCCGGGCGTGGTCCTCCAGCCCGATCCAGCCGATGGCGCGCCCGTCCGCCGCGACATAGAGGGTGCTGAAGCCCTCGCTCTCCCGGCGCTCGGGGGCGTCCAGGTTGGAAAAATCCACGCCTTGTTCCGTCAGCCACGTCTCGCGGCCGACGAGGACCCGGGCGCCGCCCACCGTGGCGGAGACCCCCTTGCCTCCGGTCTCCTTCATGCCCTGGGGATCGAGGAGGCTGAGCTTGGCCTCCGCGGCGACACGCAGCATGGCGCGGGCCACGGGGTGGTTGCTGTGGCGCTCGGCGCTCGACGCCAGCAAAAGAAGACGCGCGGCCTCCACCCCCGGGGCGGGGCTCAGGCGGCAGACGGCCAGCTCGCCCGTGGTGAGCGTGCCCGTCTTGTCAAAGACCGTCGCGGTGAGCTCCGCGGCCGATTCGAGATGGGCGACGGTCTTGATGAGCACGCCCAGGCGCGCGGCGGCCGAAAGGCCCGCCACCATGGCCGTGGGCGTGGCCATCACCAGGGCGCAGGGGCAGGCCACCACAAGCGCCGCGATCGCGGAAGAGGGATTCTTGGTGAAGACAAGGATGAGCGCCGCGACCATGACGATCATCGGCGTGTACCAGTGAATGTTCTTGTCGATGATGGTCATGATGGGGAGGCGCGTGGCCTCGGCCTCCAGGATGAGTTTCCGGACCTTGCCGAGGGTCGTGTCCGTGCCGACGGTCGTGACCTGGACGTCGATGGCGCCGGTGTAGTTCTCGGTCCCGGCAAAGACGAGGTCGTCGACGGTTTTGTCCACGGGCAGGCTCTCGCCCGTGACGCTCGCCTCGTTCAGGCTCGAGTTCCCCTGAACGATCACGCCGTCCGCGGGCACGTTCTCGCCCGGACGGACCCGGATCCGGTCCCCCTTCTTAAGGGATCCGACCTCGACGTCCGCCTCCCGATCCTGCCGGACGAGGTGGGCCGAGGAGGGGGTGAGGCGGATCAGGGCCTCGATGCTCGCGCGCGCGCCGAGGGCGGTCCGGCTTTCGATGAGCGTGCCAAGGTACAGGAAAAAGGCCACCAGCCCGGATTCGGCATAATAGCCCAAAGTGAAGCTCGCGGCGACGGCGAGGCCCGCGAGCTCGCTCATGGTGAGCCGGCCCCGCCAGACGTCGCGCGCGGCCTTGAACACCAGCGGCCCGCCGAGGAACAGGGCCCCGAGCATGGCGGAGAAGTCGGCGCGGGCGGGATCCGCCCGGAAGAAGTAGCCCGCGATATAGCTGTTGAGGATGAAGGCCCCGCCGAGCAGGGTGGCGATGAGACGGAGGATCGCGCGCTGCTGCTGCCGCTCTGCGCTCTCCAGGGCCTCGTGGTCGTGTTCGCCGCAGGGGCAGGTCGTGGCGGCGCTGGTCATGCCGTTCTCCTTTGTGCGCTTCGTTTCGACCGCATCACCGGGTCGGCCCGATCGCCTCTTCCAGGGTGGCGCCGGTAAGGAACCATGTCTGCCCGGGCCGGACGATGTACTGATGCGTGCGGGACAAGAGATCGGCAACGACCTCCTGGTGATACTGCTGAAGGTAGACGTTCAATCCTTCCGGATCGTTCGGGAACCGCCGCAGAAGCTCGCGGATGTTCTCGGCGTCCGCGCGGGCGGAAGCCACGATGTCGTTCTTGTAAATCTCCGCGGCATCCTCGGTTTCCCTGGCCGCGGCGTACGCATTGTTGATCAGGATCTCCGCCTGGCCCTGGGCGGAGCTGATCTTCTCGCCGCGCTCCGAGCGCGCCTGGGTCACCTCGTTGAAGGCGGCCTTCGCGGCCGCCGGCGGGGATTTGACCCTGAGGTTGACGGTTTCCAAGGTGATCCCGGCTTCGTAGCGGTCCAATTCGGCCCCCACGGTGCGGGTGACGGCGTCGACGAACCGGTTGTCCGCGGCCAGAGCGGCGTCGATGGGGAGGCTGCCGGAAATGGAGAGAACGACGTTCTGAAAGATCTCGCGCAGGAGCTGCTCGGGGCCGCTCCGCTCGATGGGCTCCCCCGTCTGCTTGTTGACCTCCCCGGTCCGGCGGGAAGCGAACGAGGTGAGGAACCGGTACGGCCCCTGGTCGCTCACGTCCTTCACCCGGTAGGTGACCTGCCACTGGGTGTGCAGGATGTTCGCGTCGCCCGTGATGGTATAGTTGTCGAAGCCGGGGACGAGGCCCACCGTTTTTTGGGTGACGCCTTCCAGCACCGGGGCGGCGGCGAACTCGCTGTTCATTTCGAAGGAGATGAGAGACATGTTGACGAAATCCGCCTGGTCGATCATGGGGACGGCGTAGTAGATGCCGCCCGGCTGGTAAATCCGCACCTTGTAGGGCCCGTCCATGCGATAGGCGCCGAACCGCCTGACCAGGGCGGTGCTGCCCGGGGGCACCTGGAAGAAGCCGAGGAAGAAGAAGGCCCCGATCGCGACGATCATGGCGATCTTGAGGAGGAAGAAGGCGGTATGCAGGGCTTCGGACAGGCTTTGGGAGGCCGTGTCCATTTCTTCCGGCGCGGGCGCGTCCGGCGCCTGGGCGGAAGTCTCAGGGAACCCTGTCGGCGTCTCCGCCGGAGGGACGGGGGAATGTGCGTGCGGTTTCTTCTCGCGGGTCATGAGCCTATCCTCGTTTTCGTTCCGACGGTAAAATCCTTCGCCTCAGGGAGCCCTTTCGATTCCCTACTTCTTCATGTTGGGCGGGGCGTTCTGCTCCAAGAGGTTGAACGGCACGTTCCGGGTCGACAGAATCGCGGTCGTCTGCTTGGTGAGAACCTGGCGGAGGGTCTTGGTCTCCCGGAGGTAATTGGCGAGTTCCGGGTTCTCCTTGAAAACCCCGTAATAAGAGGCTGCCTCGGCGTCGCCCTGGCCCATCTTGATCTCCGCCTTGGCGCGCGCCTCGGCGAGGATGCGCTTCGAGTCCGCCTCCGCGGCGGAGACGATCTCCCGGGCCTTGCCCTTGCCCTCGGAGCGGAAGCGCTCGCTCTCCTTGGCGCGCTCCGCCTTCATGCGATTGATGACCTGCTCGCTTACGCTGCCGGGGAAGGTCAGCTTCTGGACCGCCAGGAACTCGACGGTGAGGCCGTAGCCGGCCGCTTTAAGCTTTTCATTCAGGCGCCCCTTCATGAGGGCCTGGATGCGGGTGGAATTCTCCTGCTGCTTCGCGGATTCGACGTTGACGAGGTCGTGGAAATAGAACTCGCCGAAGGCGGTGTTGCGTGCGTTGTCCACGAGGCTCCTCAGGTTCTTTTCCGCATCCTCGACGGTCTTCAGCCGCTCGATGAACAGCGTGGGCTCGGTGATGCGCCAGCCGGTGGTGATGGTGACCATGAGGTTCGTCTTGTCGGCCGTCAGGCCTTCCTGGAGCTTGGTCTCGAAGAGGCGCACGCGGCGATCCAAGAGCTCGATCTTGTCGATGGGGGCGGGCCACTTGAACTTGAGCCCCGGCGTCTCGTGGGTCTTCACGAACCGGCCGAGGCGGTAGACCACGCCCCAGGAGCCCGCCGGGACCTGGAAGGTGAAGAGGTACACGAGGAGCAAGAGCGCGAGGATCCCCGCCACGATCGTGCTCCAGAGGTTCTGCCGCAACGTCTCCATTCGATCTCCTTTCCTTGCGCGTCATCCGGACGGGCGCGATCCCGGACGCAGGGTTGGACTCCGCCGGTCCTTTCCGCTCAGGGGCCGCTCCCCTCGGCGCTCTTCCTCAAAATCGCCTGCCCCACGGCTCCCGCCGTGATGTTCTTGGTGTCGTCGACGACCACCGTCACCTCGGAAGGCGCGAGCAAAACCCTGGCGGCCTGCTTGAGGCCCTCCTCGATGGCCCGCATCTTTTCCCGATGGAGGAAGACCTCCGGGGCCGCCCGGTAGGCCTTGAACTGGTTGGCGAAGCGCTGGGACTCCGCCTGGGACACGAGGGTGCGGTTGACATAGTATTCGTCGGCGTCGTTCAAGAGCGCGGCGGCTTCGCCCGGCGTTTCGGCACGGAGGCGGGCCTCCCGGGTCATGGCGTTGAGAATGCTCGTCTCGCGTTCCTGGCGGGCGGCGACCACGGCTTGGTAGGAGAGGCCCACCTCGCCGGCCGGCGGGTGAAGATTCGACACGGATACGAAGAGGACCCGGATGCCCAGGCCCGCCTCGTCCACGGCCGCCTGGATGCGCCGGGTAAGCACCTGCTCGGTTTCATTCGTCTTCTCCACGAGGATGGACCAGAAGTCCGCGCCGCCCATGAAGCTGGTGATCTCCCGCTCGCTGATGCTGATCATGGCCGCGCGGGGATTCTGCTGGCGATAGAGGTAGCGGTAGGGATCGCCCGGACGAATGGCGCGGGTCGCGGCATCGATCCGGCCGACGGCGTACTGCACGGAGATCGTCCCGGAGACGTACATGGCATCCGGTGTTTCCGGACCGCGCTCCGCCCCCTCGGCCGTCGCCGTCTCCGCGGGCTCCTCCTTGAGAACCGTGGCGAGCGGCATGATGTAGCGGTATTCGTTCTTGATGTGCTCGTCGGACCATCCGACCACCTTGCCGCGCTCGGCCATGCGCGCCTCGGTCAGCTCCTCCTGCGGGGCGCCCACGAGGATTTGCTGCACGCGTTGGCACGGCACGCGATGGGCGATCTCGATGGGCCAGGGCCACTTGATGTGAAACCCGGGCGCCAGGGGAGGCTCCAGCCGGTCCCAGGCCGCCTCGTCGGCGATGGGCGGGAGGGCAGCCACGCCCCTCGGCCGGCCCCACCGCTCGATGATGGCCACGTCCCCGGGCTCGACCACGATCATGCACGTCAGAAGATACAGCGCCGCAAGCTGGAAGAGGATGAGGGGGGCGATCGCCTTGTTGAGGAAGCGAAAGAACCAGGTCTCCGAGACCTGGAAGCCGAATTGGTAATCCAGGGTGTGCGCAAAGGTGCGTAGGATGCCCTGCGGCTCGGCCAGGAGGCCGGTCAGGCGGCCGTCGTAGATGGGCCGGGAGAACTGTCCCGGCAGCCGCGGCCGGTAAAAATCCAAGATGAAATTGATCGACATCTCCAGGGCGATGACGACCAGGATCGACGGAAAGACCCAGCCCAGGATCGTGGCGCCCAGGAGCCAGCCCGTGTAGCCCAGGGCATAGGATACGGCGAGGAGAAGGGAGGCCAGGGCGCAGCTCAAGGTATACCCGGCCCCGGCGCGCGAAAGGAGCAGCCGAGGATCCCGGGCCATGCCGGCGGCGTACTTGCCGAGGATGAAGCAAAGGAAAGCGACGCCAAAGGCGCAAAAGGCGCCCAGCGACGCGTTGCTGAGCTCGGCCCCGTACAGGGCCTGGATGGAGGGATTGAACTCCTCGCCCCTTTGGAGAAAATACAGGGCGAAGAGATAGGGGATCCCGACGACAAGCTGGAGCGCTATGATGACGAGCCCCGCGAGGGGGGCGCCGTACCGCTCCATCTGGCGCAGGCGGGTCTGGGCGATCGCGCTTTGCAGCTCATCCGTCTCAAAGAGGCGCGCGCGTCCCTCCTCGGCGCGGAGCCGCTCGGCCTCCTCGATCCCGCTTCGCTCCTCCTCGGCGTTCCGGCGGGCGCGCAGATGTAAAAGCGTCACGAGCCAGATCACGGCCGCGGCCAGCAGGTGATAGGCCTCGACGTTGGCGGCCAGGGAGTCGCACACCTTCGCTAGGATGAACATCACGATGGCGGAGGCCAGGGTCAGGCCGATGCCGCCCATGGCCAGGGTTTCCGCCCGTTTCCTCGATATCGCCGCCATTCTCAAGCCTTTCCTTGCGAAGCGGGGGCTGGAGAACACAAATACCGGTCCGCACCCCGCGTCAAAGGCCCCTCGCATCCGAGGAACCGGCACCTTCGTTTCTTACCTCCGCCTCCCACGACCCCGGGGCCATCCCGCCATCCGTTGAATCCGCCGCCCCGAACCCAAAGGCCCGGTACCTCCCGGATTACTCGCTCACCTCGCGGCGCGTGAAGAGCAGCATCGCGACGACGAGCACGGCCCCGATATAAAGGACCGTGTAGAGCGTGGCCCACTCGACATAGAGGAGGGGTATTTTCTTGTCCGCCACCATGGCCTCCGCCATCCAATAGGTCTGGAGGTTGGGAAGGACGGCATACGGAATCCAGCCGAGCTTTTGAGCCACGGGCCCAAGTTTCGAGAGGTTGGCAAAGAAGAATTCGGAGAGCAACCCCGCCAGGAAGAAAAAAGAGGTGACCACGAGCCCGGCGACCACGCGGCCGCGCGTGCTTGCCGCCAGGGCGATCGCAACCAGGATCAGCACCGCCTCGAGGATCAGGAGCGACGCCAGGGCGACCTGGCCGTTCACCCCCTCCCCGAAGGCCCCGATCTCATACTCTTTGTTGAAAATCATGAAGTACAAGAGGCATACCGTTATGGTCGCCGCCTGGGACCAGACGGCCGTGGTGATAAACGGACGGCCCAGGAAATAATTCTGGAAAAAGCCGATAAGGAGCGCGGACACGAAGGCGATGCCGATCCCGATCATCACGCCCCAGTCCAGGGTCTGGCTCGCGGCGTCCTTGACGCCGAATCGGTAGGTCAGGAGGAGAAGAATCGTGAGGATGTAGACCGCGAGGGAGACGGCCAGGGACAGGCCCAGATACTTGCCGAGGAGAAACGCTTCGCGCGAGACGGGTTTGGAAAGCACGGTGAGGGCCGTCCGGCCCTCGATCTCCCGGCTCACCACCGTGGCGGAAGAGAGCACGCCGAGAAAGAGTCCGGCCAAGAGGATTGTGGCCAGCCCCATGTCCTGGACGAGCTTCAAGCTGTCGATCAGGGTGAACATGGCAAAGGCAGGGGAGAGGAGAATGAGGAGCGCCGAAATCCAGAGCACCACGCCGTAGGCGTTTTGGCGGAGTGTCTCGAACAAGGTATTCCGGGCTATCGACCAGATGACCTGCACAATGACTCCCCTTGGCGACGCAAACTTTTCCCCGGCGATCCACGGATGTTGGAAACGGCCTGCATATTGGCAATAAACGTCTTTAATATCGTCGGTTGTGTGGGGATCTTTAACCCGCTCTGAAAATGTTGGAAGGTCGCGGCCGAAGGGATTGGATGAGGCCCCAGTCCGGATGTCTGTTTTCATCCGCAAGGAAAGAACGGGCTTCTTCCTCCAAACGGTTCACGCGACGCCAACAGGCATGTATCAGGGCAGGATAAGAGGTATGAAGCCGACTTCTTTCCTGTTGCCGCGTCTACGGTTCCGCAAATCCTTTCGTGGGATGCAAGGCGCCTGCGCGCTTCTTGCTTCCCGCGTGAAAGGTCTTCGTATATCTACGCCGAAAAATATTGCTTGTCAAGGAGAAATCCGCCGTCCTCTTCGGAAAGTATTTTAAACGCCGATTCCCAGGAACTTCTATTCGCAACCCCCTCTGGCGTTGCAAGCACGAACCGGGGAAATCGAAACGGTCTTATAAAAACCCCTTCCCAAGTTATTCCTCTCAGATCGATTGGGGTATTCGCTGACTTCCCGTCAACCACGGGAACGGATGGAAATGACCGGCATCGACCGGAGGATTATTGGAGGCGACGACCGGATTCGAACCGGTGGATGAGGGTTTTGCAAACCCTTGCCTTGCCACTTGGCTACGTCGCCAATGAATGCCCATCCATACCAGAAGAAACCGCGCCTGTCAAGGTGGTTCCAGGAACAAACCGCTTCCCTCCGTCGCGGCGCAGGGCCTTTTCTTCTTGCATTCTCCCTGCCCGACGTATAGTTTCAGCAAGGCTCTTTGCGCTACCGCAGGAAATGCCCTTACCTAAGGCGATGGTGCGAGATGCGTATGGCGCATAAGGCGTAAAGACAATTTCAAGAGGATCGAATCCTTGTGACAAGGGAACAACCTTGTTTCATTGAAATCCCAGGGAAAATACATGGATGAGCGCATTGCGGTGCTGAGCGACGTTCACGGCAATTACGAGGCCTTCAGGGCAGTTCTTGCCTCGTTACAGGAAAAGGGCATTCAAAAGATCTGCTATCTTGGCGATATCGTCGGTTACGGGGCTTGCGGGGCCATGTGCCTGCGCCTCCTGCGTCAGCTCGGGATCCCCTCCGTGCAGGGGAACCACGACGGCAACATCCGCCCGCCACGCGATCCCGAAATGCGCCCCGTAACACAACACATTCTGGATCGTGAGCTTATGGCCCTCACGACCGAAGAGGTCGAATATCTTTTAAACCTCCCGATCCGGGAAGAGGTCGAAGGAAACCTTATGCTCGTGCACGGCGCCATAACCGGCCGTGACGACTATATCTTAAGTCCTCTGGCCGCGGAGGTGAACCAGCGGGTCTTGCGGGAGCACTTTCCCGAGACGCGCATCTGCTTTTTCGGGCATACGCATGTGCCCATGGTCATCCAGGGCCATGAGGTGGACCGGAGCTTTCAGGAGACGCGGACCTTCGCATTGGACTCGCCGGAACCTTATTTCATCAACCCGGGCGCCGTTGGCCAGCCGAGGGACAAGTGCCCCCTGGCTTCCTACGGGGTCTACGACCCTGCCGCCCAGACCATGACCATCGAGCGGCTTCCCTATAATATCGAGGCCGAGCAGGAGCGCATGCGCCAGGCTGGATTTGACAACAGCACCATTCACAGGCTTTCGATTGGGTTTTAAACAGGTAAAAACCAAGGAAACGCCATGGCCATCAGTCAAAAAGATGTCCGGTATGTCGCGGCTCTCTCGCGTCTGGAGCTTTCCCCGGAGGAAGAGGCGCTCTTCGGCGGGCAGCTCGGCCGAGTGCTGGAGTACATCGACCAGTTGCAGGAGGTGAACGTGGAAGGGGTCGAGCCTTACCTGAGCGCCGCGGCGCAAGGCAACATCTTCCGCGAGGACCGCGTGGAGCCCTCCCTTCCCACGGAAAAGGCCGTGCAGAATGCCCCGGAACAAGAGGGGGGGGGCTTTGTCGTGCCGAGGGTGGTTGAAGGGTAAGCGAATCCGCAATGGATGTAACGGCCCATATTGATTCGCGTTGAGGATGCGCTATGCAAGTCGAACGCCGGACCGCCGGTGAAATTCGGGAGGCCGTCTCCAGCGGACGCCTTTCCGCCCGCTCGGTTGTGGGGGCAGCCCTCGCGCGGATCGAGAGGCATGACAAGACGATCCGGGCCTTTCTACAGGTGGACGCCCAAGGCGCCCTGGCCGCGGCCGAGGCCGTGGACCAAAAAGTCGCCCAGGGACGCCCCGTGGGAAGGCTGGCGGGCGTGCCCGTGGCCGTGAAGGACAACCTCTGCATCGAGGACGGCTCCGCCTCGTGCGCCAGCCGGATTCTGGAGGATTATCGCCCGCCCTACACCGCGCACGTCGTCGACCGCCTGCGCGCGGAAGACGCCATCATCCTCGGCAAGACGAACCTCGACGAATTCGCCATGGGCAGCTCCACCGAGAATTCCGCCTTCGGCCCGACCCGCAACCCCTGGAACACCTCCTGCGCGCCCGGCGGCTCCTCGGGCGGCTCGGCCGCGGCGGTGGCGGCCGGGTTCGTGCCGCTCGCGCTCGGGAGCGACACGGGCGGCTCGATCCGCCAGCCCGCGAGCTTCTGCGGCTGCGTCGGCTTCAAGCCCACCTACGGCCGAGTCTCCCGGTACGGGCTCGTGGCCTTCGGCTCGAGCCTCGACCAGATCGGCCCCTTGGCGCGCACCGCGCGGGACGCGGCCCTGTGCATGAGCGTGATCGCCGGGCACGACGCGCGCGACGCCACGAGCGCCGACCTCCCGATGCCGGACTTTGTCCGCGCCGTGGAGGAGGGTGCTCCGAGGACGCGGATCGGCGTCCCGGCGGAATACTTCGGCGATGGGCTCGATCCCGAGGTGCGGGAGCGCGTGGAAGAAGCGATTCGAATCCTGCGGGAGAAGGGAGCCGCCATCGTCGAGATCCGCCTCCCGCACACGCGGTACGGCATCCCGGTGTATTACATCGTGGCCACGGCCGAGGCGAGCAGCAACCTGGCCCGCTACGACGGCGTGCACTACGGGCACCGCACCCGCCGGGCGGACGATATCATCTCCCTCTTCAGCCGATCCCGCGAGGAGGGATTCGGCCCCGAGGTCAAGCGCAGGATCATGCTCGGGACGTACGTCCTCTCCGCGGGGTACTACGACGCGTATTACCTGCGCGCGCTCAAGGTGCGGACGCTTATCGCGCGGGATTTCCTCAGGGCGTTCGAATCGGTGGACGCGATCCTCGCGCCCACGAGCCCGACCGCGGCCTTCCGGCTGGGCGAGAAGGCGGCCGATCCCCTGGCCATGTACCTATCGGACATCTTCACCATCAACGCCAACCTCGCCGGCATCCCGGCCGTGAGCATCCCCTGCGGGGAGAAGGGGGGCCTGCCCGTCGGGCTCCAGATCATGGGCAGGCACTTCGACGACGCCCGGGTCCTCGCCCTCGCGCGCGAACTGGAGGACGCCCTGCCGTGGAAGGGACGCGTCGCTCCGCTCGATTGAGCCGCGCGCGCGTCCTCGGCGGGGCTCAATGCTTCAGGCGTTTCACCCCGGCGGGAAGATCAAGATAGCGGAGCACGACCTCGTACGCCTCGGGGCACCGCTGGAAGAGGCGCTTGCCTCCCTCCTGGGCGCTCGAGAGATAGAGGCCGTAGTGGCGCCGCCAGTTCTGCCGGTCGCTCTCGTCGGAGTAGATCGCGGCCTTTTCCCGGACCTCGTGCGGCTTGTGGCGGTATTCCCACCGCATCGTGCTGTACGCGGCCACGAGCGTATCGCTCGTCATGATGTCCATGCCTCCGCCCGCCTTGCTCGTGTCCCAGCGAAAATCCGCGAGGAGATTGTGAAGCATGGGTTCCAGAAGTCCGGGCTTGGGGGAATAGGCCGGCAGGACCATCCGTCCGGTCTCCGGCCCGAACCGCGGGTTCCACGCATACCCAAGAAACCCGCAGCAGGGGGCCAGGATTACGGTCGGCGGAAAACGCAGGAAGATCCGCTTGGAGCGGTCCGCGATCGAAAACAGGGGCTCCTGGAAGAGGGACGGATCGTTCCTCTCCGCCTCGGCCAGTGCCCTTTCCACGGCCGCGCGGTCTTGGACCGCGCCGGTCCCGGAGCGGTAATAGTCCCGGAGAGAAAAGGGGGGAAAGGGGTCCTTGAGCCTGGCGGAGAGGCGGCAGACGTGGTGGATGGCGCGGGCTTCCTTGCGCGCGATCAGGGCGGGGGTGAAGGTGTTTTCCACGGCCTGAAGCTTCTCCTCGGCCGAGAGGCGCGCCTCGAGGAGGGAAGGAAGAAGCTCGTCCCGGATGCGAGCCGCGGCGCGATCGAGCCGCGCGGCTTCCACGCGCGCGGCCTGGGCGGCGCGGCCATACTCCTCGTATCGCCCCCGGGAGTCGGGCGATCCTTGGTCGAGCGCGTCCCGGAGCGCATCGATCCGGGCGCGCTCCTTGCGGAGGGCCGAGGCGCGCGCGCCGAGGGACCCGGCGAGCTCGCGAAGGATGGGCTCTCGGATGTTGGCGCTGATGATCCGCCGCCAGATATTGTCCTGTTTCCAGGCCTCGGTGTGGCGGCCGTTCAGCTCGAGATTTTCATCGATGGACGGGGTGATGCGACCCTGCGCCACCGCCTCGATATACTCGTCCGCGTAGAGGACGCAGGGGGCGGACAGAGACCGGTTCCCGTCCTCGGACGGACGGCCGACGGATGGAAGAAGGCCCTCGGCGAGCGCTTGGGGCAAAAACCACTCGGAGGCCCCGATCATGCCGTAGCGAAGAAAGGCGCGGAGATGGCGCTCGTTGTCGCCGGTCCATCCGTCGGAGGCGACAAGAAGCTCCGCGGCCCGTTCGTACAAGCTCCAGAAGGCCTCCACGGCCGGCGGCGCGTCATAGGAGAGCTCCTGCTCGATAGCCTTGAGGAGGGAAAGGATGTGCTTCTCCCTGTCCCTGAGCTGCGCGACCGTCCTGCGCCGGACCCTCTTCCGGCCGCGGAAGAAGTCCCAAAAGCCCGCCGGCGGCTCGTCCTTGAGATGGAGGGAGGAACGCACCTCCTGCAGGGCCGCCGTATGCCGGCCGTGAAGCGCCTCAAGCGTCCGGAGGGCGATTGCCCATCCGTAGAGAGTTTCGACCGGGATGCCGGCTTCCTCGAAGAGGCGGTACAAGGGCTCCCCCGAGGCCGGGGCGTGGGCGGCCTTGAGTAGCGCATGCTGGTGCGCCTCGCGTTCCTCGCAATAGTCCCATTGCTGGAGGGCCAGGGCATACGCCGCGTCGAGGGTCCGGGCATGGGCGGCCTCCGCCTCCGTCCCCTTTGGCGCCTGGACCGATTTTAGGCGGGCCTGGAGCGCCTGGCGCGCAGACCGGGCGGCCCGGGCCGTGGGAAGGGCGGCAAGCTCCAGGTCCTGACGGTTGATCTCGGCGAGGGCTTCTCGGGGAAGATCGCCCTGGCCGCGCAGGGCCTTCCGCTGAAGCTCCAGTTCCCCGATCTTCAAGAGCACGCCGAGGCGGAGGCTCAGGACGCGGGTGAGCTCCGGGGGAACGGCGACCGCATCGGAAAGCAGGGAACCGCCGCGGGCCGGGTCGAGCTCCGCAAGGTCCGCGCTTTCCAGGTATTCGCCGACGCTAAGGTGCGAGGGTTCTTCCGGGAGCGCGAACACCGCCCGGACCAAGGTTTCCTCCCGTTCTTCCGGGTGGGATTCGCTCTCGCGGGGCGTCTTTGAGAAGGGCGGCTCTGCGGGCATGGAAGTCCTTGTCTCCGGACGACTCGGACGAGCGCTTGGGCGCTCCGCGCCCAGTCCCCTCGCGGATGGGACTGGGATAACCCCGATCCTTGTCTTGCAGGCTATCGCAAGCATACGAAAGCGGGGCCAATAGGCAAGATGATTGTGCAAAAATCGGGCGCGAACGATCGACCGTAAAAAAATCTTGCGCGATGTTACAACCTTGCTTATACTGTTTCGACTTTGGAAATCGTATGCGTTCCGAAGCCGAGGACACGCTCCCGATAGGGCTCTCCGGGAGCTTTTTAAATATCGACAGGAAACGGGCCCCTTTCCGAGGAGAAGGAATGGCCGGTCACGCGGGACTTTCGCGCTGGGTGGACGAAATTGCGGCCCTGTGCCGGCCCGACCGTATTTACTGGTGCGACGGCTCCGAGGCGGAGCGGGACGCCCTCACCCGCGAGGCCCTCTCCTCCGGCGAGCTCTTGCCGCTCGACCAGGAGAAGCTCCCGGGCTGCGTGTACCACCGCACCGCCCTGAACGACGTGGCGCGCACCGAGAACCTCACGTACATCTGCATGGACCGCAAGGAAGACGCCGCCCCGCTCAACAACTGGATGACCCGGAAGGAGGGGTACGAGCGCGCGGGCGCTTCCTTTAAGGGATCCATGCGGGGCCGCACCCTGTATGTCGTGCCCTTCAGCATGGGACCGATCGGCTCGCCCCTCGCCAAGATCGGGGTGGAGCTCACCGACAGCATTTACGTCGTCCTCAACATGCGGATCATGACGCGCATGGGGCGGGCCGTCCTGGACGCGCTCGGCTCGGACGGCGTCTTCACCCGGTGCCTCCACGGCAAGGCGGACCTGGATCTCAAGAAACGCCTGATCCTCCACTTCCCCGAGGACAACGCCATCTGGAGCGTGAGCTCCGGCTATGGCGGGAACGTCCTCCTCGGCAAGAAGAGCCTGGCGCTGCGCATCGCGAGCTACCTGGCGCGCCAGGAGGGGTGGCTGGCCGAGCACATGCTCATCCTCGGAATCGAAGACCCCGAAGGGAAGGTCACCTACGTCGCCGCGGCCTTCCCCTCGGCCTGCGGCAAGACCAACCTCGCCATGCTCATCCCGCCCGACGCCTTGAAGGCCCAGGGCTACAAGGTCTGGACCGTGGGCGACGACATCGCCTGGATGCGGATCGGCCGCGACGGACGCCTCTACGCCATCAACCCCGAGTACGGCATGTTCGGCGTGGCTCCCGGCACGAGCCGCGCGACCAATCCCAACGCCCTAGCGACCGTCCAAAAAAACACCATCTTCACCAACGTGGCGCTCCTCGACGACGGCACGGTATGGTGGGAGGGTCACGACGACCCGCCCCCCGCCTCCTGCCTCGACTGGCGGGGGGAACGCTGGCATCCGGGCATGACCGACGCGGACGGCGCACCCCTTCCCGCGGCCAATCCGAACAGCCGCTTCACCACGCCCCTCTCGCAGTGCCCGAGCATCTCGCCCCACTGGGAGGACCTCCAGGGAGTGCCGATCAGCGCCTTCATCTTCGGAGGCCGGCGCGCGCACGTCGCGCCGCTCGTGTACCAGAGCTTCAACTGGCGGCACGGCACCTTCGTGGGCGCCACCATGGCGTCGGAGCGCACGGCCGCCCAGTACGGCAAGCTGGGGGAGGTCCGCCGTGATCCCATGGCCATGCGCCCCTTCACCGGGTACAACATGGGCGACTACCTCGCCCATTGGATCGCCATGGGCGAGCGCATCCCACACCCGCCCGAGATCTTCCACGTGAACTGGTTCCGCTCGGACGACCGGGGCCGCTTCCTCTGGCCGGGATTTGGCGAGAACTTGCGGGTGCTCAATTGGATCGTCGAGCGGTCGAACGGCCGGGGCCGGGCCGTCGAGACCCCCATCGGCTTCCTCCCAACCGCATCCGCCCTGGACAGGGACGGCCTCGACCTTCCGGACGAGGCGATCGAACAACTCCTCACCATTGCCAAGGAGGAATGGAGGGCTGAAGCGGACGACATCGAAGGATTCTTCGAGTCCCTCGGCCCGCGCCTTCCGCAAGCCATGCGCCAGGAGCTCGCGGCCCTTCGCAGGCGGCTTGGCTGAAGCCGAAGCCGGGAAATCGGGCAAGCGCTTCCCCAGGCATCCTTTACGCCTCGTGGGGACGACGCTCCCCCCGTTTTGCCTTGACACCCCGGTTGTACTCCTATATGTTAGCAATTTCAGGACTTGCGGATACCCCGGCAAGAAGGCGAGATAGGCCGTTCGTATTTCTAAAGCCCATGCAAGTTGGATTGCTTTATGGCTTTTACGCCCATTGAGAAGGTACTGGAAGAACTCGCCGCGGGACGAATGATCGTCCTCGTGGACGACGACCAGCGCGAGAACGAGGGGGATCTCGTCGTGGCCGCGGAGAAGGTGACCGCGGAGCACATCAACTTCATGGCGACCCACGGCCGCGGCTGGATCTGCCTCGCGCTGGACGGCACGATCTGCCGTGAGCTCGACCTCACCCAGATGGTGACCGAGAACGAGGCTCCCTTCAACACCGCCTTCACGGTCACGATCGAGGCGCGGAACGGCGTAAGCACCGGTATCAGCGCCGCGGACCGGGCGCACACCATCCGCACGGCCATGCGGCCGGACGCGAGGCCCTCGGACCTCGTCCGGCCCGGGCATGTGCAGCCCATCCGCGCGCGCGAGGGCGGAGTGCTCGTGCGGGCGGGACAGACCGAGGGGTCGGTGGACCTCGCGCGCCTGGCCGGGCTCCGACCGGGCGGGGTGATCTGCGAGATCATGAATCCCGACGGGAGCATGGCGCGCCTGCCGTCCCTCGAGGCCTTTTGCCAAAAACACGGCCTGGCGCTTTCCAGCATCGCGCAGGTCATCGAATTCCGCCGGAGGCGAGAGCGCCTCGTGACCTGCATCCAGTCCGTGAAGCTCCCCACGGACCTCGGGGACTTCGACCTGCACGGCTACGTCTCCACGCTCGACCCGGAGGAGCATCACCTGGCCCTGACGGTCGGAGACCTCGGGCCGGGCCGCGAGCCCCGGGAGGAGCCCGTGCTCCTGCGCGTCCACAGCGAATGCCTCACGGGCGACGTCTTCCACTCCCGCCGGTGCGACTGCGGAGATCAGCTGCGCGCCGCCATGCGGATGGTGCAGGAGGCGGGCCTCGGCGCCATCGTCTACATGCGCCAGGAAGGGCGGGGCATCGGCCTTCCGAACAAGCTCCGGGCCTACCGTCTCCAGGAGCAGGGATTCGACACCGTGGAGGCGAACGAGCGGCTGGGCTTTCCCGCGGACCTCAGGGACTACGGCCTCGGCGCCCAGATCATCGCCGATCTCGGCGTACGCAAGATGCGGCTCCTCACGAACAACCCCCGCAAGGTGGCGGGATTGGACGGCTACGGGCTGGAGGTCGTGGAGCGCGTGCCGCTCTTGGCAAGGGTCAAAGACGAAAACCGAGGGTACCTGGAGACGAAACGGACCAAGCTCGGCCATACGTTGGACGTGTAGACGCTCTTGTCGATGGCCGGTCGGGAGGAGGAAAGAGCCATGGGAAAGACCGTGAGCGCCAAGCTCGTCGCGGGCAAGGGGAAATACGCGTTGGTCGCAAGCCGCTTTAACGACTTCGTCGTCGCGCGCCTGATCGAGGGCGCGAAGGACGCGCTCGTGCGCCACGGCGCGGACGAGAAGGACATCGACCTCTTCCGGGTCCCCGGCGCCTTCGAGATCCCGCCGGTCGCAAAGCGCGTGGCCGCGAGCGGCCGGTACGCCGCGGTCATCTGCCTGGGCGCCGTGATCCGGGGAGCCACGCCCCACTTCGAGTACATCGCCGCGGAGGCGGCCAAGGGGATCGCTCACGCGGCCCTGGAGGCCAAGGTGCCGGTCGCCTTCGGCGTCCTCACCACCGACACCATCGAGCAGGCGGTGGAGCGCGCAGGCGCCAAGTCCGGCAACAAGGGCGCGGACGCGGCCTTAAGCGCCATCGAGCTCGTGAACCTGTACGCGGAGCTTGACGCCTGAGGACCACCCGCGCGCGCCGTTAGGGGCCCGAAGCGAGCCGCGCGCCTCCCGGATCGGGACGACCGCCCATGCGACCTCGAACACTGGCGCGCCGCCTGGCGCTGCAGTACCTCTTCCAGGCCGACCTCACCGTGGGAGCGTGCGAAAGCGCCGAGGCGTTCCTTGCGGCCCATACCGACGAGACGGAGGTCGCGGCCTTTGCCCGGGGCCTCGTCGCGGGCGTCTTTGCCCGGCGGGCGGAGATCGACAATATCCTCCGCCGCCACGCGGCGAATTACGCGCTCGAGCGCATCGCCGCGGTGGAGCGGAACGTCCTCTTTCTCGCCGCGAGCGAGCTCCTGGAAGGGGAGGCGCCCTTCAAGGTGGTCATTAACGAGGCCGTGAAGCTTGCCCGGACCTTCGGGGGCAGGGACTCCGGCGCGTTCGTAAACGGCATCCTCGACGCGATCGCAAAGGAAGCGCGATGAGCCCGGATCTTCGCCGCGTGGACCTCCACGCGCACACGAGTTGCTCCGACGGGCTCCTCTCCCCCGAGGAGCTCGTGCGGGCGGCCGCGCGGCTGGGCCTGGCCGCCCTGGCCGTCACGGATCACGACAGCGTGGAGGGGCTCGCTGAGGCCGAGGCGGCCGCGGTCGATGCCGGCGTGGAACTCATCCGGGGCGTGGAGATCTCCTGCGAGGAGGAGGGCTTTGAGATTCATATCCTGGGGTATCTCCTGGACGACCCCGAAAGCGTCCGGCTGCCGCTCCAGGACCTTCGCGAGCACCGGGAGGAGCGCATGCGCGCGATGATCGAAAAGACCGCCGCGCTCGGGTTCGACGTGCGCTACGATGAGGTGGCGGCCCTGGCCGACGGCGGCTCAATCGGACGGCCGCATCTCGCGCGGGTGCTTGAGCGGAAGGGGTACGTGCGGTCGATCGAGGAGGCCTTCCTGCGTTACCTCGGGGACGACGGCGCCGCGAACGTGCCCAAGAAGCGCCTTCGCGTGGTGGAAGCCGTCCAATGCATCCGAGCCTCCGGCGGCATCCCGGTCGTGGCGCACCCCGGGGTGAACCGGCTCGACCCCATCCTTCCGAGTCTCTTCGGGCAGGGCGTGGAGGGCATCGAGGTCTATTCTTCCGCCCATACGGCGGAAGATACCGCCCGCTACCGGTCGCTTGCGCTTGCGCATGGCCTCTGCATCACGGGCGGGAGCGACTTTCACGGGCCCGAGTCGGAGGGCCGCATCCTGGGCGAGCCCCGGGTCCCTTACGAGACGGTAACGGGGCTTAAGGCCCGCCGCGCAGGGAAGGGGAGCTGAGAATGGCGGGGGGATTTTTCCAGGGCATCCGGGCGGGACTCGCCAAGACCCGCGACAAGCTCTCCCACGCGCTCCGCGCCGTGTTCGCCGTCGGCCGCAAGGTGGACGAAGACCTCCTGACAGAGCTCGAAGAGGTCCTGATCGCCGCGGACCTGGGCCCGCGCCTCGCCTCCGAGCTCGTGGAGGAGGTCCGCCGGCAATACAAGCTCCGCGCGATCGAGACGAGCGGCGAGATCGTCGAGTTTTTGAAGGAGAGCCTGGTCCACAGCCTTTCGGCGAGCGGGGTGGAGCTCGCTCGCGCGCCGGACGGCCCCACGGTGATCCTCATGATCGGCGTGAACGGCACGGGCAAGACGACCACGATCGCCAAGCTCGCGCATCGTTTCCGGGGGGAGGGGAGGCGGGTGCTCCTCGCGGCGGCGGACACCTTCCGCGCGGCCGCGGTCGAGCAGCTCGAACGCTGGGCCGAGCGGGTGGGCGTCGAGATCGTGCGCCACCGGGCGGGGTCCGACCCCGCCGCCGTGGTCTTCGACGCGTGCGACGCGGCCCTCGCGCGGCGGGCGGACGTCCTCCTCGTCGACACCGCCGGACGGCTCCACACCAAGAATAACCTCATGCGGGAGCTCGAGAAGATCCGCCGCGTGGCCGAGAAGAAGATCCCCGGCGCGCCCCACGAGGCGCTCCTCGTCCTGGACGCCACGACCGGCCAGAACGCCCTGAGCCAGGCCGCCACCTTCGCCGAGGGCGTGGGGCTCACCGGCCTCGTCCTCGCCAAGCTCGACGGCACGGCCAAGGGCGGCATCGCCGTCGCCATCCACCGCGCGGTGCGGCTGCCGATCAAGCTGATCGGCGTGGGCGAGCGGGAAGGGGACCTCGCCGTGTTCGACCCCCTCGCCTTTGTGGACGCGATGTTCGAGGGCGTTGCCGGCCCCGCGCCCCGGCGACCGACGGAGCCGCCTTCGAGGTCTCCGCCATGACCATGACCTCCACGCTGCCCGGCCGAAACCGCTCCATCCGCAACGTGACCCTGGGAGGGTTGCTCGTCAATATGGGATTGGCCGCCTTCAAGTTCGCCGCGGGCGTGATCGGCCACAGCCAGGCGATCCTGGCCGATGCCGTGCACACCGTCTCCGACTTCGCCACGGACATCGCGGTGCTTGTGGGCCTCCGCTACTGGTCCAAGCCCGAGGACGCGGAGCATCCCTACGGCCACGGACGGGTCGAGCAGCTCGTGTCCGTCATCCTGGCGGCGGTCCTGGCCCTGACGGGCGTGGGGATCGCGTACCACGCCGTGACGAGCCTCCAGGAGAAGCACGCCCAGGCGCCGGGGGGCATCGCGCTCTGGGCCGCCCTCGTCTCCATCGTCTGCAAGGAGGCGCTCTACCGCTGGACCGCTGGCGTGGGGCGGCGGGAAAAGAGCTCCGCGGTCCTGGCCAACGCCTGGCACCACCGCTCCGACGCCCTGTCCAGCCTCCCGGCGTTCGTAAGCGTGGCGCTCGCCCGCTACGTGCCCGCGTGGGGATTCATGGACCACGTGGGGGCGGTGGTGGTGGCCTTCTTCATCCTTCAGGCCTCGGTGAAAATCGCCTTTCCGTCCATCGGCCAGCTCGTCGACACAGCGCCCCCCGAGCCGCTGCGCGGGGCGTTGCTCGCCGCGGTGCGCTCCGTGGAAGGGGTGGACGTGGCCCATCGGCTGCGGACGCGGTACATCGGCGCGGATATCGCGGTCGACCTCCATATCGAGGTGCGCCCCACGCTCACCGTGGAGGAGGGGCACGCGATCGCGAACCAGGTCTCGCGCGTCCTGCGGGAGCGTTTCGCCGAGGTGGTGGACGTCGTGGTGCACGTGGAGCCCTGGGGGGAACACGCCCGTAAGGAGGGCTTTGGCGGGCCCTTGCATAAAAAGGCTTGACCCCGCCTACCGGCCTCAACTAAGATCGTAACCGGAAGTTCCAAGAGGACGGAGAAGGGCCTTTCGTAATCCGGTACCCCTTCCGCGCGCAGGGGGAGGGAGCGCCCGCTCGCTCGGCCCCTGGTCACGCCTGAGCACCCCTTCCGCGCGCAGGGGGAGGGAGCGGGAAGAGGCGAAAGGAATTTTCGAGCGCGGTCTACAAGGGAAGGCGGAATGGATGCCTGAAGAGCGCGATCCCCAAAGACTCTGGGCGCCCTGGCGCGCCGCGTACGTAAAGGGAATGACGGACGCGGCCGAGGGGGGAGCCTGTTTTCTCTGCCGGGCTCGGGACGGCCGGGACGACGCGGCCGGCCTCGTCCTCGCCCGGGGGCCCGAGGCGTTCGTGGTCATGAACCGCTACCCGTACAATCCGGGTCATCTCATGATCGCCTCCAACGCCCACGTGGGAGGTCTGGAGGAGATCTCCCCCGCCGTCTCCGCCGCGATGTGGCGCTGGCTCGTGGTCGCCAAGGCGGTCCTGCGCGAAGCCATGCGGCCGCACGGCTTCAACATCGGCATCAACCAGGGCCGGCCGGCCGGGGCGGGACTTCTGGACCATCTGCACATCCACATCGTGCCCCGCTGGAGCGGGGACACCAACTTCCTCCCGGTGTTGGACGGCGCGCGGGTCATTTCCCAGGCGCTCGAAGACCTGTACCGGGATCTTCGGCCCCGTTTCCAGGACGCGAGCCGCGCGCGGCCAGGGGAGGCGCCATGAGCCGCCGCGACGACTCCCCAAAACCCGTCCGCCCGGAAGCGCGCCCCCTTGCCTGCGCCATGCAGCCCGCGCGATCCCGCGGCCGGGCGCACCCGGAGGAGGAGCACCCCTACCGGGACGCCTTTCAGCGCGACCGCGACCGGATCGTGCACAGCACCGCATTCCGGAGGCTGGAGTACAAGACCCAGGTCTTTGTCAATTACGAGGGCGACCATTACCGCACGCGCCTCACCCACACGCTGGAGGTCGCGCAGATCGCCCGCTCTCTCGCCCGGGCGCTCGGCCTGAACGAGGACCTGACCGAGGCCATCGCCCTCGCGCACGACCTCGGCCACACCCCCTTCGGCCATTCCGGGGAGGACACCCTGAGCGCCCTGATGAAGGACCACGGCGGGTTTGAGCACAACGCCCAGGGGCTCCGCGTGGCGGACCTCCTGGAGCACCGCTACCCGGATTTTCTCGGGCTCAACCTCACCTACGAGGTGCGCGAGGCCTTTGCGACCCACAGCACCCGCCACGACTTCCCCGAGCAGTGGGCGGATTTCCACACGGACGAGCAACCGACCCTCGAGGCCCAGATCGTGTCCGTGGCCGATGAAATCGCCTACGACAACCACGATCTCGACGACGGGCTCCGGAGCGGCCTTCTGCGGGAAGAAGAGGTGGGCGAGCTCGCCATCTGCCGACGGGTCCGGGAATCCCGCCGGTGGCGGGAAGGAAAGCTCGCTCCTCCCCTCCGCTGGGCCCAGATCATCCGGGGCCTCATTGATCTCGAGGTCACCGACGTGATCGTCCAGTCCCGCCGCAACCTGAAGGAGGCGGGCATCCGGTCGGTGGAGGACGTCCGCAGACACTCCAGCCGTCTCCTCCAGCCGAGCGGGGAACTCTCGGCCATGAAGACCGAACTGGAGGACTTTCTCCTCGAGCGGTTTTACAATTCCTTCACGGTGCGGCGCATGTCGAACAAGGCGTGCGCTTTCCTGACCGAACTCTTCCAGGCCTATGTGCGCGATCCGTCCATGCTTCCGCCCGAGCACCAGGTTGCGGTGGAGGACTACGGCGTGGAGCGCGCGGTCTGCGACTACATCGCCGGCATGACCGATCGGTTCGCGCAGCAGGAGTATCGCAAGCTCTTCCACCCGTTCGAGCGCACCTGACCCCCTTCGCCCGAAAGGGGAATGCCTCGGGAGAGGGACGAGACACTGGTCAAGGAGCCAAACATGGCGCCGCGCGGCCCGCAGGACGAGGCCCGCCTCAAGTCCCTGAAGCCGGCGGAGCGGGAGGCGTTGTCGTTCGAATGCTCGTTCTACGAGGGGCTCCTGGCGAAGCGGCCCGAATGCCCCGAGGCGCTCGCCTCGCTTGCCTCGGCCTACACGGCGCTCGGCTTTTACGAGGACGGCCTCGCCCTTGACCGGCGGATCTCTGCGCGCTCTCCGGACGATCCCGTGGCGCGCTACAACCTCGCGTGCAGCCAGGCCCTGACCGGGAATTGCGAGGCCGCGCTGGAGTCGCTCCGCAAGGCCCAGGCATTGGGCTATGAGGATCGGGAACACATGGCCCGGGACGAGGATCTCTCGGCGCTCCACCCGGATCCGCGGTTTTGGGAGCTCGCGCGGGGGAAAAGCCGCTCCCCGAAGGAGAAGAGGTGATGGAAAACACTCCCGCTCAGGCGGATGCGATCCAGGAAAAGCAGAAGCGGCTCTTCCTGTCGGAGCTCCGCGCGATCTTTCAACTCGTGGAAAAGCTGGCGTTCCGGCAGCCGGACGAGCGCGCGATCGTCCAGGCCATCGTGGAACAATACCCCCATTACCAGCTCCGCTTTACCCGGTGGCTGGTCCGCCACACCCTCCATCCGCAGACGGACGACGACATCATGTCGGACGAGATCAAGGCCCATGAGAAGCACCTGCTCGCCGATGGGACGGAGTGCCTGATCCTTCATTTCCACGAGATCCCACCCACGGTCCGTCCCTTTCTCCTGGTCCAATACGGGCACACCTTCTGGCACGTGGTGGAATACGACGCGGAGGGAAAGCAAGCCATGCTCCGCCCGCTGGCCACCTACAAGGAGTGACCGGGGCGCTGCCCTTAGCGCTCGCCGCCGTCCGTCTCCTCGGGGGCCGCGGCCGGGCCTTGCAGTTCCCGTAGGAGTTCCCGGGCGAGCGCCCCCTCGGCTTCCGGGGAAGCGGCCGCCCGCCCCAGGAAGACCCGGGCCATCTCGATCTGGACCTTTTCCCGGCATTCTTTTTCCTCGCTCGTCCGGAACTTGTAGATGAGGCCGAGGTAAAACGCATGCTTCGATTGGAGCCCGGCGGGGCAGAGGGCCATGTCTTCGAGAAGATACCGAAGCGTGTCGTAATAGGCTTGGGGGAAGGCGCTGTCCGCCTGCCGGTAGAAACCCCGCTCGTCCCGTTGAAATATGGAAATCCAGGACGGACGCGGAGCGGCGGGGCCTTCCGTGCGCGGAGGGAGATCGATCGCGCTCGGGATGACAATCTCCTCGATGCCGTCGTTGTCGAGATCCCGGTGCTGGAAGGTGTCGCTCTCCCGCTTTCGGATGGGGCAGTTGACGTCCTGATGCTGGAGATTCACGCTCCGCCGCTGCCGGACCTGGCAACCGAAGATCGGCGCGAATCCTCGTTCCGGCTCGTCGTAGATGCGGTAGACGGTCGCGATGTCCGGACTCGTTTCCCGCCAGAGCGTGACGAGGATCTCGTGGCGGCCGTTGTCATCCAGGTCGAGCAGGGACAAGCGACCCTGATTCATGGCGAGGCCTGCGCAGGAGGCCAGCACCTGCTCCGGAACGGGCAGGTCGGCCTCCGCGGGACTGGTGGAGAAGACGAGATACCGTTTCAGCAACGTGCGGAAGCTCGTGATGGGATCCCGGCGGCAAATATAAAGCCAGGCCTGTTCCGTGGGCTCCGGCCGCTCCCTGGATCCCTTCTGGAGCGTCACAAGCAGGGCCTCGCCCTCCTGGACCGCACCCGGCTCCCGGTCCTTTTCCGAAAGGGCGAACGGGATCCGGCCCCGCACCCAGTACCAACCGTCCTCCGGGGGGGACCCGATGATCTCGAGGCTGTAATCCCTTCCCTGGAGCGGGAGCAAGGGCTCAAACTGGGACTCAAAGCACCCGGCCAAAAGCCCCTGGCAGAGAATGCTCGACAGGATCAAGATTGCCTTCCTCATGGTTTTCCCCCTTGAGTCAACTCCGGGAAGCCGCCCGGGAAACCCCTCATTACATGGGCCGGAAGAGAGGGGCGACCCTGCTCCGGCGCACGCCGCACGGATTGATTTTATTATAGCCGATGCCGGTAGGCATATCCAGCGAAAGGCGCGCGGATGGGGGATGGGAGAGGGCCGGCCGCTCAAGAGACCGGCAGGGTGAAGAAGAACGTGGTGCCCTTCCCGGGCGTGCTTTCGAGCCAGATCCTCCCGCCGTGGCCCTCCTCGACGATGCGCTTGCAAATGGGCATGCCGAGGCCGGTGCCGACGGAATGATAATCGATCTTCTCGATCTGCTCGAAGCGTGAGAAGACCTTGTGGAGGTTCTCCGGTGCAATGCCGATCCCTTCGTCGCGCACGGAGACCTGGACCATCGCCCTCCGTTCCTGGCCCGCGGGCGGAAGCAAGACGCACCGGGTGAGGACGGTCGTGCCTTCGCCCGAGAACTTGATGGCATTGCTGTAGAGGTTGGTGAGCACCTGGATGATCTTGTCGGCATCGCCCCGGACCGGCGGGATCTCGCCGCCGCACTCGCTCGCCAGGGTGATGCGCTTCTTCTCGGCCAGGGGTTTGAGCGAGGCCGTGGCGGACGAGATAACCTCCGGGACCCGCACCTCCCGGAAGAGGTATTCCATCTTTCCGGTATCCAGTTTCATGAGGTCCAGCACGTCGGTGATGAGACGGTTGAGGCGATGCCCCTCGTTCATGACCACCTCGAGGTATTCCCGGCGCTCCTGTTCGCTCTCGACGACCCCGTCCATGAGCAAGGTCTCGCAATAGGCGATGATGGAGGTGAGAGGAGTGCGCAGCTCGTGGCTCACGAGGCTGATGAAGTCGTTCTTGAGGGTGTCGAGCTCGCGGAGCTTCGCCACCTCGCGGCTGAGCTTGAGATCCCGGCATACGATGACGTGGCCCACCGCCGAGGGGCCGGGCGCGTTCTTCTCTGCGGAAACGAGGTCCAGGGGGCCCGTGGCCGTGAGGATCGGAGCCACGGAGACGGCGAAGATATCGCCTTCGCTCCCCCCCAGCTCAAGCTCGCTCTCGGTCTCGTGCTCGCCATGAAGCATGTTGCGCACTTGCGCCAGGATGGGAGGGGAAAGAAGGCTGCCGAGCGGCTCTCCGAGGGCTTTGTCGCGCTGCAAGCCGAAAATGTATTCCATGGTGCCGTTGATCAGGGTGAGGCGCTCCTCGCTGTTTACGGACAGCACCCCCAGGGGGATATTCTCCACCAGGCCGCTCAACTGGGCATGGGCCTCCTCGATCCCCTGGCGGAGGCGAATCATCTCCAGCACGGAGGCGGTCTCCCGCGCCAGGAGGTTCAATAGGGAGCTCCGTTCCTGGGTGAATTCGCCCATGTCGAAATCCACCCACAGAAGGAGCACGCCCACCCGCGCGCTGTGGCCGATCAGGGGGAGGATGAGAAGGCTCTCCACCTCGTCGGGGATCTTCATCTTGGGATCAATCTCGAGGAGGATCAGGGTCGGCTCCTCCTTGGCGATGGTCCAGCCGATGAGATTCCAATCGAGGTCGTATTCCTCCGGGCACATGCTTACGACCAGTCGCAACTGGTCCTGGTTCACGGTATCGTAGAGATAGAGGCGAAGGTACAGGAAGTCGACTACCCCCTCCAGAAGGGTCTGCATGGTCTCGATCACCTGGGCGACGGTGCGGGTCTTGCGAAGGGAGAGAAGCTCCCCCTGGAACCGGCGGATGTTGTCGAGCGACTCGGCCAGATCCCGGTTCTGCTGGTGGAGAGCGGCCACCTGCAGAAGCGTCTCCGCCTCGTGGGGATGATCCGTCCCAAGGGGATCCATGTCATTCATCCGGAATACCGTTACACCTGTTCGATCAGGTCAAAAAATTCCTGGGCGCGCTTGAGTTGCGCAAACACATTTCGGATGACCTTTTCATAAAACGTCCCGTCCACCCCCAGCTGCGTGGCCAGGGAGATGTCCAAAAGGGGAAGGCTGTTGTCGCCGCCGCTTCCGATTTCGAGGACCCGGGCAAGGATATCGCCCAGGTGCACCGCGAAGGCGAGGCCGCGCTCGTTTTGCGCGAGGCACGGATTGTGGTGATGCCGGACCGCGGCCACCAGGGGCGGCGGCAGCATCCATTTCTGCATGACCCAGTGGCCGGCCTGCTCGTGGTCGAAGCCCAGTATCTCCCTTTCCATCGCCAGGAGCAGGGTATTCCGCTCCCGGGTCTTTTCGAGCACCGGCTCGTATTCCTTGGTCAGGAATTGATCGAGAATGAGCTTGCCGAAGTCGTGCAAGAGCCCGGCGACAAAGGCGTCCTCCTTGGAGATGCCCCCACCCACCTCGCTCGCCACCGCCTGGGCGGCGATAGCCGTGCCCAAGGCGTGCATCCATAGGGTGGGGATGTGCAGCCGGTGTCCCAAGCGCCCGCGCGTGAGATCGAAAATCGAGGCGGTCAGCGCTACCATCTTCACCTTGTTGAATCCCAGGATCACGATCGCATGGTTCACGGTCTTGATCTGCTGGGGGAATCCGTAATAGGCGGAATTGACGAGTTTCAAGACCTTGCCGGTCAAGGCCTGGTCGCGGGAGATGATCGCCCCGATTTCCGTGGCGCTCGCCTTGGGATTGTTGGCCGTGGCGACGATGCGATTCGCCACCGTGGGCAAGGTGGGAAGATCGGTGACCGATTCTATCTTCTTCCGGGCCCTCTCGGAATCGATCGCCATGGCATAACCCTCGACGCCTCAACCTCACTTTTTGTAAGAAGGCACGGCGTCCGGCCCCGCCTCGACCAACCACTTCAAAGCGATTTGTTTGAGTTCCTGCATGAAGGGATAAGCGTCCACTTCGTGAAAGCGCGCATCCAAGCGCTCGGCGAGTTGCCGCTGATAGGCGTCGTCCACGGGCGGGGCGGCCTCCTTCACCTCGTCCCCCCCATCGGTCGCGGAAGCGGCCCCGCTACCGGAGTCCTCCTCAACGACAAGAGTCTTGACTCCCCATCGCGGCAGACGCTTGATGTGGATCGGCCCCAAGACCACCCCCGCGCCCACAATGACCCGGCCCTGGCCATCCTCAATGGGCTGGATCAGCACCATGCCCGGCTTGGCTTCCTGGATGGAGATCTGTCTCATGGCCATGGGTTCCGCCCTTTCCTTACGTTGGCAAGGGTGCGCTCGTGCGGTCTATGTAAGAAGTATGGATTCGGGGGGGGCGTTTCAATAAAAAAAGCGCTTCTCGAAAAAGGAGAAGCGCCTGAATCATGGGGAACCTGAAACCGATCGGCTATTCGTCCAGCGGCTCGTAGAGCCCGAGAACCGACCCAAGCAGCCGATCCTTCCCCTCCAAATCGACTCGGATGCGGCCGCGCGTCCTGTCGAGATCCGGCACGCCCTCCACCGACCCGTCCTCCGGATCCACCAGGATGCGCCGGATGCGCAGCCCGCGGTCCGCGAGCCAGATGGCCGCCATCCGTCCGTTGAGGCGGTTGGGGGAGGTCTGGCGGCGATTGACCAGCACCACGGCGCCGAGGCGGATGCTCGGCGCCATGGAAGAATCGGCCATGCGATACGCCACCACGGTATGGCCCCGAACAAACCAGGAGGCGGGAAACAGGCACTGCCGTACGATGTCTTTTTTCTGAATCTCGTCTATGGGCTTGGCCGCCGAGGCGGGCTTCAACAGAGGAACGGCCACGTAGGCGTTTTGCAGATCCGGTATAGTCGTCTCGTCGGTATGGGGAAAAAGCACGATGGGGAATTGGGGGCCTGCCGGGACGCGTTCCGTTGCGCGCACGATATGCTTCGCTCCATACCCCGCCGGGGATTCGGCCGCCAGATTTTCTTCCTCGGCGGGAGGGGCCGCCAGGAGTTGTATCACGTTGATTTGCAGCTCGCTTTCAATGGCGGGAAGGAGGCTTAGATTTTCAATAAAGGTCCTTCCCATCTCCCAGCTTTGGATGGTCTTGGGCGATATGCTGAGACGAAGCGACAAGGCAGCCCTGGAAAGCTTTTTCGCCTCGCGTGCAGCCCGAAAGCGTTGGCCAAAAACCTTCTTTAAATTGTAGCTCATGTTAAGCTCCCGAACCTTAGTTAATCTCAATTCCCGTCACCCAATACCTTGACTCCAACGGAATTCACCGAATGATCACGGTTTGATCCGTGTTTTTTATAGCGTTTTTTATAGCATTAATAGTAATTATAACTTCAATATCTTGTCTTGGCACATGTTTTTACCAACATTGGATTACCTTCCGGTAAAAATATTATACATTTGCCGTAATAAGTCAA
>JAZDLH010000256.1:0-8072 GCA_043802275.1 Planctomycetota bacterium
TTCAAGGAACACTCGGGATCCACAACCACGGCCGATAAAAAGGGTTAAATCCTCCAGGCAAGGGACCGAGGCGGCCTGTCCTTTGGCGATGGGGAAACCATGGAATTTTCTCTATAAAAAAAGTTGAAATGAAACGAAAAATATGGACAATAAACGGGGTAGAAAGGGCGGGGAGCTTTGCAGAGCGCCTTTCTCTAAAAAAAAAAGGAAATTTGCCCGAGCGTGACCGATAATAAAGATATGGAAGGAAGGGGAGGGGAACAAGCCTAATTATCCCGCCTCTCTTCGTTAGGGCGAGAGAGGCGAATATCCTTGGGACAAACGGCGGGCAATGCCCGGTTCGGAGTTTTGGGAAATCAACGCAAGAGCCGAGAACCGAGAACGAGGAAAAGAGAGAAAAGGGTTTTTTATTTTTTTCCTTGCCATGAGGGAGGCAGTTCATATAATCCGTAGGTAACGGAGGAGCTTCGGGGGTGTATATCCTTGGAAGGCCCATGGAAAGGGCCTTGGCAAAGCAAAAAATGCGATCGATTCGTTTTGGGTGACATTCCTTAACAGGAAGCAGAGGAGAAAAAGCGGGAATATTTTTTTGAAAGGAGACGGGGAGAAATACAGAGAATCAAAACCGCGGGCCTCAGGGGTCCGCAACGGTCCGGAAGGAGTGAGACTGTTACCAGTCGGCCGGAAGGATCGGAAGAACCGACGGTAGAAAATCTCTGTGAACAAAAGGGGGATTGAAAAGATGAGAACAGTTTTAGGGTTTGTCATGATCTTGGCCGCGGTGATGCTCCTATATGGAACCGCTGTGGCCGACGAACGCGCCGAGTTTGCCGACCTCCAGGCGCGCATCGCCACCTTGGAGGCGCAGCTCATGGCTCCGGCCGGCGCGGGCGACGCCGAAAGCCTGACCAGCCTGCAAAAGAAGGGCCAGGTCCGGCTCGGCGGAGTTGCCGAAATCGACGTGATTGTTGCCCATCTAGATGAGGCCAATTCTTCGGAAGACAACATCGACATCACCTCCGCCCAGATCACGGATGCGGACCTCGACATCCGGGGGGACGGGGGAACGGACACGTATCTCTTCATGAAGCTCGACCTCGATGATGCCTCGACCGATGAGCAGGGCCTCGTGGAAGAGCTCCAGTTCGTCTGGCAGAACGTCCGCGGCAGCAAGTGGACCCTGGTCTTCGGCAAGGACGAAGTCTGGTTCGGCCAGGACAAGGACATGCTCGTTCTCGATCCGTATGTACACGGCGGATCCGGCTCGACCACGGTGCTCGGATCCTCCTCCCCTTACGAGAGCGAAATCGTCTGGTCCAGCCCGGCCGACAGCAACCGGGACGCTTGGAACAGCAATCCGCACGAGCCCTCCCTCATCTCCGGTCTTGTGTGGCCGGGCGAGGTGGACAACCGTGTCGGCCTTCAGGCGCTGTACCAATTCACCGACCAGGTCAGCATGAGCGCGTCGTTGTTCCAGAACGTGGGCGGACTCACCGAAGACCGTTCCCGCGACCACGGCGTGCAGAGCTGGGCCACGCAGTTGAAGGTGAAGCCGATCGAGGGCCTGCAGATGCAGGCGTCCTTCATCAACCTCCACGACGAGGCCTATGCCGACATCGACGAGCTGGATTCCAGGCACCTGGATATTCTGAGCAGCCTGGCGGATTCGGTCTCCTACGGGTGGCTGAGCCAGCGCGCCTACAACAACATCTTGAGGATCCTCGATGCCCGCGTGTCCGCGGGGCTCATGACCTCGGATGAGTACGACAACCTGATGGCGGCGTTCCCCAGGACCGATGACGATATCAAGGCCGTCTCGGTAGGGGCCGACTTCACCACCTCGGACAACAAGTGGGAGATCTGGGGCGAGTATCTCTACGGTTGGGATCTCGCGCATCTCCAGGATCTCACCAGCCATGTCCTCCAGGTGGGCGCGGCCTATGCCATCACCGAGAAGATCAACCTGATCAGCGAGTTCGGCCTGATGGTCATCGACAACGAGACCCTGGACCGCTACAGCAGCGGCCTCGACTTCGATGAGAGCCTGTGGAGCGCGTCACTGGGCGCGAGCTACACCTTCGACAACGGCATCAAGCTCCTGCTCCAGTACATGCACGAGTGGTACAAGAACGATCTGGACGGCTGGGAAAACGCCGATGCGGACATCCTTGCTTTCCGGACCGCATGGGAGTTCTGAACCGTCTGTCGATCAAGTCACGCAATAGGATGCACGGGGGCCTGGATGCCAACCAGGCCCCCGTTCTTTATGCGGTAATAAACGCGCCCTTTTCCGTTTCCCGGTCGGGTCAAGCTCTTTCCCCTTGATTTTCACGCGCGTCATAATTTATACTTGATTCAAAGGATAGTGCGGCCTCCTGTCCATGCGAAAAGGGAAATTCCCGGTGAAGACCAAACACAAGTTGCTTCTGGCCGCAGGGTTGGCCCTTCTTCTGATCCTTGTTTTTTCCCCGAGAGAGCGTGATTTTTCCTTTGCGCGGATTCTGCCCGACGAAGCCTATTATTACCTTGAAGTGCGGAATCCCAAGGCCCTGAGGGTAAGCGAGCCCGCCGCATGGAAAGAGGCGTTCGAGGGCCCTACCGCCGGGCAATCCCCCCTCTGGGAATGTTATCAGGACGTCGCCCTGTTCCTGGGGACGGCGAACATCCAGGGGGTGGCCGATGTCCTGGCCCCCGCCAAACGGGGCGCCGCCGCGCTGGTGGACTTGAAACGAGACCGCGAGGAGTGGGTGCTGGCCTTGCAAACCGCGCGCGCGCAAAAGCTCTTGCAGGCGATGAAGAAGGAGCTGGGTCTCGCCTGGACGCCGGTTGAGGGGGAAGAAGGGGAGGTCTTTCGACTCGACCGGGGCCCTAACGCGGACGCCCTATGGGCGTTGGCATTCGACGATGTGCTCGTCTTGGCGGAGTCCCGGGAGCGCCTGCGCCGCACGATGGAGATTCGCCGGGGGGAAAGGCCGTCGCTTCATCGAAATCCGCGCTTCCGAGCCTCGTTCGCCCATGTTTTGCCGGGCACGGCGCTTTGGGCCTATGGGGATATCCAGGCCCTTCTTCCGAATGTCCTTCCGCCGTTCGAGGAGGTCGCCCTCTCCCGCCGACTGCAAGGGATCGACCATGGCTGGGCCGCGCTGGAGGTGAGGAAGGGCCGTCCGGGGCCCCTGCGGATGGATCTTCACATGAAAGACGAGTTGGCCCAGGGCCGCCTTTTGCCGGGCGGGAGTAAGACCTGGAGCATACGGGGCATCCTCATCGCCCTGGCCCTGGCTCCCTTTGTCCTTGCGATAGGCCTCCTCCTCCTTTTAATCCTCGTCACGGTTCTTCTGGCGTTTTACTATTATCTCGATGCCTATCTGACCGGGCGCCTGTATCGCAAGATCCTTCCGGAGCCCGCGGCCATGAGCACGGCCCTGGCCGCCTCGCTGGGAGCGCCGGAATCCTCGGATGGCGGGGAGGAACCGGGAGTTTCTCCCCCCTCCTCGAACGAGCCGTGACCCCTTCCCGGCTCCTCCGGTGTCCCTTCTTCGCGGGGCAAACGGCAGAAAGGATACATGGATTAAAGACCGGGGACGAAGACGCCCGCGCTCCCGACCGGATCGGGTCAAAAAAGGAAGAACGGAAAGACGCGAATCGATTCATGGCAGGAGGAAGAGGCGGATGATTCAAGAGGCCTTGAAGCGCGTGCTGGACGGGCAGAACCTCACCTGCGAGGAATCGGCCGCGGTGATGGATGAGATCATGTCGGGCGCCTGCACGGGTGCGCAGATCGGCGCGTACCTCGTGGCCCTCCGCATCAAGGGCGAGACCGTGGACGAGATCACCGGGGCGGCGCGGGTGATGCGCGAGAAGGCCACCCGTATCCCGGCCCCGGCGGACGTGATCGACACCTGCGGCACCGGGGGGGACGGGCAGAAGACCTTTAACGTCTCCACGGCCGCGGCCCTGGTGGCGGCGGGGGCGGGCGCGAAGGTGGCCAAGCACGGGAACCGGTCGGTCAGCTCCTCCTCCGGCTCCTCCCAGGTGCTCGAGGCGCTCGGCGTGAACGTCATGGCCGGTCCGGAGACGGTGGCGCGATGCATCGAGGAGGCCGGGATCGGTTTCCTCTTCGCTCCCCTTCTCCACGGGGCGATGAAGCACGCCATCGGCCCGCGCAAGGAGATCGGCGTCCGCACGATCTTCAACATCCTCGGTCCCCTCACGAATCCCGCGGGGGCGCGCCGGCAGCTTCTGGGCGTCTATGCCGCGGACCTCGTGGAGACGCTCGCCCGGGTCTTGCAGGCGCTGGGCGCGGAGCGCGTGATCGTCGTCCACGGGCGCGACGGGCTGGACGAGATCACCCTGTCGGAGAAAACGGACATGGCCGTCCTGCGCGACGGCGCGGTGGAGACGGCTACCATCGCGCCCGAGGAATTCGGCCTGAAGCGCGCCCCGATCGAGCGCATGCGCGTGAACTCGCCCGAGGAAAGCGCCGCCATCCTCCGCGACGTCCTTGCGGGCGGAAAGGGCCCGGCGCGCGACATGGTTCTCGTGAACGCCGGCGCGGCCCTCTTTGCGGCCGACCTGGCGGCGGATATCGCGGAAGGGATCGAAAAGGCCCGCGAGGCCGTCGATCGGGGAAAGGCGTCGGCTTCGCTGAATCGGTTGATCGAGGTCTCCCGGGTCGAAGGAAGATAAACTACGGCGGGGCGGTCCAAAGATGACGACAAGCATGTCGCGGAAACGGGACCTGCAATGGGCCCGGTTCATCAAGAGGCTGCAGCGGGAGAACCCGTGGGTCAAGTACGGCAAGCTGGCGGGCCTCCTTTTTCTCAGCTTCTTGTTCGCGCTGGGGGTTTTCATCGAACCGCACTGGATCCGGGTGCCCACCGTTATCCTCTCTCACGACATCGACCGGATTCGCATCGCGCACATCTCCGACATCCATTACCGGAAAGGCGACCGCATCTATCTCAAGAAGGTCGTGAAACAACTGAACGACTTGGACGTGGCGGCCGTCTTTTTCACGGGCGGTATCGCGGAACGGCGGGAGGTTCTCGAAGAGGCCTTGTCGATTCTGAAAGACATCCGGCACCCCCTCTACGGCGTGCCGGGCGAGGGCGATCCCCTGGACAAGTATTTTTATGAAAAGATCCGAAAAACCTTCGAGTCCACGGGCGGGGCGTGGCTGAAAGAGGAATCCGTCTTCGCGGTGGACGGAAAGGTCGTCGTTGTGGGCGCGTTTGGAAAGGCCCTGCTCCCGCCGGCCAGGGAAAGCGGCGTCAAGTGCGTGCTCCTGTCGCACGGCCCGGACATCGTGGAGCACTTTACAAACTGGACGAACGTGTACGATCTCATCCTGGCGGGCCATACCCTCGGCGGCCAGATCCGCCTGCCCTTTTTCGGGCCCCTCCTTCTCCCCGCGGGCATGGAAGCCTGGCAGATGGGGCTCTATCATACCGCCCCGGGCCCCCTGTATGTGAATCCCGGCATCGGGACCATCGTGGTGCCGGTGCGTCTCTTCTGCCGGCCGGAGATTACGGTCATCGAGTTTTGAGCCGCATTTTGAGGAAAGGGGCTTCTCCGCATGCCAACCGGGGCAAAAGCGGCCGTGGTCCTTTTGAGCGGGGGCATCGACTCGGCCGCGGCCTGCGCCGTGGCCGGGGCGGAAGGCTTTTCCGTGCGCGCCTTGACCGTCTCTTACGGCCAGCGCCATGCGTGCGAGCTGCGGGCGGCGCGGGCCGTCGCCGCCTCGCTCGGCGTTGCGGAGCACAAAATCCTCGCGCTCGACCTCGCCTCCTTCGGCGGATCGTCCCTGACCGGTTCCGGCCCGGTTCCCAAGGACCGGGACGAAGCGGCCCGCGCATCCGGCATTCCGAGCACCTATGTGCCCGGCCGGAACACCGTGTTCCTTTCCCTCGCCCTGGCTTGGGCCGAAGCGATCCAGGCGCACGACATATTTCTCGGAGTTCATGCGCTCGACGCCTCGGGCTATCCCGACTGCCGGCCGGAATATGTCCGCGCCTTTGAACGGCTCGCCAATCTCGCCACGCGCGAGGGCGTGGAGGGACGGCCCTTTCGCATCCGCGCGCCCTTTGCCTCCTGGAACAAGGCCGCGATCATCCGCCGCGGCGCGGAGCTCGGGCTCGACTTTTCCCTCACCCATTCCTGTTACGACCCGGCGGAGGACGGCCTCGCCTGCGGCCGGTGCGACGCCTGCCGCATTCGCCGCAGGGCCTTTGCCGAGGCCGGGCTTGAGGACCCGGTCCCCTATCCCAAGGGGACATGAGCGGCCGAAAGGTTATAACTTATTATTAAATCAATAGATACGCGATATCCATAGTCCGGTTCCCGGGAAAAGGATCGGGCAAAATACTTCAAGAAAAGGGCCGACCGTGAAGTCCCTAACCATTGGCAGCGCGGTTCTGGAGCTCGTAACGGGGGACATCACGCAAGTTGAGGCCGATGCGATCGTCAATGCCGCGAACACGGGGCTTAAAGGCGGCGGGGGGGTGGACGGCGCCATTCACCGCGCGGGCGGGCCCGCCATTCTTGAAGAGTGCCGCAAGATAGGCCGGTGTCCCACGGGGGATGCAGTCCTCACCACGGCGGGCCGACTGCGGGCACGGCACGTGATCCACGCGGTGGGGCCGGTCTATCGAGACGGCGCCTCGGGCGAGCCGGAACTGCTCGCGAGCGCCTACCGGCGAAGCCTGGATCTCGCCCTAAAGAGCGGGGTCGAGACGATCGCCTTTCCTTCCATCAGCACCGGCGCCTATGGCTACCCGGTGGAGGAGGCCGCCGGGATCGCGCTCCGGACAACGCGAGATTTCCTTTTGGAACGCAACGGGCTAAAGACGGCGCGCTTTGTCCTCTTCGACCAACGCACCTTTCGGGCCTTTTCCCGGGCTCTGGAAGAGATGGAGAAAGCCTGACGTGGCGAGGCGCATTTACATCTCAACGGGCGAGCGCTCCGGCGAGGAGCACGCGGCCATGCTCGCGCGGGCCCTGCGCGAGCGGGACCCGGCCGTGGGTCTCTGGGGCATGGGCGGCGCGCGGCTAAGCGAGGCGGGGGTGGAGACCATCGCCGACGCCTCGGACCATGCGATCACGGGCTTCACGGAGGTTTTTGGCCATCTCCACGCCTTTCGGGCCCTCCTTCGGCAGGCCTTCGAGTTCGTGCGAACCACCCGGCCCGACGCGGTCATCCTCGTGGATTATCCCGGCTTTCACTTGCGCCTCGCGCGCCGGATCCGGAAGGCGCTTCCGGGGCAGAAGATATTCTACTACATCGCGCCCAAATTCTGGGCCTGGGATTACCGCCGAGTCCATGAGCTTCGGAGGCTTACGGATCGCGTGCTCTGCATCCTGCCCTTTGAGGAGGCGCTGTTGCGCGCCGAGGGGGTAAGCGCGGACTTCGTGGGGAATCCCCTGCTCGACGAGCTCGACTTCTCCGAGGACGGGCAAACGGTGCGAGGGGAGCTGGGGCTTTCCCGGGAATCTTCCCTCGTCGGCCTCTTCCCCGGCAGCCGAAAGAGCGAGATCCGCCGGATCCTGCCCATCCTTCTCGCCGCCTCCCGGATGCTCCAAAAACGGGACCCGTCGCTATGCTTCGTGGTGGCGGCCGCCCCGGGCATGGACCGCGCCATGCTGGAGGCCCTCGCGGGCCGGGGGTTGGAGGGCCTGCCCGTTCTTCCGGGGCGGGCGCATGAGATCATGGCCGCGAGCCGGCTGCTTCTTGCCAAGAGCGGCACGACCACGCTCGAAGCCGCCCTCTACGGGGCGCCCATGGTGGTGCTCTACCGGGTTTCGGCCCTGTCCGCCTGGCTCGGGTGGCGCCTCGTGCGCACGAGCTGCTTTTCCCTTCCCAACCTTCTTGCCCACGACTTCCCGGCCGCGGGCGAGAATCCCCGGGTGCTTGTGCCGGAGCTTATCCAGGAGGCGGCGACTCCGGAGCGCGTCGCGGAGGAAGCCTGGCGCATCCTCTCGGACGAGGCGATCCGGCAGACGATGCGGGGAAAGCTCCTGGGCCTGCGCGAGCGCCTGGGCGGGCCCGGCGCCTCCCGAAGGGCGGCCGAGGCGAT
>JAZDLH010000257.1:0-8662 GCA_043802275.1 Planctomycetota bacterium
GTGAATGCTGACAGAGAGCCGAGACGTTTTCCAGCGGAGCTGCGGGACCTCCTCGATGCCCATGCGGCTCCGTTCCTGGAGCACTCCGCCTTACGAAAAGCTGCAGAAGGGGAATAACACATTGATTGGCAAGGAGTTACAAGCGTCATTTTCCCCATGTTCCACAACCGGTTTTACTTGGGGGGAAAGATGGGGGTGAGGTCGTTTTCCTATTGGTTCGTAGGTCTACTCCTCCTTGGGACCGCTCTGTGCGTCCCTGCCAAGACAGCCGAGACGCTTCCGGGAAAGGCCACCGAGGAGTCGCTTCTCATCCCGGCGCGCAAGCTCTTCGCCACGCGGGATTACGCGGACGCCGAGCGATGGTTCCGGCTCTACCTTGACGCGTTTCCCAGGGGCCAGGCCCGAGAAGAGGCCTTGCTCTTTCGCGGCCGCTCTTTTCTTGCCCTAGCCATGGAAGCCACGGGCAAGGCGCCGGATGCCAAATACCTGCAAGAAGCGCGCCGGATCTTCGAAGCCCTGTTGCGCGATTTCCCGACGGGCGAGCTCCGTCTGGAGACGAACTACTGGCTCGGGCGGCTTTACCTTTCCCTCGCCTCGTTTCAACCCACGCCCCAGGCCCAGGTGGACCATTATAAAAAGGCAGCGGATTTCTTTGACGTGGTGCGGCATTTTGTGATCCAGGAGGCCTTGGACTACGACGCCCGCCTCTACCGGGCCGTGGCGTATCAGGGCATCGGCCGGGCCGACCGGTCGACGGACGCGTATCGGAAGGCCATCGAAGCGCTGGGGGACCTGGTGCAGAGCTATCCCCCCTCCAGCCGGCGTCCCTCGGGAGAGGGCCGGCCCCTGCCGGAGCTCCTGCTCATGGAGTGCCTCCTGCAAACCCACCAGTATGACCGCGTCGAGGAGGAGGCCGAAGCCTTTCTCAAGGCCGCTCCGGACTCCTCCGCCCTCCCGCAGGTGGAATTGTGGCGCGGGGAGAGCTTGTACTACGCCGGACGACCGGAAGCGGCCATCCGGGCCTATGACCGCGCCCGGCAGGACAAGGCCGCCCTCTTGGCGGTCAAGCTCGACGCCGCCCTGGGGATCGGCTGGTCTTCGGTCCGACTCGCGGCCACGGAGAGCGCGAAGCGCAGCCAGTGGCTGAAAGACGCCTCCGAGGCGTTCCGCCAGGCGCTCGAGCTCATGGAGGCGATCGGCTCCCCGGACCCCCGGCGCGCACCCGCCCTCATCCAGCTCGCGGAGGCCGAGATCGAGCTCGGCCGACCGGCCGAGGCCCTCGGCCGGCTCGGAGAGGCCCTGGCCCAGCCGAACTCCCGCCTGGAGGCGAGTTACCTGGCGGGCCAGGCCGCCTTGAACGCTAAAAATTACATCCTCGCCAACCGCTACTTTCACCTCACAGGCCTCCTGTGCACGCGCGCCGGGAATCCGGAGCTTTGGGTGAGCACCCTCCAAGCCCTCGCCCGCATCGAGCGGGAGCGCGGGCGGCCGGAGTGCGCCCTCCTCTATTGCCAAAGCGCCTCCCGCGCCATGGAGGCGGAGGGAGAAGGGCGTCTTCTCCCGGAAATCCTGCTCGAAGAGGCCGCGAGCCGGCTGGAACTCGCCGAAAGCATCCATGCCCGCGCCCCCCCGGACCGCATGGACACGATGTACAACGCCTCGGCCCTGCTCCTCCTTGCCACCCGCCGGCCGGAGAGTATTCCGGAGGCCCTCTCCAACCTATCCCTGTCCCATCGAGCCATGGCCCTCCGGCAAGCGAAACCCGAGGCAATCGTCGAGGAGGCGGTCCGAACCCTCGACCGGCTCCTCGATGAGCACTCGGATCGCGTCCGCCTCGATGCGCTCTTTTACGAACGCGGTCGGTGCCTGGCCGCCCTCGGCCGCTATGCAGCCGACGCCATGGTCGGGGCCGATTCGGGCCCGACGCTCGGGGACGCGATCTGCCAGGAGGTCTTGCGGCGATTCTCCCTTGCGGAAGAGGCGTTTCAACGCTCGCTCTCGGCCAATCCCCGGGGCGGCTGGGCCGCGTCGGCCTTGTTCGCGCTCGGCTCCGCCCTCTACGAAGCCGGGGAGTTCGCCCTGCGCGCGGCCGACCGCTTTGCTGCCCAGAGGAATCCGGGCATGATGGACCTGTACCGGGACATTGCCCAAAAATACTTCGTGCGCGCCCCCGAGCCCCTGATGGAATCCGCGTCCCTGGGAGGCGATCCCGAGGCGGTCCGGCAGGCGCGCTTCCTCCTGGGGCGGGTCTATGGAAAACTCGAGCGATACGGACCCGCGCAAAACGCCTTCTTGAGCCTGTACGACGACCCGTCGCTCTCCGGCACGCTCCGCATCGACACCGCCCGGGCCCTCGCCGACATTCTATGCAAGCGCGCTCGCCTGGAAGAGGCCGTGGAGTACCTCGCACCGTACCTCGCGCAAGACCGCTCCGCGATCCTCGATGCCGGGGGAATCTACGAAAAGCTCGCCGAGCCGGAGAAGGCCCGGGCCGCGTACCTCTCCGTCGCCCGCCTCGCCCCCCCGGCCGGTTCCGAAGAAGAGGATCGACAGGCGGAAGCTTTGTATCGGGCCCATTCTCTCGGTCTTGAGCTCGCCCCTTCCAGGGACGATCCGGCGGCTTTGGCCCAGCGCTCGATCGAAGGCCTCCGGTCGATCGCCGCGGCCTATCCCCGGACGCCCTGGGCCGCGCAGGCGTTGGCGACGCTCGGCAGGTATTACATGGAAAAAGAGAACTATGCAAGCGCGCTCGAGGTCTCCCGTCAGGGCGAAGCTCTCTTTGCCGGTCTCGCGCCCGGCGAAGAAGGCCGGGCCTTCCCCGCGGAGTCCCGCCAGGAGATGGTCCTGTTGACCGCCACGGTCCTCTTGGCAGAGGCCCGGGCGCAATTCCAGGCCGGGGAGACCTCCGGCGGGGAGGCCCTCCTGGAGAAGGCGCTCGCGCGGCTGGACGATGCCGGCACCATGGCCGTCTTCTCCGAGCACGGGGAGCGCCTCCGCGGCGAGGCCTTGCTCGAACGCGCCCGCGCCCTCCTCTTGAAAAGCGAAAACGCCCCGGAGGCCGTGGAAAAGGCCCGGCTGAGGGTGGAGGCCTTGCGCCAGTACGCGATCGTCTATTCCACCTTTTCCGAGGACGCGGAACTCTCGGACGCGGCCCTCTTCGAAGCCGCCGATTGCTACCGGAAGATCGGCCGGCTGGAAAAGGCCGAGGCGATCCTGGCCGAGGCGCACGACATCCCGCGCGCAAGCGCCCGGATTCGAGAGACAAGGCTGGCGGAACCGGCCCCGGCCGAGGCGTCGTATCCTTCCCGGCCGAACCGTTCGTCCACCGAGGAGTCCGGACCGTGAACGAGCGCCTGCACCGGCTTCGGCCCATTCTCGAAGAGGGAGCGGGCGGGCTCCGCGGGGTTCTCTTGCGGACCGCGCTTTGGCCCTTCGGCCTGGCCATGGCATGCGCCCTGCGCCTCCGGCGGCGGGCCTACCGCGCGGGTTGGCTCCCCTCCCGCAGGGCGGGCGTCCCGGTCCTTAGCATCGGCAACCTCACCGCGGGCGGCACGGGCAAGACCCCCATGGCCGCGTACCTGGCCCGCTACCTCCTCTCCCAGGGGCGGAGTCCGGCGGTCGTGGCGCGGGGTTACGGCGCCGGTGGCGGAGCGGCCAACGACGAAGAGCGCCTCCTTAGGCAACGCGTCCCCGGCCTCCGGTACGAGGCCCGGCCGGACCGCAACGCGGCCATCGACCGGGCCGTGCGGGCCGGGGCGGACGTCATTCTCCTGGACGACGCGTTCCAGCGCCTCCAGACGCACCGGGACCTGGATCTCGTCCTCATCGATGCGACGCGCCCGTTCGGCAACGGGCGGGTGCTCCCCGCGGGGATTCTGCGCGAACCCCTCTCCGCGCTCCGGGACGCGGACCTCGTGGTCCTCACCCACACCGACCAGGCGGAGAAGGAGTCGATCGAGCGCCTGAAGAAGCGGATCGCGCGGCACGCCCCGCAGGCGCCCCTCCTCTGGAGCATCCACGATCCCGCCCGCCTCTCTTCCCTGCATGACGGAGCGCCGCTCCCGCTGGAGAAGCTCCGGGGGCTCCCCGTGGCGGCGCTCTCCACCATCGCCAAGCCCGCGCACCTCGCCGCCACGCTCGAGCGTCTCGGCGCCCGCGTGGCGATGCGGATCGATCTGCCCGACCACTACGCGTACACGATCGACGACCTGCGAAGCGCCTGCGACGTGGCGGTCTGTGCCGAGGCCGAGGTGGTCCTCACCACGGAGAAGGACGCGGTGAAGCTCGAGGGGCTCTTCGCCCAGTTCGACGCGTCCCTGCCGTTTTTCGCGCTCGGCGTCGACCTTCGCATTACCCGCGGCGAAGAGACCCTGCACCGGGTGCTCGGCGCGGTTCTGCACCCGCAAAAGGCGAAAGAGAGCGGAAGCAAGAGCGGCTCCAAGGGGCCGCCGTCCCAGCCGTCGTAATCCCCGGCGGGTGTCCGGAGGGAAGAAAAAGGAAGCCCCGGACTTCAAGGGGAGTCCCGGCCTCCGGCGCCCGGCCGGCCCGTGTCGAGGGATCCGAAATGTTGCGCGTATGCGAGATCTTCACGAGCCTCCAGGGAGAGACCTCGCGCGCGGGATGCCCCGCCGTCTTCGTGCGCCTGGCGGGGTGCAACCTCGCCTGCGACTGGTGCGACACGGTCTACGCCCGGGAGGAACCCGGCACGCCCCGGACCGTGGAGGACGTGGCGGCGCGGGTCCTGGAGGAACCGATCGGCCTCGCCTGCATCACGGGCGGCGAGCCCCTGCTCCAGGAGGAGACCCCGGCCCTGTGCGCCCTTCTCCTCCAGGCGGGCCGGACGGTGCTCGTGGAGACGAACGGCAGCTTCGACACGAGCGTCTTACCCTCCCCCGTCATCCGCATCCTGGACATGAAGGCCCCATCGTCCGGTGAAACGGGGAAGATGGACCTCTCCAACCTCGCGCGCCTCAACCCCCGGGACGAGGTGAAGTTCGTCCTCGCCGATCGGGCGGACTATGCATGGGCCAAGGACCTCTTGGAGCGCCACCGCCTTGCACAGAAGGCGACCGTTCTTTTCGGGGCCGTTGCCGGCCGCCTCGATCCGGCAAGGCTGGCGGAGTGGATCCTCGCGGACCGGCTCGCCGTGCGGCTCCAGGTCCAGCTCCACCGGGTGCTCTGGCCCGACCGGACGCGCGGCGCTTAAGACCCGGCGCTCGAACGGCCGCGTTCTCCCCCCGAGGCGGAGGCCCCCTTGTTCGATTCCCCGGATTCTGTATAATGAAGGCGCTTCGCGGTCCCGGTCCCTTCCAGGGAGGCGAAGCACCCCGGCGGCGCGGAGGCGGGGCGGTGCCCCGCCTCGCTTGACTCAAGGCATCCGGTGCTCGCCCCGGGACGCGCGGCCTGGAAAAGAGGGGATGGAGGGAGAGCGTCATGATCATTCGGACGCGGGTCTATCCCCGCGCGGGACTGGTGGGCAACCCGTCGGACGGCTATTACGGCAAGACCATCGCCTTCGTCTTCCGCAACTTCCACGCGGAGGTCGTGCTCTACGAATCGCCCGAGCTCGAGATCCTCCCCAACGAGCGCGACCATTCCGTCTTCTCCGGCGTCCGGGGCCTCGTGGAGGATGTGCGGAGCTTCGGCTACTACGGCGGCATCCGCCTTCTCAAGGCCACGGTCAAGCGCTTCTACGAATACGCTGCCGCGAACCGCATCCCCCTGGACGACCGAAACTTCAGCATCCGCTACTCGACCAACATCCCCCACCACGTGGGCCTGGCGGGTTCCAGCGCCATCATCACCGCGTGCCTGCGCGCGCTTTTGGCCTTCTACCGCGCGAGCATCCCGAACCCCCTCCTGGCGAACCTCGCCCTCTCCGTGGAAAAGGAGGAGCTCGGCATCTCCGCCGGCCTCCAGGACCGCGTGGTCCAGGCCTGCGAAGGGCTCGTCTACATGGACTTCAACAAGGCGATCATGGAACGGCAGGGATACGGGCATTACGAGGCGCTCTCCCCCCGGCTCCTGCCGCCGCTCTACATCGCCTACCGCACGGACCTCGCGGAGGGCTCGGAGGTCTTTCACGGCAACCTCCGCCATCGCTTCGAGCAGGGCGAAAAGGCGGTGGTGAACGCGATGCGGTACTGGGCGCGGCTCACCGACCGGGTGCGGGGGGCGCTCCTCCGGGGCGACAAGGAGGCCGTCGGGCCGCTTCTCGATGCGAACTTCGACCGGCGCCGCAGGCTCTACCGGATCTCCGAGGGGAACCTGCGCATGGTCGAGCTCGCCCGCTCCGCGGGCGCGAGCGCCAAGTTCACCGGCTCGGGGGGCGCCATCGTCGGCGTGTACCGCGACGAGAAGATGTACGCGCGCCTGAAAAAGACCCTCCGCCGGGAGGGAATCCGCGTCTTCAAACCCGTCGTCACCGCCCCGCCGCGAAAGGACAAGTCATGATCCGCAAGGCCGTCATCCCCGCCGCGGGCTTCGGCACGCGCTTTCTCCCCGCCTCGAAATCCCAGCCCAAGGAGATGCTGCCCATCGTCGACACCCCCACTATCCAGTACGTGGTCGAGGAGGCGGCCGCCAGCGGCATCACCGACATCCTCATGGTCATCGGCAAGGGCAAGCGCGCCATCGAAGAGCACTTCGACCGCAGCTTCGAGCTCGAGGCCGAGCTCGCCGAGCAGGGCAAAAAGCGGGAGCTCAAGGCCATCCGGCGCATCTCGAACCTGGCCCACATCCACTTCGTCTGGCAAAAGGAGCTCCTGGGCCTGGGGGACGCCGTCTACCACGCCCGCCAGCACGTGGGCAACGAGCCATTCGTGGTGCTCCTCGGAGACACGCTCATCGAATCCAAGACCCCGGTCACCCGCCAGCTCATCTGCGTCTTCGAGCGCTACCGGGAGTCGGTGGTCGTCCTGGAGGAGGTCGAACGGTCCAAGGTGAGCCGCTACGGCATCATGAAGGGAAAGCCCATCGCCCCGGATATCTACTCGGTCGAGGACTTCGTGGAGAAGCCCTCGGTCCGGTCCGCGCCGTCCAACCTCGCGATCGCCGGCCGCTACCTCTTCACGCCGGAGATCTTCGGCTTCCTCCGGCGCACCCGGCCCGGCAAGAACCACGAGATCCAGCTGACCGACGCCATGCGCATGATGGTCAAGGTCCGCCCCATGTACGGCCTCAAGGTCCAGGGCAAGCGCTACGACATCGGCAACAAGCTGGACTTCCTCAAGACCAACATCGCCTTCGGCCTGCGCCGGCCCGAGCTCGCCAAGGACCTCAAGGCCTATATCAAGGACCTTGCCAGGACGCTCTGAGGCACGCCGCCTGCCGGAGGCAAGTCTCCCGCAGGAGCGGCCTTCCGAGGAAAAAGGCGAGCGAAAAAGGCGGATCGAGGATGCCGCGCGCAAGACTCCCGTTTCACTATTTTCTCCTCCTTTCCGCCCTTTCTCTTTTTGCGCCTCTTGTCGCGCGCGCAGAAGACGCGGCATCGTACCAACCCCGACTCCCCACGGGGCTCCTGGAAGGCGCTTACATCTCCCGCATCGACGGCTCGCTCCAGCCGTACCGCCTCTTCATCCCCTCCTACGCGGCGCAACCGACCGCTCGCCCGAAATCGCCCCACTTCCGGAGCGAGGGAGACTACAGCCCGTCACCTGCAACATCCGGTGATGAAAGGAAGCGTCTTCCCCTGGTGGTCATGCTCCACGGCTATGCTCCCAACCTGACCTTGACGAACTGGATGAATATCTCCCCCAAGATGGCCCTGGCCCTGGAGAAGGCGGGGCTGGCCATGCTCCTCACCTTCGGACGGAGCAACACCGATTTCCTGGGCATCGGCGAGGTCGACACCTTCGACGCCATCGAGGACGCGGCCGGGCGCTACCCCATCGACCGCAACCGGCTGTATCTCGCCGGGTACAGCATGGGCGGAAGCGGCGTCTGGACCACGCTCTGCCACTATCCGGGCGTATTCGCCTCCGGCGCCGTCTTTTGCGGACGCACGGACTTTTACCTCTGGCAGAACCTGGACCGGGAGACCGTTCCCCCTTACCTGCGCCTGCTCATCGACACGGACAATCCCATGGACTTGGCGGAAAATCTTTGCCGCGTGCCGCTTTACGTAAGCCACGCGCGCGACGACCTCATCGTAAAATGCGAGCAAACCGAGCTCATGGTCGAAAGGCTGAACGCCCTCGGCCGCGAGGCGCCGCTCATCGTCAATCTGCCGGACAAAGGAGACCACGTGGGCCTTTTCCAGGAACTGGAAGACCCGGAAACCTACCGCAGGATGCTGAAATACTCGCTGGATCCCCTGCCGGAAGAGGTTGAAATAGCTACCTTTACGCCGAAATACGGGGCGAACGCGTGGCTTCGCATCTGCGAGATGCGGGAATGGGGCAAGCGGGCGCATGTGAAGGCGCGGCTCCTTCCTCCTTCGCCTGGGGCGCATGTGCTCATCCAAATCGAAACCCTGGAGAATGTCGCGGCTCTTGGCTTGAATGTCCACCGACTGCCGGCCCTGGAAAGGCAAGCCCGTCCGACCGGGGAAGCGACCGGGGGGAAAAAGCCCCTGGAAGTGCAATTCCCCGAGGGGTGGCGGTGCAGGTACACATGGGGCGGGCCTACGGGAGTTCGCCTCGATTTATACAGGGAGGAAGAG
>JAZDLH010000258.1:0-7957 GCA_043802275.1 Planctomycetota bacterium
AAGCGCACGCCGAAGAAATCGACGTCGTCATTCTCGATGTCGCTTCGCCGCAGGAGCTCGAAAGCAGCTCGGTATGCGACTGGATGCAGCGGCAACTCCCCGGGATCCGCGAGATTCCCGTCGTCGTCCTCTCCCCCAAAAGCTCCCCCGACGAAATGGCCCGCTCCTTCGCCTCCGGCGCCTTCCAGCACATCACCAAGCCCTGCGCCAATCCGTACCTCCTCGCGGTGGTGGACAGCATGGCGCGCCTGAAGCGGATCCAGGACGAGGCGCGCGTCACGGCCGAAAAGTACGCCGCCATCTTTGAAAACGCCCCCCTCGCCATGCTCGTGGTGAACCGGAATTACGAGGTCTTGGAGATGAGCCGGATGTTGCGCGAGTTCTGCCCCGAGGCCGTGCCGGGGAGCGGCATCAAGGCCCATGAAATCCTCTACTCCCCCCCGCGCACCGAGCCCCATCCGGATTCCCCCCTCGTCGCGGCCCTGGAGCAGGGCGCGATCAGCCGGAAGACCCTCGAGCTCGAACAGGCCGGCGGCACGGTCTGGTGGAACATGAGCGCCGCGCCCCTCCGCGACAAGCAGGCGCGCATCGTGGGGGCGGTGCTGATCGTCGAGGACGTCACGCGGCAGCGCCTGATGGAGTCGCGGCTCCGCGAGGAGATGGAACATGCCCGCCAGGCCGAGGAGCAGTTCCGAACCCTCTTCGAGGGCATGGACGACGCCGTGCACGTCTGCGACCTCCAGGGGAGGCTCCTGCTCGTGAACCCGGCGGCCTGCCGGCAGCTGGACTTCACCCAAGAGGAAATGCTCGCCAAGCGCGTGACGGATTTTGAAACGCCGGAATGCGCCCGGGCCTTCCCCGAGCGGGTGCGGAAACTACTCTCCGACAGCCGCTGCGTCTACGAGCTTACCTTTCAGGCGAAGGGGGGAAGGTCTTTTCCGGTGGATGTCCACTCCTCGGTCATCGAGTTCAAGGGACAAAAGGCCCTCCTCGGCATCATCCGCGACATCACGGCGCGCAACCAGGCCGAGGAGAAGCTGCGCAAGAGCGAAGAGCATCAGCGCATGGCCGTGCAGCGCCACAAGGAGGCCCTGATCCGCCAGGACGAAATCGCCGCGAGCCTCATGCACATCCAGCGCGAGCTAAGGCAAAAGCAGGTCGAGCTCGAGGAAGCCAACACCAAGCTTTCCCGGCTCGCCATCACCGACGAGCTGACCGAACTCTACAACCGGAGACATTTCGACACGACCTTCACGCTCGAGATGCGCCGCGCCCTCCGCTACAAACACACCCTCACCCTCATCATGATGGACATCGACCGCTTCAAGCGCGTGAACGACACCCACGGCCACCCCGCCGGGGACGCCGTGCTCCGGCGCCTGGGCGTGATGCTCAAGGAGTTCCTGCGCGAGACCGACATCATCGCCCGGTACGGCGGCGAAGAGTTCGTCATGGTCCTGCCGGAGACGCCGGCCGACCTCGGCTTACGGATTGCCGAGCGGATCCGGAAGGGGATCGAGGAAGAGGTCTTTTCCTGCGGCCCCGAGGCCGGGATCCGGGTGAAGATCACCGTCTCGCTCGGCGTGGCCACGCGCATCGCCGAGACCGTGCCGCAGGCCCTGATCGCCCGGGCGGACAACGCGCTCTACGCCGCCAAGGAAGCCGGGCGAAACTGCGTGGTCCAGAGCGAAACGCCATGACCCCCCGCGGCGCACTCCCCCCGGTCGCCGTCCCATATCCGGACCCCTCCTCCTCCCTTCAAGCCCGAGCCCGCGTCCTCGCCGGAGAGTTGGGCCTCTCTTTCGTGGAGGCGCCCCCCCCTTCGGGGCTCTACCTCTTGCTCAGCGCGGAGCGGCTGATGCTCTGCGAGGCCGCCGCCCATCGGGCGCGGCCCTTCTTCGTGGACTTCGCATCGGGCGCCACGGCCCACCGCGCCCGCTCCTCGGGGTTGCGCCAGCCCCTGGCGCGCGCGGCCGGTTTCAAGAAAGGGGGGAGGCCCCTCGCGGTGCTCGATGCCACCGCGGGTTTCGGGCGGGACGCGTTCGCCCTGGCAAGCTTGGGCGCACGGGTCACGGCCATCGAGCGGAACCCGGCGGTATTCGCCCTGACGCGCGACGGCTTCGAGCGGGCAGCCGCACATCCGTCCATAGCCTCGGTCATGGAAGCGCGTCTCCGGCTCGTGCATGCGGATGCCCGGGAGGTGCTTCTTCATCTCCCGGAAGCGGATCGCCCGGACGCGGTTTACATCGATCCCATGTACCCGGCCCCGCGCAAGCGCTCGGCCCTGCCCGGGAGGGAGATACGCCTCTTGCGCAGGCTCGTGGGCGGGGATGCGGACGCGGCCGCGCTTCTCGCCGCGGCGCAAAAAGCGGCCAGGGAGCGGGTGGCGGTGAAGCGTCCGCCTTCCGCTCCGCCGCTCGGCGGGAAGCCCTCGCTCCAGTTTACCGGCAAGCTCGCGCGCTACGACGTATATCTCGTCTAAGGCAAGCGGTCCGGGAAACCGGCATGGAGTTTCCTGGGCGGGACGGTTACCTACTTGCTTTCGAAGGGCGGCCGATTATAACCGGTTCAACAATTCCAGGGTTTGGCCGCGAAATCGCCGGCAGGCTTCCGGGGACCCATGATTCCGTCGTTTCACGCCCCCATTCGCGCGCTTTTGGTGAATATCCCCGACCCGGCCCGCTCGGGCAAGGGCTATGGCATTCCGCTCGGGCTCGCCTACGTCGCGGCCGCGCTCGAGCGCGCCGGGGCCGCGGTCAAGGTGCTCGACCTCGCGCAGACCAAGACCATGGCCACCTGGCACTACATGGGCTCCACTCCCTGGGCGATCGAGGAGATCCGCGCCTTCCGGCCCGAGCTCGCGGGCTTCACCGGCACCACCTTCGCGCGCTACAACTTCGGCCACTGGGCCGCGGCGGTGAAGCGGCTCGCGCCCGGGTGCCGGATCGCGGTCGGGGGCCCCCACGTCACCTTCGAGGCGGAGGCGACCCTCCGCGCCTTCTCCGAGATCGACGCCTGCGTGGTGGGCGAGGGGGAGGTAACCGCGCGGGCCTTGGCCGAGGCCGTGGCGGCGGGCCGGGACTTCGACGGGATCGAGGGGCTCGTCTGGCGCGCGGACGGGGAGATCCGAAAAAATGCGCTCCGGCCGCCCCTCGAGGACCTGGACGATCTGCCCCTCCCGGCGCGGCATCTGTTCAACCTCGCGGGCTACGACATCTCCATCGCCGAGTTCGACCGCGGCGCCACCGTTACGCTCATGACGAGCCGGGGGTGCGTGGCCCGGTGCAAGTTCTGCGCCACGCCCGGCATCTTTCCCCGCTACCGGACCCGCTCTCCCGGCCACGTGCTCGCGGAGGTGGAGCGGGTGCTAACGGACTACCCCCAGGTCGAGAATCTCCTCTTCTACGACGACACCATGACCGCGGACGAGGATCGCCTGCGCGCGCTCGTGGAGGGATTCAAAAAGGCTTCCCGCCCCTTCCGCTGGGCGTGCTGGAGCCGCGCGGACGTGATCGAGGACTCCCTCCTCGATGCCATGCGGGAGAGCGGCTGCTCGGTCATCAGCTTCGGCGTGGAGTCGGGCTCGCCCCGGATGCTCAAGGCCATCGGCAAGGGCGTGACGGCCGAGAAGGCGCTCGCGGCGATCCTCACGACCCGCGCGCACGGCATCACCCCGCGCGCGACCTTCATCTCGGGCCTTCCGGGCGAAACGCTCGAGGACGCGGAGATGACACTCGAGTTCATCCGGCGCTCCGGGCTCGGCCGGTCGGCCAGCATCTCGCCCGGCGGGGGCCTGCGCTACTACCCCGGTAGCCGGTGGACCGAGGAATTCTTGAAGAATTACCCCGGCTTCGACTGGATGAACCCCCCTCCGGGGCCGGATTACCATCGCGACGAGGAGGGCCGGCCGCTCGCGCCCATCCACCGCTTTCCCCCCAAGGAGATCCGGTACCTCAGGGAAGAGCTCTGGAAGATATGGAACCCGGCCCCGCCCCTCTGGTGGCGCGCCCTCCGCGCCGCTGCCCGGAAGCTGGGCGTGAAGACCCCGTGAGGGCCTGTTCCGCCGCTGTTCGAGCATGACCCGTCCCGTGTTCGCCCGGGGGAAAGGCGTCACGAGGCCGGGAATTTTCCCCGCTTCCGGGCGCGACGAGATCTTGGAGAGGAAGCGCGGCGTTTGGAAAGGGGCCTTGAAATGACCGTCGGCGACGACTTTTTCATCGTGATCCGCGCGGCCGGGGACCGGACCGAGGCCTTGTGCCAAAAGCTCGCCGAGGCACAGGGCGCGCCGGAGCGGGTCGTCGTGATCCGCGAGGCGCCCTTTGCGCGGGCGGTGCGGCGGAGCTTCGAGATCGGACTCGAACAGGGCCCGAGGTGGACCTTCTGCCTCGACGCGGACTCGCTCCTCGCGCCCGGCGCGATTTCCCGCTGCCTCGAGGAGCTCGACGCCCTGCCGGAGACGGTCTTCCGCGCGAGCCCGCGCGGGGCCTGGCGGTTCCACCGGGCCATGCTCACGCTCGGGCTCCACGCCTATCGCACCTCGCTCCTCAAGGAGGCGCTCTCCCTTCTCGACACGGAGACCCCCTCCCTTAAGCCCGAGAGCGCGGTGCGGCGGGCCATGCAACAGGCCGGGCACGACTGCGTGATTCTCGAGACCGTCGCCGGGGTACACGAGTACGGCCTCTCCTACGGGGACATCTACCGCCGCATGTGCCTGCGCGCCTGCAAGGCGACGCAACGGGAATACGCCCTGCTCTTGCACCTCGCCGGGCGCGCGCGGCGCGAGGACGCGGAGTACCGCGTGGTCTACCGGGCGCTCAGGGACGCGCGCCTGCGGCCCCTCTCGCATCACGGCACGGACGCCCTGGACGAGGAGGAGGTGCGCAAAGTCGTTCACAAGCTGGGTCTCGCGGAGAAGCCGCCCCTTCCCCCGGAGACGGGATTTGAGTTCGTGACGGAGGCGATCGAGAGGTTTGAGACCGCGCCCGCGGCGCGCGAATGGGAGGCGTATTTCCTGGAGCACGTGGCCCTCAAGGACCCCCCGCGGGGCCCCGCCGAGGACTACGCCCATGCGCGGGGGGGGCTTTTCCGCCTCTGGCTCTGGCTCACGGGACGCTGAAAGGCTTCCGGAGCCGCCCGGGCAGGAGCCGGGAGGGGCGCACGAATGATTTTCTTGCGTTTTTCGGGAGGCTCCTTATCCTGTTAACGTAAAGCGAGAAAGCCCGGCGGCGTCTCCGGCGGCACGGTGAGGTTCGAGTCCCCCATGACATCCTTCCCCCCGGCAGCCTACGTCCACAGCGAAGAGCCAGGGAGCGCGGCGAGGCGGTTTGCCGAGCTTTTGCGCGCGCTCGTGGTGCGCGAGCTCAAGGGACGCTACCGCCGATCGCTTCTCGGACCCCTCTGGGCGGTGCTCCAGCCCCTAACGTACATGGCGCTCTTCGTGGCCCTCCGCCGTATGCTGGGGCTCGCGAGCGCGGCGACGAGCGACGTGATCGTCCTCTACAGCGCCATGGTGCCCTGGACCTTTTTCTCGGGCGCGGTCGCGCATGCCGCGGGGAGCGTGCTCTCGAACGCTCCGCTCGTGAAGAAGATGGCGGTGGCGCGCGAGGTCTTTCCCGCCGCGGCGGTGGCGGTGGCGCTCGTGGACTTCCTCATCGCCTCTCTTGTGCTCGTGGGGATGATGCTCTGGTACCGGGTGCCCGTGGGCGGGTCGCTCTTGTGGCTCGCGGTCCTGGCGCCGCTTCTTTCGCTCCTCGCGCTGGGGCTCGGACTCGGGGCCGTGGCGCTCGGCACCCTGAAGCAGGACGTGAGCTTTGCCGTTCCCTTTCTCATGCAGTTCTGGCTCTTCGCCACGCCGATCCTGTACCCCCTGGAGAGGGTCCCGGAGGCGTGGCGCGGGGTGTACGTCTTAAACCCCATGGTGGGCCTGATCCAGGGGTTCCAGCGCGTCTTGACCGAGGGAAGGGCTCCCGATCCGGCGCTCCTGGGCATCTCGGCCGGCATGACCCTCGTGGTGTGGGCCCTCGCGTGGCCCCTGTTCCGGCATCTTTCCCAGTACTTTGCGGATGTGCTCTGACCATGGCCGAAGATCTCGCCATCCACATCCAGGGACTTTGGAAGCGGTACGGCCTTCCCTTCCTTTCCCTCGCGCGGCGGCGGGGGCGAAGCCTCTTCGCGCAAAGCCCGTTCGAAGGCCCTTCCGAAGACGGGGGGACGCCCTGGGCCCTGCGCGAGGTGAGCCTCGAGGTCCGGCGCGGGGAGACCCTGGGCGTGATCGGCCCGAACGGCGCGGGCAAGAGCACGCTTCTCAAGATCCTCGCGGGCGTCTCCCCCCCCACGCGCGGCCGCGTGGAGGTGCGCGGGAGCGTCTTTCCCATGATCGAGCTCAACGCCGGGCTTCATCCCGAGCTCTCGGGCCGCGAGAACGTGCATCTTCTCGGCGCGGTCATGGGGCTGGGGAGGCGCGAGGTCGAGCAAAAGCTCCCGGCGATCGAGGCCTTCAGCGGGCTCGGGAACGCGCTCGAGCGGCCCATCCGCACCTATTCGAGCGGCATGCGCGCGCGGCTCGGGTTTTCCGTGGCCATGAACGTGGATGCGGATATTCTCCTCATCGACGAGGTGCTGGCCGTGGGCGACGCGAAGTTCCAGAACCAGTGCCTCGCCGCGCTCCACCGCCTGGGCCGCGCCGGGAAGACGCGCGTCTTCGTGAGCCACAACCTCGACCAGGTCCAGTACCTGACGGAACGCACGCTCGTGCTCGACGCGGGGGAGCCGATCGCCCTCGAGGAGAGCGCCGCGGCCATCCGCGCCTACGAGCGGCGGATATTCCTCGACCGCGCGCCGGCAGGGGGCGAAGGGGAGATGAAGGAGAAGGCGCCGGCCGGGGCGCGCGTGCTCTCGTGCACGGTCGCGGACGCCTCGGGCCGGTCGCAGACGGACCTCGCGCCCGAGGAGCCCCTCCGGGTCCGCATCGAGTACGAGCTCTACGAGGAGGTCGCCGATGCGAATCCCCAGTTCTCCTTTGTGAATCCGGACGGCATTCCCGTGCTCCTCGTTTACGCGGCCGAGCACGGCGCGGCGCCGGCGGCGCACGGCCCCGGGCGTTACGCCTTCGTGACCCGGCTCCCCGCCCTGTGGCTGAGCGAAGGGCGCTACTCGGTGAACTTCGCCTTCCGATCCCTCGCCTCCTTCGAGACCTGGGAGCGGAGGGCCGGGATCGGATTCTTCACGGTGCGCCACGGCGCGCGCCGCCGGCGCTGGATGATCCTCGCGCCCGAGGCGCAATGCACCGTGGAGCGGACCGGGGACCTCCCTTGAGGAAGGACGCATGAAAATCCTCTACCTCACCGACAACCGGTCCGACTACCGCGGGGGCTATTATTACGTCGACTGGATGGAGGCCGTCTCCGCCGGGAACGAGCTCGTCCCCTGGGGGCCGGGATTCCCCGAGCCCCCGGAGGCGGCGCGCCGGGAGGCGGAGCTCCTCGTGGTGGGGCACGGCGCCCTGGACGTGCTGGTGGCGGGCGGGTACGATTTCGCGCGCCGCACGCGGTGGCGCCCCTGGGGCGCGGGCGTGCCCTATTGGGACCGGGCGATCCGGAACTTTTCCGGGCCGAAGGCGATGTTCACCAAGAACGACTACAAGTATATCCCGGGCAAGATCGTCCTCGCGCGGAACGAGGGGATCGGCCTCATCGTCACGCACAGCCGCGAGGCCGTGGCGGAGTTCCGGGAGGGGGGCGTTCGGGCGGAATGGATCCCTTTCGGCGTGAACCGGCGGCGCTTCCGCTGCCTCGGCCGGCCGCGCGACATCGACATCGGCTTCCGCGGCGGGCTCCACGCGGCCTACACCGGCGACCTCCGGCCCGCGCTCGTGGAGCGGGCCCGGAGGACGTGCGCGGATTTCCGGCTCGACCTCGTGGCGAGCGACGCGGAGGAGCGCTTCCTCTTCGGCGAGGCC
>JAZDLH010000259.1:0-2293 GCA_043802275.1 Planctomycetota bacterium
CCGTCCTATGGGCCCGCGCGCTTCATGGAGGGATGCTCCTTTGTGGAGCTCAACATGCCCGATCCGGCGCAGGAGAGCTTTCTTCTCGCGCTCAAGGACGATTCCGAAAACGCCGAGATCTACTTCCGCCTGGGGCTGTGCGCCTTCCGCACGAGCCGCTTTCTCGACGCCGAGACCTTCCTCCTCGCCGCGCTCCAAAAAGCGCCGCAGCACCCCGAGGCGCACCTCTTCCTCGCGGAACTCTACTGGGACCACCTGGGCGACAGGGAGCGGGCCGAGCTCCATGCGCGCCGCTTTCTCGCCGCCGCGCCCGCCGACCACCCGGAGCGCGCCCGCGTGGAGGCGCGCCTGCCCGCCCCCGAAAAAAAATGACCCGGCGGCCCGCGCCGGATCCTTTTGTCGCCCTCTTTCCGCACGGACGGCCTTGAACCCCTATACGCTCGCCAGCACATCCTCGAGGCCGGTCCCGCCGCCAGCGACTCCCGCCAGGACCTCCTCATCCGCCCCGCCCCCGGCCGACCCCTTGCCGGATTCCTCGCGGCAAAGCTCCGCCAGGACGTCCGGCGCTGGAAATTCTTTCGGCCGCTCTTCCGGCGCGGCCGCCCGAACCGAGCTCCGGTCGAGCATCGAGGCGAGGACCGGCACCTTGAGAAGCCCAAGGTCCAGGGCGGCCATGCGGATGATCTCCTCGTCGACCTTGTCCGCGCCGAGGCCGTAGCCGGTGACCAGGGCGATCTCCGAGAGGCGGTTGATGTGGCGGGGGATTCCGGACGCGAGCGCGCAGAGGAGCTCCGCCGCGGCCCGGGTGAAGATCCCCCGGCTCGCGCCGGAGGCCTTGAGGCGCGTGAGGATGTACCGCTTGGATTCCTCCCGGTCGAAGGGCCGGATCTCCACGGTGAGGGCAAGGCGCTGGTCCAGGCGGCTCGCGGAATGCAGGACGTGGGGCAACCCTTCCTGCCCGACGAGGAGAAGCCCCAGCGCCCGGCGCCCCTCGACCTCCACGTTGAGAAGCATGCGTAGGCCTTCCAGGAGCGCGGTGTCGCGCAGGGTATGGATCTCGTCCACGGCCACGCAGGCGCGCCGGCCCTGGGCGTCCAGGGCGAGCACGGCCGCCTCCACGGCCGCCATGGGGTGTTCGCCCGCGCCGCCCAGGTCGCCCGCGATGGCGGAGAGGATCTCCCTCGGCTCGCCGATGGGGTGCACGATATAGCTGCAGAGCCACCCCTCGGCGACCCGCTCCCGCAAGAATCGCCAGACGAGGGCGCTCGTTCCGAGCCCGGCGGGCCCGACGATCGCGGCCGCGCCCTGCCCGTGGGCCAGGGCGTAGCGGAGCTTGGCCCGCGCGAGGGCCAGCGCCTCGGTATCGACGAAGCTCTCCGCGGCGTGGGATTCGTCAAAGGGCGCCTTTGCGAGGCCCCAGTGCGCTTCATACATGGCCGGCTCAGCCCTCGCCCGTCTCTTCCTGGCTCTGGTAGCGCTCGTAATAGTAATGGGCGTCGTGGTAATACTGGTAGCGGGAGAAGTACTGCGGGATGATGTAGGTCATGAAGGTCAGGACGAATCCCAGGGTGGGCACGTTCTGCTCCTTGAGGATGTTGACCGCGTGCGCGATGCTCTCCCGCTGGGTCTGGCGCATGCGCACGACCATGAGCGCGCCGCCGCACACCGGCCCCACCACCATGGGGTCCGCCGTGGAGAGACACGGGCAGGTGTCGATGACGAGGTAGTCGAAATGGGCGTGCAGCGTATCGAAGATCGGGTGCCTCGTGGAGGCCTCGAGAAGCTCGGTGGCGTTCGAGTACTGCCGGCGCGCGACCATGACGTGCAGGTTCTCCCGCTCCGAGTAGACCAGGGCGTCCTCGATGGAGGCGCGGCCCCGGATCACGTCCACGAAATCGTGCGGCGGGAGGATGTTGAAATACTTCCCGATCTGCGGACGCCTGAGGTCCAGGTCGATGAGGAGGATCCGCTGGTTCCGGCGCTGGGCCATCACGAGCGCAAGGTTGGCGGCCGTGGAGGTCTTGCCTTCGCCGTGGCGGCAGCTCGTGAGGATCACGGAGTTCCGCCTGGGCTTCACGATCTGGAGGCGCGTCCGAAGAATGCGGTATTCCTCGGCGATTTGGGAGCGCCGCTCCACCGACACGTAATCGAACGCGTCGAGCCGGGCGATGCGCTGGAAGTCGATCTCCCCCGCCTTGGCTGCCGGGGCCGGGGCTTTCGCGGCCACGGCGACGGGGGGAGCCTCGTCCCCGGAGGGAAGGGGCTTTTTGCGCGCCGCCGCGTCGCGCTTCAG